>CACGMX010000009.1 GCA_902574405.1 uncultured Prochlorococcus sp. | reverse complement strand
AAAAGGAACAATTAAACATTTTTTTAAAAGACAAACAAAAAGTTTAAAAGTTATAAAAGATATAAGTTTTGAAATTAATGAAGGAGAAATAGTTGGTTTTCTAGGTGCCAATGGAGCTGGTAAAACAACAATATTAAAAATGCTTTGTGGCTTAATATATCCTAGTGAAGGTTCAATATTGGTTTCAGGCTACTTACCCTTCAGGAGAAAAGAAAATTTTCTAAAGAATATCACCTTAATAATGGGACAAAAGCAACAGCTTATTTGGGATCTTCCACCAATTGAATCATTCTACTTGAATGCATCAATATATGACTTAGATAAGTTCGAAGCTAAAAAGAGAATAAAAAAACTATCAGAAATGCTTGAAATTGATGAAGAGCTTTTTATACCTGTTAGAAAACTCTCACTAGGTCAGCGTATGAAATCAGAATTACTAGCTGCTTTGATACACGAACCAAATATTCTATTTTTAGACGAGCCGACACTTGGATTAGATATTAACGCGCAGAGAAATTTAAGAAAATTCCTTCAAAAATATAATAAAGAAACTAATGCAACGATATGCCTAACAAGTCATTACATGAAAGATATTACATCGCTATGCAAGAGAGTTATATGTGTGCACGAAGGTGCGATATCATATGATGGGAAACTTGACCTGTTATTAAAAAAACTTTCTCCTGTTAAAGAAATATTAATAGTTTGTCGCTCAGAAGAGGATGCAATTAAATTAGAAAATTTCGGTTTTACTGTTAAGAATAAAATAAAGAATGAAATCACTATCAAAATTGAAAACAACTCTGTTACCTCTTCACTAAAAACTATCCTAAATAATTTTGATATTGAAGACCTTTTTATAAATGAACCACCTATAGATGAAGTTATTGGGAAGGTATTAATCAAAAAAGATTATGCTATCTAATTTGATTAACCGTAAAATATTCACCTTATTAAAAGTCCAATATTCAAATATGTTGGAATATAGGGTAGAAATTGCATTATGGGCAATTTCAGGGATTATTCCTTTTTTCATGTTAAACATTTGGACAAACAATAATCTTAATGAATCCATAAACATTAGTGATGTTTTGCTTTCTAGGTATTTCTTATGTGCTTTTTTTGTAAGACAGTTTTCTGTAGTTTGGGTTGTATTTAGTTTTGAAGAGGATTCTCTTATGGGGAAAGTATCTCCGTATTTAATCCAACCTTTAAATCCATTTTTCAGATACTTTGCACAGCACCTTGCTGAACAAATAACAAGATTTCCTTTCGCACTAATAATCGCATTTTTCTTTTTTATTTTTAATCCAGAAAGTTTATGGATACCAAATTTAGGTATTTTACTGTTATCGATATTATCTACTTTCTTATCCTTCTTGATTCAATTTTTAATTCAGTCAATAGTTGCATGTCTATGTTTCTGGACAGAGAAAGCATCATCGATAGAAAGATTGTTATTTATTCCAACTTTATTTCTCTCAGGTCTTTTAGCACCAGTAGTCTCATTCCCTGCTTATGTTAAATCTTGGATTTATTTAACTCCTTTTCCATATCTAATTGATTTCCCTGCGAACTTACTGTCAGGTAATGAAACAAATATTAGTGGAGGCTTAAGTATGCAAATTCTATGGATTTTATTACTTTTACCATTATTTAAGAAAATCTGGTCTGAAGGAACGAAAAAATATACAGCAATGGGGTCATGAATTTAAGAAAATATTTAAAAGTTTATAAAAAATTCTTACATACTTCTTTAGCTTCTGAATTGGAGTATAAGACAAATATATTAGTTGATTTAATTACTGCTATTTTAAGTTTAATAGGGAGTGTTTTTCTATTATCTATTTTCTTTCAAAATAATGGATATATTGGAGGGTGGAAATTTGAACAGGCACTAATAATACAAGCTATTTATACAATTTTGAATGGAATAACAAATACATGGTTCAATCCTAATCTCACAGAAATAGTTAAACATATAAGAGAAGGAACATTAGACTTCGTACTTTTAAAACCTATTGATAGTCAATTTTTTATTTCGTTAAAAAAAATAAATCCATCTGGATTTTTAGAAATAATGCTTGGATTTTTCTTGTTGCTCTTCTGCATAAGAATAAATCAAATAAATTTAAGTATAAGTTTTCTAAGCCTATCCTTGATTACGATAAGCTGCTCGATTTGTATTTTATATAGCCTATGGTTTTTTATATCTACTACTACTATTTGGTTTGTTAAGACCTGGAATGCAATAGAAGTATTAAGATCATTTCTTTATATTGGAAGATTTCCTCTAAATTCATTTTCATTTTCATTAAGAGTTTTTTTTAGTATTATCATTCCTATTGCTTTTATAACGACAATTCCTTCTGAAGTTTTTCTAGGACTTTCTCAATTGTGGAAAATATTGCTTGAAGTTATTGTTGCTTCAGTATTTCTTATGACTTCAAGAAAGTTCTGGTTATTTGCATTAAAATTCTATTCATCAGCATCTAGCTAACTGTTATTTAATAACCACCCTGCAAAATTCCCAAATTTGTTGTTTACTTTTCAGATTAGAAAGCCGAGATAATTTCTTAAAATTAGTTTTAGATTTTTCAACAGATAAAATCCTACAGTTGTATTGGATTTTATGATTTCTAGATATGATTCCTAATTTGAGTGCAACATCACAAATGAATATTATTAAAGTGATACAAAAAACTATACCGAAAAATTGTGAAATTAATTTTGTATAATTTTCATTTTCAGTTTTTAATTCAAACTTCATTACTTAACTATGTGCTGAGGGCACTTAATTGCAGCAATAGCAACAGCCGTAACTTTAAAATTTTGTGACTTCTCAATAACCTTTTTAACCTCTAATGGTCCAAATCTATTACTTGCATCACTGTAGGAAAGAAGTAAAGATTTATAATTATCATGGCCTAGATCTCTATACTCACAGAAATTATCCCCAACATAATTTAAAAGAGTTAGCAAAGTTAATTCAATCATTAAAGCTTTTTATTAGCAAACTTCTTACGAATGATACTGTGCAGGACATTTTTAACAAGTAAAATTTCCCAAAAACATTTTGAAATCATAAGATAAGATTTTTTCTCATTAACTTAAAAATTACATAATTTTTTTAGAATTTTTAAATTTTTATATAAGAAAATCAATAAAGCACTATCTGTAGTGCTTGAGAAAGGTTACAATTGCGCTACTGATAGGGGGTTGCATTTTTTAAGAATTTGGTCTAAAAATAAGGTTCCCCATCACCCGGCCCCACAAATGTGAGGCCTTTTTTTTGTTTTTTAAATAAAGTCAAAAGTATTATTTAATCAAATGAGTAATTCATTAACCCCTTTTATAATGAACAAAGAAAATAATTAATTTAATTTTTTAATTTATAATCCTCCTTCAGAATGCTTTACGAAAATGTACTGCTATCCTCAATAAAATCATAAAAAGCTTTTTACGGATTTAATTAATAAGCTAATACCAACCAAAATACAAACTGTTATAAAAGTTTTCTTAATAAGTATATTCCCATTTAATTTTGACAGGTGAGCGCCTAAAAATCCTCCTGTAAAGGAACCAATAATTAATACTATCATTATATTTGAAGGAACAGATCCTATTCTTGCCAAAAAAACAGCTCCGACAAAATTCCAAAAAATCCCAACAGTAAAGAATGTCATACTTATAGCTCGAAGGAAATCCATTTCAAAAGTCTTTATCAATAGTATTGTTACAAGCAATCCAGTTCCTGAAGAAATAGAACCATTTAATATACCTATAAGAAAAATAAAAATTAAAAATCTAATTTTATGAACAAAATTAAGCTTTTTATTACCAGATGCTAAACCTAAATCTGGTTTAAAAAATGAATAAAAAGCTAGTAATATGGATATTATTCCTAAAATTAAGTACAAATACTTTTCTGATATATATTCAACTAAGGAAGCCCCCAAAATTACTCCGGGTAATCCAAAAATTAAAATTTGCCAAGCAACACTTATATCATTACCTAAAGATTTGTAATTTCTTAAGGAACCCCCTATTCCTAGAGCAACTGTTGCTAATTTATGACTTGCCAAAGCCTGATAATAGGGAACTCCAGATAAAATCAATGCAGGCAATTGTAATAAACCTGCTCCTCCTCCAGAAATCGCTGAGAACGTATTAGAAAAAAACGATACAAAAAAAATATAAATACTTCTAAATAAAGAATGATCAAAATTTCCTAATAATATTGTTAATAAATAAATCATTAACTATAAATTGCCCTTTTTTATTAATAAGTGAAAATTTTTCTTTTCATAAGAAACATTTCCTTTAAGAAGTCCTATCTTATCTTTTTTAATCATACGTTAATAAAAACTGTTATTATCAGAAAAAATTATCAAGAATTTCATGCATAGGCAAGATGCGATTTACCTTGATCAGTTTTGTCACAAGACAAGTAATAAAAATTGGAAAGAGTCACTTAATAAACTTACTAATTATAAATGCATTTATTGCGGTAAACCCTCAGAATCAATCGACCACCTTCACCCAATGTCAAAAGGGGGAATTAGCAGTACAAGTAATTGCGTACCATGTTGTTTGTCATGTAATGGGAAGAAATCAGATTCAGAAGTTCTTAGTTGGTATAGAAATCAAAATTTTTATGATCCTCGAAGAGCTATGGCGATACGAGCATGGTTTAATGATGATTTAAAACTAGCGTCAGTTCTTTTGAACTACTTAAATTAAACGATGAATGATAAATTAATTGAAATTAGAAAAAATATTTTTGTATAACCTTAAATAGGATACTTATTTTAGTAAGAAATGTTTTTATTAAATTATTCTTATTATTTCTGAATTTATATTATTGTTCTTAAAAATCGAGATATTGGAATAATCATCTTTCCACATTATTGGTGAATCTATAATCTTTCTCTCAGGAGACTTTACTGAAAAAATCAACCCAAATACAAAAAGAATAGTAATCAAAATTATTGTCAATACTAATTTATCTGAAATATTATTCATTAACCTTATCTTGAAAATTTTTTGTCAGGAGTAGTTTTTTCGTAAATTTCTAGAAAATATGATTTAAAATAATCAACCCCCTCCTTTCCAATTAATCCAAACGACCATCCACAATCATTTACTACTTGCAATGAAATTTGATTAGCCAAGTCACTTTTCTCAATCCATTTTTTCTGAGGATTGTAAGAGAAAGATATAATGTTTTCAGTTTTTACAATAGCTGATTTCATTGCTTCATCCTTAGAAAGACCATTTTGGATAGCTTTGCAATATTTCTTAGAGAAATTATTAGAGATCCTATTTTGTAGCAAACTAACACTAGGATCGGACGTGTCAAAAGCTAAACCTATACCAGGTTTTAATTGAAAAATTATAAATAAAAGTAAGACAAATAATAATTTTAACAACAGCTATAAATCAAATGTTTATAAGTAATATAATAGTATTTTGAAATTGTCTTTTCAATTAAATCTGATAATTATTAAAAGGAATTAAATTTCAATTTATTAATAATTAAAAGTATTGCGACAAGTTCAGTAATAATGGTCAGAGGTTTATTTGACTACAAATATGTACGAATCATTGATGACATTGCTATTTTTCCCTGATTGGACAAATGGATTACCTTCAGATTTTTTCATCCTTCATCTTTTTGTAGGAGCTGTAATTTTCCCATTCAACATGATTCATGCTAAAGCAAGAAAAATTGACAGTCAAAACCCACAGGAAGCAGCTAATGGGTATAAAAATTCAGACAATGCAACATTTTTTGGATACGAGGAAATCAATTAGATTTCAAAAAAATTTATTTAAGGAATTAGTTTTTTGATGATAATTTCCCTAAATACAGCTTTAGATCTTAAAATACTCAGTCCCAATGAACCTATAGGATTATTTATTATTTTTGTAGGATTAATATTTACCGGCATGATTTTCTATATTATTTATGCTGTAAGTATTAATAAAGAATCCTTAGAAGACAAAAAAATAAGAACTAAAAAAGAGTACTTGCAAAAGGAGAAAATAGGGAAATTATTTCCTAAGAAAAAATAAATTTAATTGCTTTTTTACTGTAAAGATACTTATTTATATTGTTAATTATTAAATCAGTAGGATCTAAAAACATTAGTTTTAATTCTATTAAATCAAACATTTCCTAAAATCTAATTATAACAATAAATTTTTTTTCACGGGGACTTCATATTGTTAATTGCAGAGATAAATTATTTTCATATCAATTAAAAAATGTTAATAATGGAAAAAAATAATTTGAAATCTTGGAGAATTCACCTCAATATCTATTTCTTGCTAGTGGAACGAAAAATGGAGAAGGTTTCTGGATTGTGGGAATAAAAAATTGTGATGAAAATATTTTAGAGGATGAAAATCTTTTAGATTGCCATAGAAAAGAATTAATAGGTAATGAATCAGCAAAAGATATTCTTTTAGCTATTAATTTAAACGTTAATAATTTAATAAATGAACTAAGAAATAAAAATTTTTTAATTGCAAGACCTTCAATGGGGATTCCATTTGATATCCCTTTAGAAATTTTGGAAAATATTTTTGATTTTTGGTTAGATATTTATAAAAATCATGAAGCTTGGGAAGCTTGTTTAGGACTTCTTAAAGTTAGAAAAAGGATTCCCCTAACAAACCTAATTGAAAGCGAAAGTTTAAAGGGAAACTCTAAAAAATGGGCTATAAAAATTGAAACTTTACATACTTATGTTCCATCTTCACTTAAAAATGAGAAATTAAATGACCCCATGTGGGAATAATTCTATCTTTAAATACTGAAAATATTTACTTCGTTGGATATTTAAGTAAAAATGAAATAACTAATAATTTAAAAATGAATAAACCATATTCTTTTAGTATCGATCAAATGAACGGGATAGTAGAAGATACATACGCCAAGATAATAAGTGAATGTGAAAATTTAAAAAACAATACACATTGTCCAAATGAGCAAGTAGTAGCACTTTTAAGTGTAATCGCTTCAAATTACGCTACTACAAAAGAAAAAAACGAAAATTAAGATGATAAGTTATTTTACTTGGAACGAATTTGATAAGAGCGTAGAACAAATAGCTAATAAATGTAGATTTAAGGAATTTTCTGGAATATATGGAGTTCCTCGTGGCGGATTATGTCTTGCTGTAGCATTAAGCCATAAATTAAAAATCAAATTAATTTCTCAACCAATAAAGAATTCATTAATAGTAGACGATGTTTATGAAACTGGTCTTACATTGACAACCTTCAAGGATATTGAAGGAGCAATGTTTTTTGTATTATTTAGTAAGATCAAACCAACATGGTGGAATACAGTATTTATATCACAAAAAAATCAATGGGTAGTTTTTCCATGGGAAAATAAATTAAATTCTAAAAATGATCGCGAAGAGTACATCAAAAAAAGAGGTTTAAATTGAGAAAAAAATTATATTTGGCAAATCCATATGGATTTTCAAAACAAGCTAAAACTCTTTTAAATGAATTTATTGAAATCTTCAATGATTTAAATGTAGAAGTATTTGAACCTTTTGAGAGAGCAAAACCATTAACAAAACAAGAAGGTGAATGGGCATATGACGTTGCAAGAAGTAATTTCCATGATTTAAAAGAATGTGATTCTATTTTTGCGATTGTTAATGGCAACCCTCCAGATGAAGGTGTAATGATTGAATTAGGTATCGCAATTGCTTTAAAAAAGGAAATCTTTTTATTCAGGGATGATTTTAGAAATTGTTCCGATAGCGATCAATACCCATTAAATCTAATGTTATTTCTGGGACTGCCTAAAGATGATTGGGAAAAATATTATTTTGAATCATTAGATGATATAAAAAGCAATAAAAAAGAATTTGTTGAGTGGGCAAAAAAATAAGGAAATAAACAATAAATCATTGAGTCAAAGTATTAATTTTTAATTTATCTAATGAGGTGCTAGAATTGAGTTTATTTAGAAAATCTTGACACAGGTAACAGTTGGAGAAAACGAGGGTATTGAGTCTGCCCTTAGAAGATTTAAAAGACAAGTATCTAAATCTGGAATCTTTGCAGATTTAAAAAGACTTAGGCATCACGAAACTCCTATTGAAAAATACAAAAGAAAGTTGCAACAGAGAAGAAAAGCAAGGAGGAGATGATTTGCCAAAACTTTTAAAGTTTTTGCAAATTTTTAATATTATTAACTTTTGGAAGTGTTAAGTATAAAAAATATAATTATTTAAGCTTCTTAAGCTTCTTAACAAGATTTATACCGACACCTGATACAGCAAGAAGATCTTTTTCATCAGCCGCTATAACAGCTTTTGTTGTTTTAAATCCTGCCTCATACAAAGCCTTTGCGCTTTTTGCTCCAACTCCTGGAAGTGTGGTTAAAGTTTCTATATTTTTTTTAGAATTTACCGATTTGGTTTTTGTTTTTGTTTTTGTTTTTGTTTTTGTTTTTGAAGATTTTGAAGACGTAGTTGCTTTTTTTTCTTTCTTTAAAGGCGCATTCTCGGATACTGCGCTTTTAAATAGAATTGATTTTAGTTTGCTTAGAAATTTAGAAATCATTTGAATATATTAGTAATAAAAAATTGCTAATTGAATAGAAATAATTTACTTACATTTATATAAAGACACATATTTAATCTTAATGCAAGCATACAAGACCATTGCAAGGCATTTAAAGTTAAACTAAAAATTATAAAAAATAAAAAAATGTACTTTCAAAAATTAAAAGTATTTTTTTAATAGTAAAGTTAAAGTTTTAATAAAGATCAGATCGTAAAAATGAAGCTTATATTTATAAGTGGTCCCTCTGGATGCGGTAAAACAACATTATCAAATAAATTAATAAAAAAAAATAAAAATGGTTTTGTATTAAGTACCGACAATTACTATAAAACAGGGCTATTAAGTAAAATACTATCAAAATTTGTAGAAGGTTTTTATGATAGAAGTATTAGTTTTAATAACAAATTATTCAAAAAAGATTTTGATTTTATTTATAAGAATGGAATTTCAATCTGTGATCGATATTATAATTTCGAAAATAAAACAATTCAAAATATTTTAAACGAAACAAATAATATTAGTTTTTTAATTGTTGAGGGTATATTTGCTAAAGAATTTTCAAAGACTTTATATAATAGGGATTATATTTTTTTAGAAATAAAAACTAAAAAAAATGTTTGCATGAAAAGAGTTGTCCAAAGAGATATAAAAGAAAGGGGTAAGGATAAAAAACAAGCTGAGAATGATTTCCTAAAATCTTGGAGCATTTATTACGAAAAATTCGAACCTGATAGTATAAAAAATAATACAAATAAATTCATTATTGAAAAGAACACTGATATAGATCACATTCTAAAAAAGTTATTTAATTAAGTCTTTAATTTTCATCTCTAATATTAAAGCACTTAAAATTGAGCCTTCAATTCTGCCAAATCCATCACCTTCAAACCAGTCTCCACAAAATCCAATTCTATATTTTTTACTTAATTGTAAAGATAATGGTACGGCAAGGCCAGAAGGCTGTGAAGCTCTCCATTTCATGATAGATATTTTTTCATCAAAAGTTAATTTATTTACTAAAGAATTGTCTTCAAACAGTTTATTAAAATTTGTAATTATTTTTTGTTTAAAAACTTCTTCATCTTTTGAACTTTTATAAGAATTAATTAAGTCTGAGTTTTTTGAATGTACTACAATTCCTAATTTATTATTATCTTGCAGCTGAAAAATAATTCTTTCAAATCCATATTTTTTTTCTAAATTATTTTTTAAATAAAAATACCTTTGTTTTTTAGAATAATAATCTTTATAACTATAATTATCATTTGTATAAATTAAAAAAGTTAACCTGGGAATAAATGTTTGTTCTTCTAAGGAATTCAATATTAAATCTATGTTTTTATCATTATTAATAGGAATAGCTTTTCTTAATGGAATTTGATTTACGTTTAATATTTTTAAAGACCTCTTATGTAACAACAAATTAGTTGAACAAATTAGATATTTAGACTTGAATTTTTCGCCATTTTTTGATGTTAGTAACCATTCTTTATCATTAAATTTCATATCAACTATTAAAGTTTCAAAGAAAAAATCAATTTTCTCTTTTAAATTATTTGACTCAATTATCTTTTTTGATAATTCACTCATAGAATCTAAAGATTGATAATTAACCCCACAAGAAAATTCATATCTTTTTATTAAATCTAAATTAGAATCCTCATTTAGAAAAAATATATCTGAGTCTTCAATTTTTATACATTTATTTTTCAATAATTCATCAATATATCTTTTTAATAGAAGATTATTTTTACTGTTAGATATATTGAAATTTGGAGAACCATGGTTTAGTTTCCAACCTTTATATTTTTTGCTTATTCTTGTACTTGATCTCCCTCCAAGTCCACGACCAATTTCAATCAATCCAACTTTTTTTGTACTATTATTTTTCAGATAGTTCGAAGCGAAAACACACGCAGATATACCACCACCTATTATTAATAAGTCATATGTAACATCACTTTTCATAGATTTAATGATGACAGAAATTATCTTTCATTTTCTAAAAAACTAGAAACAGAATAAAGTTTCTCTGATGATGAAAAATCAGATTCAATTACAGGTGTAATATTATTTTTTTTATAAAAACTAACTAAATCGTTTGTGAAATCAAAAAAATTCTCCAAGGCATATAAACACTTTTCAGATATATATACCTCTTTCCAAGGACGAAATTTAAACCGTGCTATAAATTGTTTAGAAGGAATAAATAAACTTCCAAATAAATTTAATTTTTCTTCTTTTGCTACGTTTTTAAGGTAATTCAGCTCATTCTGAAGAACTTTAATATCTGTACCATATTGAAACCAAATTGAATTTATTAGCCCAGTCGAAATTTTTTTCTCGAACCTTTCTCTTTCTGAAGAAATATTATAATATTTTTTCAAATATGGATTGTAAGCTATACCTAATTTAACTTTTATATTTTTTTCTTTTTTTAAATAAGCTAATACATCAACTGAGTCAAAGTTTTTTTTCTTATTTGATCCCGATACAAGAAGAATTTCATAATTTTTATTAGTCTGAGAACTCTTAACAAAATCTAAAAATTCCTGATAGGATTTTTCTTTATTTTTTGAATATTGATGATAAAGACTATAGTGATAAGTAACATTAAATTCATTATAGTTTTTTGATATATATTTAATAGTTGAATTAAATAAATCCTTCTTTATAAGTCCTTTACATGGAATATTAATATTTTTGATATTGTTTAATTTGCAGAAATTAAGTTTATCTTCTAACTGAGAAATATTTTTAAATGATAATTCAAATCTTATATTATTGTTCATTATTTAGTAGTCATATTTAGTCATTCAACATATTAACGAAAACATGCATCTGCTACGATTCTTATTTTGGAAGTCATCTTTTTATTCTTAGACTTTAGAAAATAACTAGGGGAAATCTCTAATGCAGCTTTTAAAGAAATTTTATCATCTGCAGATTTTGAAATAATTTGATTAAAACATTTCCAATTATCTAGTATTACTAAACCAGGCCATGATAAATAAAGACCTACAAAAATACCGAAAAATAAAAATAAAAAAAACCTCATGACAAATAAAATTTTTAGTTTTACTAATTAAAAAAAATAATAGTTTAATTGTATTGGAAAATAATTAATAAATTATTTCCTTTCTTCTTATCGTAGATATCTAATCCATGAAAGATTTTCATGAACTCGAGAGGTTAGAATAACAAAAAAAAGTATTATTTTAGAATATGGCTAGCCAAGATTATCTAATTGCAATAGCTTTAATAGAGCAAAACTTAGTTAGAGCAATGCCTCTTGGAGGTAAAGAAATCAAAGATAATTTAGAGGAATTAGAAAATTTTAAGAAACTTGGAGAAGAGGTAATTTTAAATCTTCTAATGAGAGTGTTTCAAAGAAGTGATGAAGGTGCTTTAAAAAGGGCTTCTGAAGAAAAAGGTTTGCTCCTTGTTCATATGCATCCTAAAAGAATGCAGAAAGAGCTTCCATTCATTAAATCTGAATGGATAAGAGATGGAGATACACAACAGTTTCTAAAATACCTTGGCAATCTCTCAAAAGAAGTATGGACTGCATCTTTCGTAAAATACAAGGGGATTGAATTTACTTCTATCTCGAAGAATGATGAGATCTAAAAGATATTAAAAATATTTTCTGTTCAAAGAATTTCTTTCTTTACAATATTATTTCTCCTTACAACTCTAAAGCAGTTTCTACCATTACCAAAATCAATTGAGGAATAGTCAAAATCATTTTTAATATGCAAGGCGCAATTGCCCTCAATACATATACAAGATTCAATAACTCCTCTCTTAATAACATCATTAACGTAAGGTTCCCTCTCTTTCTCTTCATCGAAATGCGGGCAGGCAATACCTTCAACTATGCCTAAGCAATCAATTATGGCTAATTCATTAGCATAAGAATCAGTAATACCTTTATCGAACCAACAAATAGCCCCAGCACTTACACCACTCATTACAATTCCTTTTTCATAAGCATTTCGCAAAATTTTATGTAAATTCCATTCTTTCCAAACAGCTAACATACTTTTAGTATTTCCTCCGCCAACATAAATGATGTCTTGAGTTAAAACTTTTTCTTCTAAGTTTTCTGTTCTAGAGAAAAAATCAATATGACTTGTTATACAATCGAGTTTGGAAAATGCTCTATAAAAATTTAGTTTGTACAAACTACTATCACCAGATGCTGTTGGAATAAAGCAAATTTTTGGTCTTTTTTTATTAATTAATGAAATTATATATTTTTCAATTTCAAGAGAGCCTAAAGAACGTCCAAACCCTCCTCCTCCAATTGCGACTATATTTTTACTAGGCATACTAAATAGAAAATTTGTTTATGAATCTAAGACAAATTACTAGTAAAGATCAACTGGAATTAAAGAAGGTTTATTTTGATTCGATTCAATCTTTAGATGAAAAAATTTATAGTCAAGAGCAAAAAAGGGCCTGGTCAAGCCAAGCTTGGAATAATCCAAATTTTGATAAGTCAATAACTAAAGGAAAGGGATGGCTTCTAAGTAAAAAAGGAATAATTATTGCTTTTGCCACAAGATATCCTGCCAATAGAATTGCATTATTTTACTGTAAAGGCAAATTCCAAAGAAAAGGATACGGCTCTAACCTACTTCATAAATTAGAAGATGAAGCTAAAAAAGAGGGTTTAGATTCTCTTTCAACTGAAGCAAGTTTAATAAGTTATGAATTATTTCTTAAAAATGCATGGAAAATTATACGTAAAGAAAAAGTAATTATAAATAACATTTTTTTCGAAAGATATAAAATGACTAAAATTATAAAAAATAATTAATAATGTCTGGCAAAAGCAAGGGATTAATTCTGATTCAAAGGGTTCTAATTTGGGCGTTATACTTTTTTTCAGGATTTATACTTTATTCAAAACAAGGTATTTTGCCTTCATTGATAATTACTTTCTCAAGAATTATTTATCCATTATCTATTTTTTGGTTACAAATAAGAATTAAAAAAAGAACCAATTTTCTGCCTATTGATTCAAAAATGACAACTTCGCAATTGTGGTTCAATTTATTACCTGTTATTGCATCCCTATTAACTGTAATTTTTTCTTTAACTAATTCCTTCTTATATATCCTAGGAAAATTAATTAACTCTTAAATAAATTAATTATTATTTATTAGCTTTAGAAATTTCTCATAAAAAACATAATGTAAAGAAATTTGTCTTTTACTTATATTTGTTTAAATTTTAAATAGTGATCAATAAAATCATGAAAAATATTTCATTAAAGGGAAATATTAATTTTAATAAAAAAAAAGATATAAATGATTATGAATTATTCTCTTTAAAGATCACAGATAGTTTATATAAAAAAGATATAGGAAAATTTCTTGAGACTCTCTCTTCACACATTATTTAGGAAAATATTCTTTTTCTGATCTTCAAATTCAAACAGTCACATAAATAAATAAGTATTTGAGGGATAATGTGTGTAATCTTAAAAACACTCCAATGCAATTATTTCTTGCTGACTGCCAATTTCCAGATATTGACAATCAAGTGAAAGCTTATCAATTATTTGTAGAAGCTTGGGAAAACGGTGAAATTGCAAAATCAGATAAAACAGATAAATTTGAAATGTTATTTAGAGTTCATGCTCCAGGGGAGGGTAGAGTAGTTTGTCTATGTAAGGCGGAGAGTGATAAAGAAATTTTCGAGCATTTTGCTCCATGGAGAGCCAAATTTGGCATTCACATGGAATTTACACCTGTAATAAGTTGTCAAAATGTTGTTGATTACCATAAAGATTTGTTCAAAACTTTAGGGTAATTAGCTTAAATCTAAAATTTATCGTGATTAAACCTTTTCCCAATCTTATTTATAAAAAAAAAGATAAAAATTTTCCTTCATCAAAAAACAAGCTTAAGAAGGAAGAAAACGTCAAATCTAAGCCATTAATAATATTTGGTTTTATCATCTCATTAACTTCCATATTTTTACTTTTATTCACCATTAATAATAAATTTGGATGATATATAAGTAATTAGAACCATTACCTTGGAACAAATATGTTCTATTATTAATTAAAAATAACTAACTAAATGGCGTTTAATGAAGGGGGGATGGCATCAGGCCTTCTAATCATCGCAGTATCAATAGTTTTTGCTGCCGGTTTTGGATTTTTAGTCTTGCATTTTGTACCTGGAACTCCATTTTAAATTATCCACCTGAATTTGATTCACAAAATATCTTAAACATTAACAGTTTCTAAATCCTGCATTTGATTGTCATCAGAATTAGAATTTTTCTTTAATCGATAGGCATAAACTAAAGATCCTAAAGCTATGGTACTAGAGGCAAAAATCCCCGATATAAGTATCAAGGCAAAAAGACCTCCTATTAGTCCACCCTTTAATCTAAGCAAATTAGATTTAATTAAAAGTATTGATAGAAAAACAATAGTAGCTTTAAGAGAAGAGATTTTCAAAAAAGTAAATGGATAAAAAGGGTTTAACAACATTTCTTTGGCGAGATAAAATTTAGGTTGATTCTAAAAATAAATTTTAAAAACCGCAAAAAAAAAGACTCAAATGAGTCTTTTAGAATCTAAACTAAATCTGATAATTTATTGATCAGGGTCTAATTTGCTATAGTTTGGTCCAACAATAATCCAAAGTAGGCCAAAAAGAACCATAGATCCAATTCCAACATAAGCTGCAGAAGGAACAAAACCACCAATAGCAAAAGAAGCTAATAAATTCATGATTTTAAAACATAATATCTCCGAGTAAGCATACAGATTTTTATGAAAAATATACCCATATTGAGACATTTCTTCGTAATTAATAGAATCGTTTAACTATCCCTTTATAAAAAATCCACAAAATTTTTATTATTTGTTTTATTATCTAGGCATAACTTTTTTTGCCGCAACTTAATATCGGCTAAACTATTTTTCTCTAATGACTTCAAACTATACCTTTGTTTACGACGGAGAATGTCCATTTTGCAATCATTTTGCTGAGCTCCTTGAGATCAAAAGCAAGTTAAATAAAATTAAAATTCTTGATGGTCGTAAAAATTTAACTCTAATTAAATCCCTTCTAGATAAAGGTTATGACCTAGATAAAGGAGCTATTCTCTTGAAAGATGAAGAGATCTTTCATGGGGCAGATGCAATTAATACTATTTGCAAACAGATAAATAATCCCTCAAGTAGTTTACTTTTGATACTTTCTAAAGTGTTTAAATCAACTAAACGAACAAATTTGATATTTCCTTTACTAGTCAGAGCAAGAAGATTTGCATTGATATCAAAAGGTATATCAGTATCCCTAGTTTAAAAATAAAAACTTTCTAAATATTAAATAACATATTTATAAGCTTCTGTATCAATAAATGATAATTGATTATTTCTTAGCTAGAACTAGATGGTAATAGCAAGTATTAAATGATAGAAAACTTCAATCCCTTTATTTCATTGGGCGGTGATAACCAAAAAGTTAATCATATGGCTGAAGCTGCACTTGAAATGAATTTAACATGCAATGATTTAAAGAAGGATTTAAATTTAACCGATGGTGATGTAGTGGATATGTTGCAACTAGTTATGGATAGGTTTAAAAATAATAATTAACTAAATATCGTAATTAATCCCTACATATCTATTATTTTTTAATGAAAACATTACAAATTGAGTTTTCGAAATATCAATTAGTTAACTTTTTATGGCCTGAATTAATAGAAGACTACGGATTTGATAAAGCCAGAAAAATGGTTTGTCAAGCAATTGACTTACAAAAAATGAATGGGACTAAAAATAGCACCATTCCAATCATATTCTCAGGAACAGGAGGATTAGCCTTAATACCAATACAAATGCTAGAAAAAGAAAACTTTGAGATTAGTTATAAAGATAATCAAGTTTTAATATTTAATCTAAAAAGAAAGTCTTTTCAAATCTTAAATGAAGCAAACTAATCTAAATTAGTAATTTCTCGATAAAGCCAAAATTACCCTATAGTCTAATAAACAATAAATTGATAATGACTTTTGAAGCAACCTATCTTGGTTCAAATGGTTGGCTTATAAAATTTAAAAAAACCAATTTGATTATTGATCCTTGGCTCAAAGGAGATTTAGTATTTCCTCCAGGTGAGTGGTTTTTCAAAGGATCATTAGAAGAAGAAATTTCAATAGATAAAAAAATAGATATTATTTTATTAACCCAAGGTTTACCAGACCACTGTCATGTTCCAACACTAGAAATGTTTAGAAAGGATATTCCTATAATTTGCCCTAAAAGTGCTTTTGAAACATTAAAAAAGATTGGTTTTAACTCAATTAAAGTGCTTAAGCCAACTGAAAAGACAAATAATTTTAGTTTAAATTTTGAAGCCACTGCTGGGGCTCCAGTACCACAAATAGAAAACGGATATATTGTTAAAGATGATCAAAATAATGGGTTTTATATAGAACCCCATGGATATCTTGATGAAAATTTAAACAAGCAAAGTCTTGATGCAGTCATTACTCCTACAAAAAATTTAGAATTACCCCTAGTAGGACCTTTTGTAAAAGGTGCTGATGTAATCCCGAAATTGATTAACAAATTCAATCCAAAATATATACTTTCAAGCACAATAGGCGGAGATGCAAAATATTCAGGTTTTTTAAATAATTTTATTTCAGTACAGGATTATGAAGAGGAATTAAATTGTAATCTTGTAGATCTAAAGAGTATGCAATCTATTATGATCTAAATTGATCCAAAATGAACTTTAATTAAATCATTTGGCTAGCAAGTGAATCTACCTTAAAAGGAGCTCTAAAAATTCTTTCATTTTTTATTTCCTCAATACTTTTATTAGCTTTAAATAGTAGCTATGTATGTGAGAATTCAAAGCTTAATCTTGTGATGAGAAATAATATTAATGGTGACTTTTCCATAGTAGAAAAGATATCTGAGTTAAAGCCAGGAGCATTTATAAATATTAATTGGAATAAAAAAAAGCTTATGCTTCCATATTCTCTTAGGAAAGATTATATTTCCTTTACAGATAAAAAATGGGATTGGAGGTACCAATTTAATAAGGACGGATCGCCTAACATTAATAATCCTTCTTTATACGAAGTACTTCCTTCTGGAGAGATTAAAGCACATTTTTGTCAATCAGAAGGTGAAAATTCTAACTTATAATTTCAAAATAAGTATTAAAGATTTTTTCACTACTGAACTTCTTTGTAAAGATGGACAATCAAAAAAACCAAAAGAACATTTCAAAATATATAAAACTTGAAGATTACAAAGTTTTTGATTATGAAATACCAGAAATTTTTTTGGACTTTGTAATTAAGAAAAATGCTGTTTATGTTACAACTACACTTAAATTAGTAAAAAAAAATAAGAATACCAAAAATCTTATTTTAGATGGTACGGATATATTAATAAAAAAAATATTTATAGATGACTCATTAATAGAAGAGGAATACTATAAACAGCAAAAAAATAACTTAAAAATTGAAAATATAAACAAAGATAATTTTTTATTAAAAACAGAAGGAATAATTAAACCGAAAGAAAATACATCCCTTTTAGGTATGTATGAGAGCAATGGAATTATAACTACGCAATGTGAGGCAGAGGGTTTTAGAAGAATAAGTTTTCATTCTGATAGGCCCGATATTCTAAGCAAATACACAGTAAGAATTGAAGCAGACAAGAATGATTATCCTGTCTTACTCTCAAATGGTAACGTCGTAAAAGAAAATAATCTTACAAATAATCGACATGAAATAATTTGGGAAGACCCATATCCGAAACCCTCATATCTATTTGCATTAGTAGCAGGGAAACTTAATTGTGTAAAAGACAATTTCATAACAAAATCGAATAAAAAAGTAAAAATAAATATTTATGTTGAGTATGGCGATGAAAAATATGTTCAACATGCAATAAGTTCCTTACAGAAATCTATGAAGTGGGACGAGGATAAATATAATCTTGAATACGATTTGTCATTGTTCAATATTGTTGCAGTCAGGCACTTCAATATGGGAGCAATGGAAAATAAAAGTCTCAATATTTTCAACTCAAAACTAATACTCGCTAATTCTGAAACAACAACTGATGAAGAATTAGAAAGAATAGAGGGCGTGATTGCCCATGAATATTTCCATAATTGGACAGGGAATAGAGTGACTTGTAGGGATTGGTTTCAACTATCTCTAAAAGAGGGTTTAACAGTATTCAGAGACCAACAATTCACTGCAGACGTTCATGATCGTGAAATCAAGAGACTTGATGATGCGAAATTTCTTAGAAGAAATCAATTTAGAGAGGATTCCGGTCCAACATCACATCCTGTAATGCCTGAAAAATATCAAGAAATAGATAATTTCTATACGACCACGATTTACGAGAAAGGAGCAGAAATAATTAGAATGCTTAATGAGCTTGTAAAAGATAAAAATTTCTATAAAGGATTTAGTAATTACATCTCAACATATGATGGAAAGGCAGCAACAATAGAACAATTTGTCGATAAAATTTTAGAACATAATAAGGAAATCGATCCTGAAAAGTTTAAAATCTGGTACAAGCAAAATGGGACCCCAAAAATTAAATTTAAGAGAATCTGGGATCAAAAAGGCGAAAAACTTACAATTGAAGCCTCTCAAAGTAATCCAATAAAGAAGAACCCATATAATGATTTACCTCTAATAATTCCTATAAATCTGGCTATATTTTGCAGTAAGAATAAAAAAATAGAAAAAACGGTTGTTTTAAAAACAAAAAAACATGCATTTATTTTTAGGAATATAAGATCTCACCTCCAAATTCCTTTAGTAACTTATTTTCGCGAATTCTCTTCACCTGTTGAGTGGGAATCGGACACTACCTTGGACGAAAAATTTTTAATCCTAAAATATGAAAAAGATTTTTTTACACTATCTAATACTGTAAAAGTATTTTATAAAAAAATTATTTTATGCAGATTAAATGAAAAACCAAATCATAAAATTGAAAATAAATTAATAAGCACCTTAATAACATTTATAAAAAATAAAGATATTAATTTATCCCTTTTATCAGAATTACTAAATATTCCGACATTTGCTGAAATTGAATCGGAGATGGAAAATATAGATCCTATAAAGATATATAAAACTATTGACGAATTAAATCATTTATTCGGTACCAAATTAAAAAAAGAATTATATTTTAAGCTCGAAGAAATAGAGAAAAATCTAGATAAAAAGTGGCCAGAAGGTAAAAATGAAAGAAAACTAATCGAAACTATTTGGAAACTACTATTACACAGTCATGATGAAGAAATTAAAAGCAAAATAATTAATTATGTCGATAGTAATTCGATGACGCTAGCAAAAGCTGCATTGAATTCATTCAGTAGGATTAATTGTACTGAACGAAAACTTATTTCAAATATATTCTTTAATAAATGGAAAAATAATAGTGTCGTTTTGGATAGTTGGTTCTCATTCAATGCATCTATAGAAATTGATGAGAAAACAAGCAGCATTGAAAAATTATTTGAAAATAAGTTTTTTGATTCAAAATCACCGAACACTTTAAGAGCTATATTAAATTCTTTCGTAACAAGAAATAGTACTTTTCATGCAATTGATGGTTCTGGTTATAAATATATTGCTAAAAAGATAATTGATTTTGACAAATTAAATCCAATTGTAATTTCCCGTTTTGTGAAAGTATTTAGTAGATACAATTATTATTCAGACCCTTACAAAAGTAATATGGTTGAAACAATAAAGCAAATTAAAAAAAACAAACTATCAACAAATACTAAAGAAGTGTTAGATGCAATTATAGATTAATATATTGATGTTATTTAATTAAATATAATAACAATAATTGTAAATATTAAAAATAAAATAAATACAAGATACTTATTAATAAAAATATAATCAAATACATTTTTATTAGTATCTTTATTCCACTTTTTATTTACGTATTCCTTAGTTATAAATTTATTAGGTCTGCCACAATATAAACATGTAGGGGATGTTATTAAAATTAAATTTTTACATTGGGGGCACTTTTTTTTTTTCATAATTTAATCTTAATGAATAAAATTGAAATCAGAAACAATAAATAAAATTAGTAATTTAAATTATATTAATTATATTTTGAATAATTAAATATCATTGCAAAAAAAAAATTGATTCTAACTATTAAAAAAAATTCAATATAATGAAAAATTATTATTTGATTTGAAATGTTTGCTATTGCACTTGGAATGTCACCTATCGAAAAAATCACAGTTGCAATATCTGCTTCAATTTTCATAATCGCCTTTACATGGGTCTCGATTAAGGGAGATTTAAGAAAACTCGCGAATGAACTAATTGAAGATAATGAAAATAATCAGGATAATTAAAAAAATCTTTTAACCTACTTTGCATGTAAACTAGGGTAATCAATAATATGCCTAATTTCTTTTAAAGAAGCACCATAGATTTTTTCACCATTTAAGTGAACACCAATCCATTTTTCCTTTTGATTAAAAAAATTACTTTTAGTAGTATCCCTCTTTAGATAATCTTTATTATCCCAATTTAAAGTTATTTCCCAACCTTTATAATTTTCTATCATTGTGAAATAAAGAACATACTCAAATAATACCCAGAGAGACATAGAACAAAAACAAAGGAAATAAGTATTTTTTTCGTTATTTTTATTTAATATTTATGTAGTACTGACTTTTATTTTACGAGCAGCTTCATCTGCATTTTTTCTAGCCAAATTAATGTCAGAATTTGATGAGAGAACAACACCCATTCTTCTGCCTTTTCTGGAAACTGGTTTACCAAAAATGAGCACTTTAGTCTTTTCAATTTCTAATGCTTCATTAAGACCCTCATAAATAGGATTTAGATACTCTTGATTAGAGAGAATAACTCTGGTTGCAGAGGGTTCTATTAGATCTATATGCGGTATTGGCAAATTTAAAAAAGCCCTTAAATGTAATTCAAATTCATTAATATTTTGACTAACTAATGTAACCATACCAGTATCGTGTGGTCTTGGAGATAGTTCTGAAAATATAACCTCACTTCCTTTTATAAAAAACTCTACTCCGTATAATCCAGCTCCATTAAGGTTATTTAATATTCTACTTGTCATTCTCTTAGCTTCAATAATTAAGGACTCCTTGATCTCTATAGGTTGCCAACTACATTGATAGTCCCCATTAGATTGAAGATGTCCAATTGGTAAACAAAAAATATTTTCACCATTTTCTTTTCTTACAGTTAGAAGAGTAAACTCAAAATCAAAATTAATAAATTCTTCAATAATTACACCTTTAACCTTTCCTCTTGAATTTGCGCGCGCCTGTTCCCAAGCATTTTGTAAATCATTTTTTGTTTCAACCAAACTCTGTCCCTTCCCTGAAGAGCTCATTAAAGGCTTAATTAAAAGTGGGAATCCAATTTCATCTGCTTTTTTTTCTAAATCATCAAATTCAAAAATATAATCAAACTTTGCAGTTTTAATTTTTAAATCTCTTGAAGCTAAGTCTCTAATTTTATCTCTATTCATAGTAATTTCTACAGTTCTAGCGTTGGGAACAATATTGAATCCTTCCTCCTCTAGTTCTTTTAGGGCTTCAATTGAAAGTGCCTCTATTTCTGGGACAACATAGTCAGGCTTGAATTCTTTTATAGCATTTTTTAAAATATTTTTATCTCTCATATCAATTACTCTTGAATAATCAGCAACTTGCATTGCAGGCGCTTTTTCATATTGATCAATAGCAATAACTTCTAATCCTAATCTCTTGGATTCTATTACTAATTCTTTTCCAAGCTCGCCACTACCAAGCAATAAAATTCTCTTTTTAGAAAAAATTGATTCTTTCATATATATAAAAATTATTCGTCATCGCCTGAAGGTTGTGAAGATGTATCATCTGTAATTTTTTTATCTTTAGAATAATTAAATAAAAAATTTCTACCAAACCAATTTTGACTTCGCATGCTATTAGTTTTTGATCTTGAAATTGCTCCTAAAAAAAAGATTCCAATCATTGCCCAAATAATTCTTTCTAAAGCAATTGCAGGTGAAAAACCTTGACCGGAATTAATAATTTCAGTAAGTGGGTCTAAAGGGTCCAAATTTAAACTTATTAATAATATTAATTATAAGGGGTAAATAAATGAATGATTAAAACTTATAAAAGAAATAACCAAAAACACCATATAAAGTAAACACAATAAAGTCTATACAATGCTATCTTCAAAGGGTGAATTTTTTTTGACATGCAAGTTGACGTACAAAAAACTACTGTTCTCTCCGCGGACGGATCATCAATAAAACTAGGTGAATATTCAGGGGAAGTGATTTTAGTTGTTAATGTAGCTAGTTATTGTGGAAATACTGCTCAATATGAGGATCTTCAAAAGCTACATGATTTATATTCAAGCAAAGGCCTAAGAATACTTGCATTCCCTTGTAATGATTTTGGAAAACAAGAACCCGACTCTCTTTCAGAAATAAAAGATTTTTGCACAACAAAATATGGTGTTAAGTTTGAAATCTATGAAAAAGTTCATGCCAAAGGCAATACCACAGAACCATACACAACCCTTAACAAAGTTGAACCTAAAGGAGATGTTGAATGGAATTTCGAAAAGTTTCTGATAGGAAAAGACAGTAAAGTAATTGCAAGATTTAAACCAAATGTTAAACCGTTTGACGAAAACTTAATAGCAGCTATCGAGGTAGCTTTAGATTCATAACAACTTTCTTATAATTCGAATTAAAATATTAAAAATAGAGACCCTTTATATTGAATTTAAAAATTATAATTAAAGTTATCCTATTTTTAGGATTCAAGCATTTCTGATATTCTCTAATTTAATTTAAAATCTTATTTATTATCAGTATCAACTTCTACATCAATAATTTCATCTTTAACAGTTCTTTT
>CACGMX010000008.1 GCA_902574405.1 uncultured Prochlorococcus sp. | reverse complement strand
TACGGCAGCGGTAAAGCTGAGTTAGGCGTTCGAGGAGATTTTGTCACATCACCATCTTTATCTGATGATTTTGCTTTTTTAGTTGGTAAACAAATAGAAGATTGGTTGATTCAGTTCAAAAGTAGTTCTTTATCTAATGAGACATTATCTGTAACTGAATTTGGAGCTGGAGATGGAAGCTTTATGAGTGAATTAATTAAATATTTTTTAGAAAACAGCAAGAATTTTCTAGAAGGTATTTCTTTTGTAATTATTGAACCTAATGAAGGGATGGTAGAAAAACAAAAAAATAAATTGGAGGAATTTTTGAACTTAGGTATTGATATTTTATGGAAAGGTTTGGATGAAGTAGAAGAAAATAATATTAATGGAATAGTTCTCGCAAATGAGGTTTTGGATGCTTTGCCAGTAGAAAGAATAACCTTCTCAAAGGGAAAATTAATTCGACAAGCAGTTTCTATAGACAAAAAATCTCATAAATTATTTTTTGATAAAATGCCAATAACACGTGAATTGGAAAAAAGTTTTGAACTTGCTAAAAGTGAGTTGGGAATAACTATTCCGCCTGCAGATGCTCTTGAAGGATGGACGACAGAATGGCATGTAGATAACTCAAAATGGTTAGAAGCTATTTATGGGAAAATAAATAATGGTATTTTATTGATAATTGATTACGCTAAAGAAGCTAAAAAATACTATAACTCTAAGAATTCTGATGGGACGATAGTTTCATATGAAAATCAAAAAATGAAGAATAATGTCCTGGATTCACCTGGAAATTGCGATTTAACATCTCATGTGTGCATAGAAACTTTAATTAATGATGCTGAGAATCTTGGATTTAATACTGATGGAATAACTAAACAAGGCGAGGCTTTGTTGTCGCTTGGATTGGCAGAGAGACTTTATGGGATTCAGAAAGAATTTAAGGAGAATTTATCTAATGCTCTTTTAAGAAGAGAGGCATTACTTAGACTTGTAGATCCTGTTTGTTTGGGTGATTTTAAATGGTTTGTTTTTAAAAAGTTTAATGAGAAGAAAATAAATATAAATTCAACCTGTTTGCGTTAAGAAAAAAACTTTAAAAATAATGAATCTTCTACGTCATCATATATATCAACAGCACCAATTTCTTTCGGTAATATAAATCTCATTTTGCCATCACGAACTTTTTTATCGCCCATAAGTATTGTTAGAACGTCTTTTTTATTTATTTTGGGGATCTCGGTAGGAAGATCATAACTCTCTAAAAGAATTCGCTGTCTCTCTAATTCTTCTTTAGACCATAACCCTTTTTCAATTGCTATTTTCCCTGCAATATTCATACCAATTGATATTGCCTCACCATGTAGAAATTTGCCGTATCCACATAAATTTTCAATAACGTGACCAAAAGAATGACCATAATTCAATATTGCTCTAACACCATTTTCATGTTCGTCTTGAGAAACAACCTGAGACTTTGTTTTAATTGAACTATTAATTATTTTAATTAGATATTCATTTTTGAGATTTATAAGTTCATTTTTGTTTTTTTCAATTTCTAAGTATTCGAAAAGTTCTTTATCTCTTATTACTCCGTATTTTATTACTTCGGCCATGCCTGCACTAAATTCTCTTTTGGGCAAACTTTTTAAAGTTTCTGGATCAATAAAAACTGCTTTAGGTTGATTGAAAGCTCCAATTAAATTCTTACCTTTTGGATGATTCACTCCTGTTTTTCCTCCTACAGATGAATCAACCATTGATAATAATGTTGTTGGAATCTGAATATATTCGATACCTCTCAGCCAAGTCGCAGCTGCAAAACCACTTACATCTCCAACAATTCCTCCTCCAAGGGCAATAATTATTGAATTTCTATCTAAGCCAAATTCAAATGCTACATCATATATTTCACTTAAGGTTTTTAAGTTTTTATATGATTCTCCAGCCTTGATAAGGAACATTTTGGCCTGAAATTTATTATCTTTTAAATTATTTAAAAATTTTTCTCCATACAAATTTGATATTTCTTCATTTGAAATCACAAGTATTTTTCTATTCTTTGTTATTCCAATTTTTAAAAGTTCTTCGCTGATATTATTCAGTATCCCTGCTTCTAGAGTTACTTCGTATGACTTATCCCCTAATGGGACTAATATTTTTCTCTTATTCACAATTGATTACCTAGTTAAAATTTATAAATATTTGGTATTAAATACTTTATATATTAGCAAAATCTAAGCTCTAGATCCTTAAAAATTCAGTTGTTAAGAATTAGAAATGGTAATAAAATCATGCTATGAGTTTTAAAAAAAATATAAACGATATTAAGAAAAATTATTCCCTAGGAATAATTGGAGGTGGTCAACTGGCATTGATGTTAACCGAGGCAGCCAAAAAAAGAGATTTAGAAGTATGTGTGCAAACAAAATCTTGTGATGATCCTGCTGGTTCAAAAGCAGATCATGTCATAGAAGCTGATCCTTTAAAGATAAGAGGTAATAAATCATTAATTAATGAGTGTGAAAAAATAATTTTTGAAAATGAATGGATAAAAATTGATAAATTAAATTTAATTGGCAATAACGATATTTTTGTTCCAAGCCTTAATGCAATTAAGCCATTAGTAGATAGGTTTTCTCAAAAAAAATTAATAGATAGAATGAATATTCCCTGTCCAAAATGGATAAGTATTGAAGATTTTAAAAATCTCTCGGATGAGGAAATCAAAAATTGGACTTTTCCTCTAATGGCAAAATCAAATAAAGGTGGATATGACGGTAAAGGGAACAAGAAAATAAAGACAAAAGAAGATTTAGATTCTTTTTTAACAGAAAATAATTCTGATGAATGGTTAATAGAAGAATGGATAGAGTATGAAAAAGAACTGGCTCTTGTTGGTTCTAGAGATAGGACCGGTAAGATAAGATTTTTTCCAATAGTTGAGACATTCCAATCAAACCATGTTTGTGATTGGGTTTTTGCACCTGGAACAAATGAATATGATTTGAACTTATTTGCAATAAATATATTCTCTTCAATAGTCAATGAACTTAATTACGTTGGAGTTTTAGCTATTGAATTCTTCTATGGAGATAATGGTCTTTTAATTAATGAAATAGCTCCTAGAACACATAACTCAGCTCATTTCTCTATTGAAGCTTGCACTTCAAGTCAGTTTGATCAATATGTTTGCATTTCTTCTGGGATAATGCCACCTGAAATTAAAATGAACTGTGAAGGGGCAATTATGATAAATCTATTGGGATTAAAAAAGAATTTCCCAATCTCAATGGAAACTAGAATTAAAATGTTATCTGAAATTGAGGGTTCTAATATTCATTGTTACGGAAAATCTCGAGAAATTCTGGGAAGAAAAATGGCTCACATTACATTTTTATTAAATGGTAAAACGCATTCAGAAAGATATGATGAGGCACAAGTTTTGTTAACTATGGTACGAGACATATGGCCATCTCCAAATGGATAAAAAAATAAGTTAGAGTTAAGTCACTGGATCTTTGGTTAAGTTCTTCTTTATGTGCTCTGATCTGACTCTCTTTCGACATGAGGAGACTGTCGTGATGCGGTAGTAAACCGATCTTGTAATCGGAAACGAAAGCCCACTTTGAATCCTCTTCTGGTATTTCCAGGTCGATGCAGCAGAGAACTGACGGGGATTCGGTGTTACCTATCAAACTGCTTGCAATAACAAGCTTTTGGTAGGTTTTTTATATTTCATGATTAGTGGTGCAGGACCAAATTGCAGTACCAAATGCAGGAACTTTTTAGTAATCTTTAATAACAGTAATGGAAGAGTTTACTTTGATAAATAAGCAAAGAAATCGAATAAAAGTATTCAAACCATTTGAGGATATTAGTAAGCCATCTCCAACTATCTTGGAACTCTTGAGCAGATTAAACGAGGTCAATGAGCATGTTATTTTTATTCATCAAATTTATTTTTGATGCGTGTAAATAATATATTTGCCAAAATACTTGACGATCCATTGCTAATGTATTTATATTAATAGTACACATGTATTACTAAGTAATGACTTTGGGAGGAGCTAATGTTTGGACTAATTTTTCTTACGGTTATCGTAATGAGTCCCCAAGTGGTTGGTTGCTTAGCCCAGACCGCAGCAGACTAATTTTATTTATAAGGAATAAAAAATCTCCAAGAAATAGTATGAGAATTTTTGCTCATACATATTATGCAAATGATCTTGGTGAGCCAATGGCAATTAAATCATCAACTCAAATGTATTTGGATAATGCTTGGGATAAATGGCATGACCTTCAATTAGAAGGTTGGACTTTTGAAGAACTTGAATTACCTGAATCAGTATGACTTACTTAAATCCAATCAAAAAGAAATTATCAAAAGTAGATAGAAAGATATCTATGCAAGACCCATCAAAATTATTAGCAGAATTTTTTAATGGTGTTGTCATTGAACTTGATGAAGAATATAAATATGACTCATAAAGAATTGATAGATCAAGTTTCCGCAAATTTATTTAAACAAAGTAGAAAGTTAGAGAGCAGAAGATCTTGGTTGGCAATGAGAAATTATCTTGAACAATTAGACAGCGAACAACTTAAATCCATGCTTAAGGACCACGGATGATTTAAAAACTTTATTTAGTTTTTATTTTTTTCTTAATTCGTAGAAAACCATAAGTTGCAAAGCCAACCAAAAACATATCCAAGTAAATATGCCAAGTAGGAAAAATCTGGTGTATTAATTCCATTAACGTTTTATTGCTACTTGCCAATAAGGATAATCTAAATTTGATTTTTCTCTAATCAATTGTAATTTTCTAGAATTTATTTTTACTACTATTCCATCTGTTGGATATTTACTAAAAAGCTTTCCTTCTAGCCATTGTTTTCTAAATACTTCAACTTGGCTCGTAAAGTTGCATGAAATATCCTGAGGGATAGTGAAGTCAAGTTTTGAAAGACTCTTTTTGGACTCGTATTGGTTAAGTGTTGAATTAAGTATTTGAAATGCACAGAAGCTAAGACTTTCAGAAAATCCTTCTTTAGCTCTTAGAAATCTTGAAGCGAGTCTTTGGGAGATGTTTGGACTTTGGTTGGGTGCGTATAATTCTCCTCTAACTTGGAAAACTCCTCGTAAAGGGAGATTACTGGGAATGTCTTGGACTTTAATAAGTTTACTAGTAACGTCTATCCCTTTTCTTGAAATTGCTTTCTCCAAGGTTCCATCCCTATATTGCAAAGCAACAGCACAACCATCAATTTTCGGTTCAATTAATAATCTGGTATCTGCTAATAATCCTTTCAAAAATTCATCTATTGAATCCTTTTCTAATGAAGGTAAAACTAGTTTATTTTTCTTTTTAAAGTAATCACAATTAGGGTTTGTTCTTAATAAATTTTTTTGAAGTTGGTCGAACTGCTTATCAGAGATTAAAGCATTACCATTTCTATAATTATCGTCATACCATTCAATTCGTTCTTCTAAATAAGTCTTCATTTAATACGATGGCTTAAGTTTTTGGTCAGGTATCCAACTTGGTTTATCTATAATCCATTTTTCTCTATCTTCATATTTAACAGTCCATAAAAGAAATGAAGAAATTTCCTTTAGAGTCATGCCAACCAAATATCTTGTTTTTGGACTTATTGTTATAAATCCAAATAATAATATTAATAAAATAAGTTTAAACATACCTTTAATCATTTAAAACCAAGCGTAATTTTTGCGAAATTTTTAATTAATGCAATTCTTATAACCTTCAATCTTTGCTAGTTCATCAATATTCAAACCTGTTTCTTCTAGTAAAGTTTCTCCTATATCGTCCTTATCAAATTTAGTTAAAGCTCCTTTAGTAGAGTAATTAATACATTGGTTTTTGTATTTTGCTTCTTTGACAACAGGAGATAAATAAAAACCAAACAAGATGATAAAAGCCCCATAGGTTACAACTTTTCTATGGTTTTTCCACCATTCATAAAATTTATTGGACACGAAAAATAAATGACTAATTTCTATTTTAAATTGACTGTCAACAAATTACTTTAGAAATTTAAGGATTGGTTAATTTATTGTTTTTTCATTAATAGATTTAACCCAAGAATAATATCTTGATTTTCTAATCCTTTGCTCTTTCGAAACTAATCTATCCGCAGATTCTAAGGGTGATTCTCCTTTCTCAACTTTTGTTGTAATAGAAATACCAAAACCTTTTGCTTCAATTTTTGCAATGCCACCCTCTAAAAAAAATAAAAAGGACCAACCTTTGTTCCATCCTAAATAGAAGGGATTTCGATACATTGTATTCTTTTGGAGATACTCTTTAAATGATATTTTCCTTTTCAAGGAGTTACTTGTATTCACTATTACCAAATAAGAAGTTTACGGCTGATTATCTCTGGAAATTAATTTTAGTATTTAAATAATTACCGAAGGAATACTTGACGTCTATGAGTAGTCCATTTATATTAATAGTACAAATGTATTATCTTAATGACTTCAGGAGTAGCTAATGTTCGGACTTATTTTTATCGTGGCAGCCTTATTGACCCCCCAACTGGCTGGTTGTTTAACAAAAAAAGTGGTTTATTAATTTTTTTTGAGAGTTATAAGAAATCTATATCTAATAACTTAAAAGTATATATTCATCTTTTCTATTCAAATGAATTAGGTGAACCAGCCCAAATTAAAAATTCAAGACTTCTTTCTATTGAGTGTGCTTTTGAAACATGGAATGAATTAATTTCAGGAGGTTGGCAAATTGTTACTAATAAATTCCAGTAATCATGATCAAGGTAAATCCGTCAAAATGGGAATATCTAAAAGAATCTACCCTAAAACGAAAACGAACAAAGATTTGTATTACTTGCAATCACTTTCGCTACAGCACTACAGAAACTTTTGCCACTATCTTGATCTGTCCAAAATACGAAAAACGCATACCACAGGGTGATCATTTACTTAAAGGCTGTGAGTATTGGCAAAAAAATAGGACGATATTTTCTCCTAAAGCTTCTTAATTATTCTCTAATTAAACTTCTCTAGGTAGAGATATTTAATTATGTAAACAAAGCATTATTTTATACAACTTAAAAAATTCTATTTAAGTAACTTTGAACCATGATTCAATTCTACTTTTCCATATTTTTATTAGTTGTGCTTACATTTTTTGCACTTTTATTAGATGCACCAGAATTGGCATCTTTAATTCAAACATTTTAGAAAATAATAAATCAGCATTTTTACTGATTTACTTTCTTAATATGTAAGGCGTAGGTTTAACTTGTTGAATAGGAGGGATCTAATGATTGACAGTCCACCAGAGGAGTTAAATTATAAAATTTAAATCTAAATAAAACTAATGCTAAATCTGGAATGAATCTTTCATTTGAGATTCATTCCTTATTAATTTCTTTCTAAAAAATGTAAATTAAAAATATTAAATTTTAAAAGTAAAAAATCTGTTCATATTAAAATGATTTAGACCTAAGTATCTTCTTAGATAGTGTCTAACTTTACCTGAACCCAAAACCAGTTTTTTGTTCTTCTTTTTCTTCCCATTCATTAATAATTAGTTTTAGTAAACTTTTAAGTTCTGAATTAGAAGCATCAGTATCTTTTTGAAGATTTATACAAATGTTTTTTATTTCCTCAAAAGCATTATCAATTAATATTGTTTTTTGATCTGGATTAGCCATAGAATTTTAAAATGCTCCATTACAGTTGAAGCCACTGCAGTTAATAACCCTGAAAATATTCATTACAAAGTTGTGGAATCTTTCATCATAAAAAAATGCCCAGGTTGTAAATATAGCAAAACCAGAGACAGCGAAAGCAACATATTGAAGCCAATGTATTCCATAGCTGTCCAATCCATTTTTATCAAAATCAGAATTACTCAATTGCTTTTTAACTTATAATAAAATTTTTTTTTTAAAAAAGAGAGTTTGTTTTGAACGAAATTTTTATTTTTTTCTTTAAGACCTTAACGTATTGATAGTTTAAATAAAACCAGGTATTATCCACCCAAAAAAACCGTAGTTTATTATCAATGCAAAAAAACCAATCATAGCTAATCTGCCATTTGTTATTTCGGCATTTTTCCAAAATTTACCCATGTAGTTTATGTTTTTTTTCAAGTTTTTATCTATCAAATAATTCGGTTCTAAAGGTTCCTGCAACCTTTTGATGGCATATAAAGAGAATTGAATTGTAATCGTAATGATAACAACTATAAAACTAGTAAGTGCATCCATTTTTAGATTCCATATGTGATCAATTAGTAAGCCAAAGAGTAAATGACATTTGTATACATCAAACATTTCCTCATTTCTGCTTTATTAACAGAGGAAACCTAAAATTGAATTATTAAAGAATGTAACATATTTAAAAAAAATTAGTATGAATTCTTACTTTTTCTTTGGATTTCACACTTTTAAGGACTTAAATGTTACATTTATGTGTCAGCGACATCTAAGACTAGTCTTAATTGAATTACAGAATAAGCTTTAAATTTTTTACTTTCAATTAGATAAAATATTGAAAATTTTTATAAGAGATATTTTTTCAATATGATTTATTTAAAAAATTTTTAATAACTAAAAATTATTATTTTTGTTTGATTTCCGGAAGGTAGAATTTATTGCCTAATGTATAACCAATTGACATCAGTACGAAGCCAATAAGTTGAGGTAAATGAGTATTTGCTAGAGAGATTTTTTCAATCATTTCTCAATCCATAAATTTATATAATAATAAGAAATTTTAAATACTGTAAGACTATTTTCTTTTAGTTTCTTTAATCTCCCCTGATTTTTTTAGTGAATTAACAAGTCTTTCATTTTCTGTTTTTAAATTTTCTAATGCAGATTTTGTGAATTGTTCTTTAGCCTCAAATTTTGCTGAACTTATAACTTTTTTATTAGGGAGTTTTTTCTTCGGTTCTGACTTCATATTAAATAGCAATTTAAAAAAATTTTAGAAGTTATTTTTTTTGAACTAGGTATTATTTTTTACAGTTTTCTGGTTAATAATATTTGTTTACATAGACAAATTAATCTTTATCTTTTGGGAGCCTTAACCATCCAGTAGTCCATTCTGATTTTAGTTTTGTCCATGAGATTCTTTTAATATCTTTTTTATTTTTGGTAGGAAAAATATCAACCCATCTATCTTCATTTTTCCCACCATAAGTTTTAACTTGAAAATGCCTATTACCATTAATTGTTTTTGGTGCTGTCCAACACAAAGTAGGAGGCCATTTCATGAGAAATTTTTAAAAGTTAAAAAACTAAAGGTTGCTTTGCCCAGATAACACTAAACCATAATATGCAATCGTACCAAGGATAAGTACGATTCCTAGTATTCTAATAATCATGATTTAATATTTTAAATTCAAACTATATTAGAGAAATTTTATAAATTTGCGTTGAAGATTTAATATTTTCTAATTTTTCCTTTTTTTATTTCTAATTATGGAGTGGCAAGATTCAGGATGCCATTCATTTTGAATCTTGCCAATAAAATCATAAATAAATGAATCGGGACATCCAGTTTTTTTTTGAAGTTCTGAAAGTTCTTCTTTAATGAATTCATATACACTCGTTATTACTCCTAAATTTTCTTCTTGGGAGGGCGTCCATTTTTTATTCTCCATTAATATTTTTTAAATTATTTTCCACAATATCGTAATAGGTTACGTCTCCATAATCAGCATCTGAACAACATAAATCTCCATATAGTTCCTCTAACAGATCGTACGCATCTGAATACTTATCAAAAGTTTGAGCTGTTAATTCGTCATCTTTCCCATCAATTCTAATTATTTTGTAGGTCATATTTTACTTAGATGCAAAAAGTATTTTTTTTGATTCATTAGATCACCATATAAATAAAAATCTTATTTAGGAGTATTAGTTGGGTAAAGCTTCTGAATTTTATTTTTCTGAATTTCTATTTTTCTTCTTTCATATTTTTTTTCCATTATTTTTCTAATAAATAATTGTGGGATAAGCCAAACTAACGCGATAGCTATAGCCATGAAAGCAGGATTTCTCCACGTTAACCTAATAAACTCTTGTATAAATTCTTGATTGAAAATTTCCATAAATTAAATTTTGATGATAAAAATATCTTTGCTTTCTTTTATAAAATCTTGTAAATTTCATAATCCATCATAACCTTAAAAAATCTAATAAGGATATTTATAAATTTTTTCTTTTTCTAGTTCGTTTTCTTTTATATTTGGATTTAGATTAATTTTTTATTTTTTAGTTTAGAGATGTCGACTTATCTAATTACAGGATCAAATAGGGGTATTGGATTAGAACTATGTAGGCAAATTCATAAGAGGGGAGATAATGTAATTGCAACGTGTAGGAAAGCTTCAAAAGAACTTAGAGATTTAGGAGTAAGAATTGAAGAGAATATAGAAATTTCTTCAGATGAGTCGATAACAAATTTGTGTGAAAAACTATCTGGAGTTAATTTAGATTGCTTAATTCATAATGCAGGAATTTATGATTTTAATTCTTTCGAAAACTTAGAAAAGAAAAGTATTTTGCGTCAATTTGAAGTCAATGCATTGAGCCCAATATTAATGACTCAATCACTTAAACATCTCTTAAAAAGATCTTCTAAAGTTGCTTTTATCACAAGTAGAATGGGATCTATTGAAGATAATACATCTGGAAGTTCTTATGGTTACAGGATGTCTAAGGTAGCCTTGTCCATGGCAGCAAAATCACTTTCCATAGATTTATCAAGGGAAGATATTTATATAGCTATTTTGCATCCTGGGTTAGTGAGTACAAGAATGACTGGCTTTACAAGAAATGGAATTAGTCCTGAAGAATCAGCAAATGGCCTTTTGAAACGTATTGATTCTTTAAATAAAAATAACTCGGGGACGTTTTGGCATGCCAATGGAGAAGTTTTGCCTTGGTAATATCAATACATTTATATTGAAGAGTTTTATATCTTTAATTTGTTAAAAAAATTTTAAATTTTTAAGGAATTCCTTTCCTTGTTTAATTCTTTTGGTTATCTTTAAAAAAACATTAGTAAAGGAGGTGATTCATTGTCGTATCTACCGAAAAATGCGGTTAATAAAGAGGCCGTGAATTCAGTATCTTCATCACATTCATTGGTCTCTTTTTCTTTGATTAAGAAAAAAGGTTTTATAATCAATAGATTTATATAAATCAGTAACTTAATAATTTAAAGCTCTGCATCCCAAGAAGTTGTAGAGTTTTTTTTATGAATTTTTATAATCTTTTAAATTGTACTCTATCTTTTTTGGCCGAAATAAATTAAGGCTAAAAAAGATATTGTGCTTACAAAAGCGATTAAGTACCACCCAGTTGAGGAGTTGCTAACTACTTCTGTCATTTATTTTGATTTATCGTAGGAATTGATTATTTGGGTAAATATCACAATTGATATTATTAAAAAAACTAAAAGGATGTAAGTTACGTTCATTTATAGAAAAAAGCTAATTATCAAAAAGATTATTCCTAGAACTACCGTGACAATTGCTCCATCTACTAATAAGTCTTTCCATGTATAACTTTTAAGCATCCTTGTTTTATCTTCTTCACTCATAAGGTTCTTTAACCACGTCCAATCTAAAAGCTTTGTCAATGCAACACCAAAAATTAAATGACCAATCAAAATACCAATTAGATCAATTCTAGAAATATCTTTAGTAAGACCTGTAATAATAAAAAAGTCCACTAGCTTTTTTCTTTATTAGATAAGGCACCACCTTCTTCTTTGTACTTTTCCCAAGCTTCGCTTATCTTTGCTTTAGAAAAGTTTTGTTTCCCCTCAGAGAATTTATTCTTGAGGTTATTAAAACTATTAGTCAGCTCTTTTTTTGTTGGTTCATCAAGAAAGTTTGATGTTAATTTCCATAAGTACCAGCTACTTGCTAGAAGAAGAATTAATCCCAGTAATTGCATATTGGTTTTTTTATCATCCTACAACTTTTCAAATGGTTTCGATAAATTAATTTATTTAATAGCCTCAGAATTTTTTTGACATAAATAAAAATTAAAACTTCAACCAGTGGAAAAATATTCTATCCAGTAACCATATAGTTAAACCCCCTTCCAGGAAAGCCAACCAGTACATCCCATAATCAGAAAATCCCATTTGTTCTTTTGCTGTTTTAATTAATTTTTTATGAGCTTGAATTAAATCTTTCATGAACAATCAAATTTTTTAAACCTGCTGAATTTCTTTAATCAAAAAACCTTTCCCATAGCAAGATAGACATGTCTTAGTCTCATCTAATGTAATTCTTAGAAAACCTGCTCCATTACATCTAAAGCACTTTACTTTAGAAGTTGAGTAAAGCTTTGACTTGATTTTGGCAGCACGATTTAAGTAAGAAACAGTTTCTTTACGACCGTTTGCCTTGGCAGCTTTGTTTAAAAGCTTTTTGTAGTTGACTTTAAGTTCTTGGATATTCATCTTTTATAGAAACTAAAAAACTAATACAGGAAATCTGAATGTTGAAAAATTTAAAAACTTGAGATTTCTCGTTTATATTTCTAATCTGATCTCTTGCTGAGATTTTGATAATATAACTAGGATTTTTTTTTTATGTTTGGTATCAGGAGTATTAATTTGTATATTTAATAGAAATTTTATATTTGATAAACTTAAAAGTTTTTGTGATCATTCAAGAAAACATTATTTTGTTTTATAAAGGAAGTTTAGAAAATTTGTTGTTTAAAAATATTTTTAAGCTCTCGGAGGGGCTCTTCAACGATCTAGTGTCTTTGGGGAATTAGGATAAAAACTTATTCTATTTTTGAAAAGTTTCCAAGTGAAAATATCTAAAAACAAGTTAAAAAGGGTTTTCTTAATGAAATTATTCATAAGATGATTATCATAAATTTAATTATTATTGTTTAAATGGGTTCTGTTTTTAATAAAGAGGAATTAATAAAATTAAAATCTTTTATGGATCAAGAGAGTGAAAGTCAAGATGATGTTTGGGCATCAGACCCTTTGGAATTTGATAAGCATTGGAATGATGATGTAGTTAAAAGGTGTGTAATTATTTGGCCTACAGAAAACGAGGGAAATGGATACGAAATTAAAGTCGAATGGAGGTTTATGGATGAAGATGATTATGGGCTAGAAGATGAAACTATTGAAACTTTTGAAGTTTCATTGGGAGATGCTAAAGATGATCTTGATACCTTTGAGGATGCAATAAATTCCTTTATAAAAAACGGAGGGAAGCGTAGTGATTTGGAATTTTTTATAAGTTTATAATTTAAGGTGGTGACAAATATATTAGAACTCACATCAACTACCTTTAAAGAGGAAGAGAAGAAGAAGCACCAATAGGTGCAAGTAATAGTAATAAGCAAGCTATAGCTCAGGAGGGGCTAATAGAGGGGCAAATCTTATATTAAGACGATTAGTCAATATCTCAAACCTACTGCAATAACTGATCGGGGCGACAGGATTCGAACCTGCGACCTAGTGCTCCCAAAGGACTCGATCTATCAAATGAGATTTTCTTCCAATCCTTGTTATAGCCTTAATTATCTGCAGATAGCGGAACGTTTTTGAGACTAAATATAACTATATTTTCGAAGATTATATAAAGTGTTTATAGACTCTAGCTACCCCTACAGCTACCCCCTATACGACCTACTATCCTATTTTGATAAAGATAAATAGAAATAATTAATAGTCGATCTAAAATAATTGGTAAATAATACTTTATTTCCTCTATGAATCTGTTTGCTTTGAATAAAAAGGGCATGGATAAAGAAACGAGAGAAGATTATGAGCAGGAAATAATTTTTATTGTGAAAAGAACCTCTCCTGATCCTCCTTCTCCTTATATGGAGAGAAATTCATATATTGTCGAAATTAAATGTGAAGGAAAAAATCTGGAAAATTCCAGAAGTTTCCCTGCAAATTTATCAATAGAGGAAGCAAGGAAATTATGGAAAGAACTAAAAAGCGAAGGTTATAAGCAAGTACCTAGATATTCAAAATTCAAATTAGAAAATGAGAAATTGAAACCTTTTGATTTTGAAGAGGCATGGAAAAAAGAGCAGAAATTTTATACAGAAGAAGATCATAGTGATGGTTTTGACTTTGAATATTGGGAAATGAAAGCTGATGAAGGTGATGGTGTTTACTAAGAAGATGAAACGTTTTAAAAGCAAATTCCTTACAAAATTCTTTGAAATTATTTATGGTAAGTTGTCTTCTTCTAAAAAAAAGAAGCAGCAAGTAGATGTTGAAGAGGAATACGACTTTTATGCAGATGATTATGCAAGATTTCTGGAATATAAAGAATGGAAAAGAAATAAAGATTTAAAGAAAAGAACAGCACCAAATGTTAATGTGAAGCGGAAATTTAAGGTTTTATTCAGTACGTCATATCTTTCTCTTGTGTCTGAAGTTGAAAAATCTTCAGTTATTCCAATCAATGAAGAATGTAAATTCAAGGATTTGAATTATAAATGGGTTTATGAGTTAGCAGCTAAACAAAATGCATACGTAATGATAAAAGATGAATTTGATAATGTTTATTTAAGAATAAATCCTAAAGGGAAAAATATAGATGAGAGTCCTGAGAGTAAGAAAGTGATAGGTCACCCGCTTACTAATGATTTTGTGGAATAAAGTTATCGCTCAAGGTATAAAAGAGCCTTCTCGAGAAATTCAAAAAAGGTTGCCTATTATCTTTTGATATTGATTATAAAATGTACTTACTAGGAGGGTAAAAAATGAAAAACTTATGGACTAAAAGAAACATTATTGACTATCTAAGCCATCCTGATGAGAGTTTGGATAAGAACTACAGCCCAATCCGCCAGAAATATAGAAAAGAACTTAGAAGAATGGACGAAGAAACCAAAAAAGATGGTGGAGTTGTGGATTGGAACAGAATATTAAATGACTTTATGTAATATGAAATGCAACCCAATTCCTGAAAGAGAAGATTGGTTCATAACGGATCGAAAACCAACTATTTGTCCAAGATGCAGTAAGAAAGAAGTTAGAAAAGCTGTTCTTGGTTATCCAACAGAAGAAGATTTTTTCAACGATGATATTTATTTAATTGGTTGCATTCCTGACTTTCCAATTAAAAGGAATTGGGGGTGTAGAAATTGTGATGCGGCCTTCTTCAAAGATACTCCAAGAAATAAAGCTGCATTAGGAGGTATAGTTCCTCATCAATGGCCTAAAGATTAAAAATATGGAAATTATTAGTAGAAAAGACGCCAAAGATCAAGGTCTAATTCATTATTTCACAGGCAAACCATGCCTCCATGGACATTTGGCAAAAAGATTGACTACAAATTGGGAATGTACAGAGTGCGCGCGATTGAGAAAAGAAAGATGGATTGCGGCAAAAGAGAGTGGTAAAAATTTTGTTGATACAAGGAGATACTACACAAAAGAAGAAGATGATTATCTCAAAAAGAATTACCTTACCAAGTCAAAAGAAGAGATGGCTAAAGACTTAAATCGAACATATAAAAGTATTGAAAAAAGACTATTAAGTGTTTTAAAGCTAAAGAAAAGTTATGAGGATATGGGTTTAACAAGAAGAAAAGAATCAGGAGAAAGAAATAATAAAACGAGATTAAAATCAAAAGGTAAAGTACCTGATCAATGGTTTGAATATCCATCATCACACGATGAGGCGACTCGATTACAAGTTGATTATTACTTTACTGGCAGAAAATGTGAGAATGGTCATTTTGATTTAAGAAGAACAGCAGGCAGGGGTTGTCTGGCTTGCGATAGAGTTCGATCTTCAAAACAAAGAAAGAATCCTCTTTGGAGAGAATGGAGAAAAAAATATAGAAAACAACCTGAAATAAGGCAAAAAGAATATGCCTATCAACTTAGAAGAATGGAAGAAGATCCTGCAATTTATTTAAGATATTTTTTATCAAGTAGGATTGCCAACGCTATGAAATCAAAGGGGAGATACAAGCCTGCAAAAGCTGAGGAAATCATTGGCACTTCATGGAAAAACTTCTTAGATCACCTTGAAAAACAATTTGATAAAAATATGACATTACAAAATCATGGTATGGAGGGTTGGCACTTAGACCATGTAAGACCATGTGCAAGCTTTGATTTGTTAGATGATAGGCAAGTATTTGTTTGTTTTAATTGGAGAAATTATCAACCTTTATGGGGTGTAGAGAATTTAGAGAAGCAGGACTTTTATACAAAAGAAGATGAAGAAGTTTGGATTAAACGAATGAGAGATTTAGGTTTTGAAGGGGAACTATTTACTTTGTACTAACCCGTTTATTCTTTAGAGTTAGCCACTTTTTATGGATCTTCGAAGATTCTAGCTACCCTTTCAGCTACCCTTTGGGGGTATGAGACAACAAACAATAAAAAAGCGAGTCTGGGTAACTCGCTAGTATGACTTGGTTTTTAAATGGTCGGGGCGACAGGATTCGAACCTGCGACCTAGTGCTCCCAAAGCACCCGCACCAACAAGGCTATAATTGAGACTTATTGCTATATCAGGACTTTTGAGGAATAAAGTATGGACTAATATGGACTAGTATCTATTTATTTGAGGGAAATTTGAGGGAAGAAACTTAATAATAAACTGATTGCGATGAGAGAAGAATTTAGTTATGTCCATTCACTTACTCCAGCTTGGAGAGTTTCTAAGTCGTAAAAATCATCATCATAAATTTCGTTTGATTTTTTGAAACCTTTTTCTGTTTTTTCGTAAAATATAATGCCTGTTCTATCGTTTTCTAATCCAGAATCTGAAATTTCTGTTTCACTTGCATTTCCGTCATATTCAACATCCACGACTCCCTTAAATTCATACCCTAATACATTAAATTTTTCTAAGCATATTTTTAATTTTCCTATATCAAACTTTTCTTCTTCGATCTCAAATTCATGTTTCCAATCCTCACTACCAGAAAATGTTTTAGCCACCTCTGCATAAGAGTCGGGCTGATCAATTACTGAGTTCCCTATTTCTAATAATTCGGCAGTCAAAAGATCCTTTTCATTTATATTAATCTCTTTACCATTTACGTTTAATGTTATTTCTCCATCAAAAAGCATTCCATAAAATTCATTACAACATTCAGCCGCTTCAATTAACTCATCAGGTCCAAAACTATCATCAGCAAAAAACTCCTCAAGTTCTTTTTTAGAAAAGTAATTCTGATCGTGCTGCAGTAGCTGGCCACCCCATCCTAAAGAGATCGATATATTCTCATCATTAGAATCATCATTGAAGAATGTATTCCAGTTATTGATCAATATTTCTTTTGACATAAGAAGAATTATACTTTGTAATATCTAATAACTAATTTTATTAAAAGTAAAGTAATATCTTGGAAATTTATTTTTAAAAAAATTTTTTAACAAAAAAGATCATGAAAGAATTGCCGAAGAGTTGGACTAGTTTGAATGATGAACAAATAATAGAAAAATTAAATAATGAAGAAGTAATAGATCTTGATATTATTGAAAAACTTGCTGAATCAGAGAATCCTGAAATAAGTGAAGCTGCTGAAGAAGCTTTAAATGAAGAATAAAAAAGAGTATTATTTTCTAAGATTATGTAAGTTTTATTCCTTGAACTTACAAAAATAAGTTTTAATCATGAAAAGAATTATTGATAACGAAAAAAAAACTATTTGGTATTACAGCGAATCAGGATTTCCAACTTATATGGCGATAAGTGTTTATAGGAAACGTAATCCTTCTTATGAACATTGTATCGCCAGTAAAGAATGTTGGGAAAGATTATGTGAGACCAACAAACCAATGAAATTATGATTTACGGGGAAATCTTTTTGACATCTAGTAATACAAATAACCAATTTGAGGGAATTTTGAGGGAAAGACTTTTTGAGGTAAATATATTATTAGCTGAGACTTACTGCTATAACTGATCGGGGCGACAGGATTCGAACCTGCGACCTAGTGCTCCCAAAGCACCCGCTACGCAAAATGCGACAGCCCCCATGAGAAACAAGTGAGGCTAAAGCTTATTAGTTGGTATTGAAAGAAAATTTATGAGTCTTAAAAAGTAGAAAGACATAGCAAAGTGGTGGATAAATAAGCAAAATCTCGCTCAAATCTCGCTCACGAACAATCTAGTGCCCTATGAGCACTAGATCATAGAATTTAAAAATTTATTAATTGATAGTCGATCTAAAAAAGAGGCAATTAACATTATTCATTTTCAGGAATTATTTTTCTTGCTAGTAATAGAAAGCCAATAAAAATTAAAAGAAATGCTTTATGTTCAGCATTGGTCATTTAAGACTGGATATCATCAAAAAGGTGCAGAAAAATTTCTTGGTGGTGGTGGAGATTATTCTGGAGTTGAGATGATTGGAAGGTATCACGCACCTGGTTCTTTAGAAGGTTGGATAGTTTTAAAGACTGATGATCCAAAAGCAATATATCAACATGCCGCTGAATGGGCTGAATTCCTAAATTGGGAAACAACGCCTGTATTTACTGATGAAGAAGCTGGTCCAATGGTCGCCAAAGTCTACTCTTAGAATGAGGTTGACAGCATATCTAAAATAAGGATCAATTAGCTCCTTTTTTATGTCTTGCTCTGTAACATCTGTGTTTACTTTTAAAATCGAAAGCACTTTCGATGAATGGGCTGCAATATTTGATAGTGAAGAAGCAGATAAAAGGCATTCAGAATTTGATATTAAGCCGCTTTTCAGGGGAGTAAGCAAAGAAGATCCTCAAAAAATAATTGTTATTCATCAAGCTCCAGAAGGTAATGTTCAAAAGTTTGTAGAAGCAAATGGTGACTGGATGGCAACTCATAGAGTTGACTTATCAACGATGGAGGAATCCTCTTGGACTTCTTCATTAACAAAGGACAGTTGTTGTGATTAACAAAGGAAACGCTCAATGCTGACAGGGTTATCGTTAATTACTAATTTCCTTGCTATAAATTTAATGAGGCCAAACCTCAATGAGTACACTCTTCGTTTACTCCAAGACATAGATTGACTTTATATAGTACGAGTCAATTTAATAACCTCTCTGGTAGTTGGAATTTCTGGAGAGGTTTCTTGTTTCTACCCTCGGCCTAAACTTATTAACGATTGAAAGTCAATCTAAACTTAGAGGGATAAAACCCTTTTTTTTATGACGGATCGAGAAACAATTGAATCAATGTTGTATGAGCTAGCAACACCTCAGAAAATGGGCTCATTTTTTGTAAATAATGCCACTTCAGATTTTCTGCTCATTAGGCCTAGTGGGAATCCAATAAGTGCAAAGGGATTCGAGGAAATGATGAGTTCGGGCGATGTGGTTCAGGAAAAAGCAGAAATTACAAAAATTCATAAGTTTGAATTTCTCTCTGCGGATGTAGCAATGTGTGTTTTTACACTTGGGGCAAAATTCTCTTATAAAGGAACTCCTAATGATGATTTGCCAACTGTCACCTCCATATTCAAAAAGATTGATGGGATTTGGAAAATCCATTGGATGCAAAGATCATCAGGAGATTCAGACTTGTCATTATGGGATTAGGAAGTAAATATTGGTGAGAATTTGATAGTCAATCTAAAATAATGGGCAATTAGCTCTTTTTTTTTATGAAGTTAAAAAATATTTTAAAAACTACTGGAGCTCTTCATATCCTGTTGGGGTTGTTAATTATTACCCTACTTATTTTTTCAGTGGAAACCATCGCAGGCAATGCTTCAATTGAAACATTGCTTCTTGTTAGAGGTACTGCTGATGTTGTAGCAGCTAGTAATTTGGGAATTGGTTGTTTATTGATTATTTGTAGTTCCATAAAAGATAAAGCCTCTTTAAGAAAAGTTTTATCAGGTGAATTAGCGTTGATGTTTTGTTTTTTAGCAGTAGCTCTATTTAATACTTTTAATGCTGGGACAATTGTTGATGGAGGACCTCCTCCTCCTTTTTGGATTGTTTTAATAGTGAATCCTCTTTTATGTATTTATGGATTAGTTAACAATACAAATTGAAAAGCTTACTAGTTAAATAAAGAACTTGTTTATCCCTTTATTTAAAGTCAATTCTTGATTATCTTTCATGCAGCCTCCAGTTGGGTAGCTGATAACCTTTTTTGAAATAGCACCTATACCAATAGCTATTAAACCAATACCTACTATTGCTTTTGATCTTTTACTTGAAAGAAGCGATTTCATTGTGATTGTTATTTTTTTAATCATAAGAATTATTGGAAATATTTTGTGGATGCCATAATCATATTGAGCGACATGAAGCAGCAAGGCTTTTATAAATATTTTGGATAATGCTATTCGTTATTCCCCAGCTAATGAAGAAATTCAAATTGAAATTTTTAAGAGAGATAGCTTGGTAAAAAAATTGCAAAAGTTGATATGAATGAATACTTTAAAGCTCTATTAGATTATCCAGCCTTTTTGAGGTTTTTAACTAAAAAATCATTTTCATTAGTAAGAACTTTAAGCTTAGATTTTTCCAACTCTTTTTTGATTTCGGAATTTAAATCTTTTTTTGTCTGATTAAGATTCATAGGATTTGTACTTAGAATTATTCAAAAGACAGATGCAATCATAATGATCCCCCAAAAAAAATGTGGATAGTTTTTTCTAAAAAGAAGATAATATTTTATTTTGCACATAGAAATTCAAATTTAATCAACATATTGTGGAAAACCCTGTTGAAAAACGCTTAAAAAGTGGATAACTCTTCGGGAGCATTATCAAAACAAGCTTTTCTGAAAAATTTTTAAGTATTTATACTTCGTCAAAAAAAAATAAAATATAGTTTAAAAAGTAACATAATCTCTTGTTATAACAGTGGGATCACTACTTTTTAAAAAAGCAAAAATATTTATACCAGTAACTCATGTTGATAAAAAATTTAAAAAGTTTTTTCTTCATCATGTATCAAATTGAAAATTAAAGTAAAGAAAAATCAATCTAAACTTGAAATTTTTAATTTTTGTCATAGCTGATTAAAAATTGTTTAATTCGGTTTTCTCTATGCAAATATTTCTCAAATCAAAACATAATCAAATAGGTTTGGTTAAGTTAATTAATCAAAATGACAGAAGAAAAAAAGGATTCAAAAAAATGTTCTGGAAAGAAAAACATTATGTTTGCCTATGGTTTTATACAACTGGGTTCTAGTTTCGTATCTGCAATAGCATTAGCTGCAATCGCTTTTGGATTCTGTTCAGTAAAAAAAGAGTCTAAGCTTTTCAATAAATGTGTTGCCGAAATTATTGAAGATGGTGGTACCAATTCTGAGGCGGTAAGGTATTGCAATGGGGGTTAATTAAAATTCCTCACAGATCAATTAAATGGATTCAACCTGTGATTTGATTATTGACTCTTTAAAAGAGGAACCAATTGGAGAGACTGACCATTTTATGTGGTTCATAACAGATATTGGTATTGTTGCTCTATTTAAAGAAGATGAGAACTTTGAGACTTATAGTTCGCATGTCGAAATTGAGGCAAATAAAATTGCTTTAGATATAACTAAAGAAGAGAAAGAGTACCTCAAAATAAAAGAGAGAAAGCTTTTCTTGTTTTATTCATAATATAGGATTTAGTTCTTGATTTAGTAAGATGCCTCAAGGTTAAAGGTCGGCTCCATAATATTGTTTTCGCTAATTAATTCGTAGGTTAGCTCTTTATTTAGGGCATTTATGTAAGATGTATAAAGTTTTCCCCAAACAAATTCAAATTCCTCTTTACTTAAATTCTTGAAAAGAATTTCTCCTTTGAAGTAAATGTGATAAGAATCATTCATCATGGAAAATTAATCTTATCTTTTTTAACGCAGTGAGATATGTATGTAGTATTAGGTGCTACTAAAAAGAAATTTATATTTGGAATTCAAAAACTTTTAGACTATCCGTGTATTCATTTTTTGTTTTTTGAATAATCCGACTGTCTCATCAAGATCCATACACGGCTGAATACTTATATCCATTAACCTTCTCCAGGGATGCCATTGCTTCCAAATTGTCTCAAGAGAATCTGCACTTACTACAGAATGTCCAATCCCATTTTGAACCATAAAAATCCAAGAATGAACCTCATAGTTTTCAGGTCTGTTTTGGGGACCACCTGATTCATACCAATTAATTAGCATTTCTGCCCCTTCTTCTTGATCCTCGCCATCAGTAAATTCGTAGGAAATCAAATACCTTTGCATATAGATTATTATTAAAATCTCTAAACCATTTTAACTCTAGATTTAGATATTGCCTCCCAATTTAATTAATGCTATTAAGTTTATAGAAGTGATTGTTTTAAATGACCGAAAGATTTGGCAAAATTAAAAAGAATATTTTGACCAATTTATCTTTCATAAATAAGACAATCTTGAAGTATTTTCAAAACCATGATCTATTCGTGTAGCTTTAGTAAATAGATAAAATTGGATACTTTTTAAAATACCTTAAATTAGTTACCATATTTGTACTGTATAGACACCAATGATAAATAAAAAGGATCAAAGTGATCCAATTGATAATTTAGAGTATGAAAAAGTTCTAGAAGAAGAAATAATTAATTCGTACGAAAGTAAATTTCAGAGAAATACTGTAGAAGATAGTAAAAAGATTAAATTTTACAGACTTAAAAGAACTCCATTAGAAATATTAAATAGATCATTTTTCTTTTTCTTTATTGGAAGTTTTATTTTCTCTTTGTTTTTAGCTTATTCAGAAAGTAAGTTGTGGTTCATACTTTATGTAATAAGTGCGTTGTCATGTGTTTTCTATACTCCTAATAGAAAGGCATTAAAAGAATTAATAGCAGCTTGGCCAAATATAGAGGATCTCATTAAAGGTAGGAGTTTGTGGAGAAAAGGCAAGTAAATAGATTATGAAACCGTTAAATTCATTTAAAAAGTGGTTATTAAATATTCTTGTGCCATACATTGAGGGCACCAATAAGAAAAAAGAGGACAAAAAATGAGTCTAATATCGGTTGGAATTGTTGTTGAAATATTTTTGTTTGTAGGAGTTTTTTTATGGGTTAGGAAACTAACTAGTAAAAAAGGTAGGCAACCGTCTCTATCAAAAAAAACAATTAAAAATCTCAAATTTTAGAATTTTGATCAAAAATAAGGTTTCTTTATAAAGAGATCAAATTTATTGGAAAATTCTTTACTTTTTTCCTCTCACTTTGTGTATGAAATCGGTTAGAACATTTATATCGTTTTTAAAAATATGGTTTCTTCCATTCAAGGTCTTGCTCCTATAACTAATCCATTGAATAGTGTCTTAATAGAAAAGAAACTAATAAATGTTGATCAAAAGTTCATTCAACTTGTCTCTCTAGCAGAAGGATTACCTCGTACAGAAGTCATCGAAAGTGGAAGGAATTATTGGAGAGGTGTTTGTAGGAGCTTGATTTTTAGATTTCCTGATGACCTTGAAATTTTAAAGCTTGATGTAAGAAGTTATGTAGACAGATCAAAAGGAATCATTCAAATAAGATCTGCAGCAAGATTAGGTCAATCAGATTTAGGCGTTAATCTAAGAAGAGTGGAATACTTGTTTAATCAATTAGAGAAATTTTAATTAATCTGTTTTTTATAAATTTAAGGTTCTTTTTACTAAATAGTTGTGCTTTAATTCATAAGAATATTTGAATTGCCATGGTAAAGATAATCTTAGTCGGAATAATATTCGCGCTTGTATATTCTCAACCTGATCTTCGTCTTACAGTCGCTGATTGGTTAAAAGCAGCTTCTGATTTTCTTATTGAATCAGTACAAGTAAAACCTTGAATTAATTTTTAATGAAACATTAAAAAAGACCTGAGACAGTAATCATTTGTTTAATGCATAGAGCCACGAAAATAAATATTATTATTCTGCTTAATAAATATTTCACTTAAACAAATAAATAGTTTTAGGAACATAATAGAAAATTTTTTTGAAATTTTTGAATAGTTAACGATAATAAGGAATATGAAGCTTAGATTATTTGAGTTCTATTTTATTAAAGACTATTTAAGGCCTTGGTTTGGTCTTATTTATTCTTTATTCTTTCTGTTTTTTTTAGGTGCAATTGGTTATCGAATTACAGAGGGATGGGAATGGAGTGATTGCTTATGGATGGTTCTAATCACAATAACGACTATTGGTTTTGGAGAAGTTCAACCTTTAAGTCCTGAAGGCAGGATTGTAACTGTTTTAGTAATCGTTGGCGGATTGATCTTTATTCAATTTACCTTTCAAAAAGCTGTTAGATTATTCGAATCCGGCTATTTTCAAAGAGTAAACGAATTACGTTTTAAAAGA
>CACGMX010000007.1 GCA_902574405.1 uncultured Prochlorococcus sp. | reverse complement strand
AAAAATAAAAATACAATCGATACAGATAGCAATGACATAGTCAATGGGTCTGTTGAAGGGGTAATCACTGCAGATAATATTGCGGAGGAAATTACAACGATCTTCCAATTCGAAATCATTTTTTCTGTTGTAATTATTCCAAGAGAACCAAGAATAAATTGTAATACGGGTAATTGAAAAGCTATTGCAGTGCTAGACATTAATAAGAGAACAAAATCAAAATATCTTTCTATAGACCAAGTTGGTTCAACAATGTCAGCACCGAAACTAATGAAGAAATTTATTGCTGCAGGGACTAATATCCACCAAGAAAAAATTAATCCTAAAAAAAACAGAAGACCTGAACCCAAAACTGCGGGTAAGATAAGGCTTTTTTCATGTTTTGTTAAACCGGGGGAAATGAATAATATTATTTGATAAAAAATATAAGGCATAGAAACTATTAATCCGCTATAACCTGCAACTTTGATAGCGACAAATAAAAACTCTCCTGGAGCAAGTTGTAGTAAATGAATATCACCGGCTGGGATTTCTAAAAAAGATATTAATGGTTTTATGATGAGAAAACTAAAGAATATTGAAATAAGTATTGAGTAAATTGAATTTAGTATCCTTTGACGAAGCTCCTCTAAATGATCACTAAAAGTCATTGAATCTGATAATTTATTTTTACTTTGACCTGTACCTCTCATTATTATTTGATATAGATTTTTTAAGAAAAAGGTTTAAAATGACTAATGTCAAAGTCCAATTTGTTTTTCGATAAATTTAATTATTTGCTTTATTTAGGATTAGTTGGATCTGGTAATAAGAAAGGGGGAGCATCATTAAGTGATGATTCACCATAAGTTTCATATTCTCTATACCCACCCATTTTCCCATTAGTTTTCATTAAAGCGCTTACGAAGGCAAGTAGTAAGAAAACAGTAGGAGCTCCAATTATTAATGCAGCACCAAATAGATATCCAACAATAAATTCTGGAAAACTATGATTTCCTAAAAATTCATGAGTGCCCAAAAGAAAATCAAACATTTAGATTTAAAAATTTTTTTTATTATAAACTAAATTACTGTTTTAAGATTTTTTTTAATGTAATCTTCTCCTCTTGTAGGATTTCCCCAAATAATTTCTCCATTTTTAAAGGAAACGCAACCCGGTCCTCCTTTTTTAATTTTTTGCAAATCTTTAATTTTTACTAAATTAATTGGAACTTTAATGTTTCTTTTTGCCTTACTAAATAAAGCAGCTAAATCTGCGGCTATTTGAAGATCTTGCTCAGATGCTTCTTGGGATGAAGATTTCAAAACTACATGACTGCCTGGTGATTCCTGAGCATGAAACCATAAATCGCCTTTTTTTGAGAACTTAAAGCTTATTAAGTCATTTTGCCTCATATTTCGCCCTACCTGAAGCTTCAATCCTCTGGGAGTATTAACTTGAATTGGTGAAGATTCTATCTCATATGTAATTTTCTTATCTTCTCTTTGCCTCTTGAGATTGATATTAAACTCGTTACAAATTTCTTCCATTATTTCTTCAAGTAGTTTGATTCGCATAAAAAGTTTTTCATGATTTAAAGAATTTAAATTCTCAAGAAGCGTAGTGAATTCATCTAATCTTTCTAAATTTGTTTTGTAAATACTTAATCTTTCTTTTATTAATTCTCTAGATCTCTTTAGTTTTTTTGACTTTTTATATAGTTTTTGTCCTTTAATGATATCTCGTTTTTTAATTTCATTTGAAGAGAATATGTTATCAGCTATTTCTTTATATACCTCGTAGTTTTCTGATTTCATCAGAAGATCATATTGAAGATTTAAATTTTTTTTCTCAATATTGATCTGTTTGAAAATTATCCCTTCAATTTTCTTGTCCAACAATTCAAGTTTTTTTTGCTTCAGATGATAATCATAATAATTTTCTATACCGGTGCATAAATCTGTCTTTTTTCCGCAATTAATTTCTTTATCGAAATACCAAACGCAATAAAAATCTTTATTAAATATAGAAAAGTTAAAGTTATTGTTTTTAAACCTATTTATCCAAATCTTCCAATTTTTAAATATCTCCTTTAACTCTGAATCGCCAATGAAATCGATATTTTTTTCCATTATTTCCGAATTGCAAGTTTTGCTAACAACCTCTAATTGTTTTGTGAGGATAGGGCTTACTCCTTGATAGGTATTTATTAAACAGTATTTCAAAGACTCAGGCACTAGTGAAATTGAGTCTTTCCATGATTGAAAAGACTCATCTTCTCTAGGTAGTTTTTTGAGATTAACTGGAGGGCCAGAGTAAATTGATCCTGTTGAAATTGTTCTAAAACTAGATTGACTTGATTTAATTTGTTTACCGACTGCAATTATTTTTTTTTTATTATCCAAATAAAAAATATTGCTATGTTTTCCCATTAACTCAAAAATTAAATACTTACTAATTTCATCTCCAGGTTTTTTTGCAAAACCAAATTTTATAACTCTCTCGAAATCATCTTGATCAATCGAAATTAAAGCCATATATTTTAATCCGTATCTTATTTGTTTAGAAAGTGTACTTTCTCTTCCAATTTTTTCCGGCTTATTTATCTTTAATATTCTGGGAGATTCACCATTCCATGAAACCTCTAACCAATTTTGAGAATCAATTCCTCTGAAACATAATTGAATTGTATTAGGCTCTGGTTGTTGGGCAGTTTCAAACTTTGAAGGTAAAATACTCTTTGATAAATAATGCAAAACAGATCTAATCGATGTAATATCCATTATTTGAGGCACACCTTTTTGCATTATTTCTTTTAGATTCACAAGACATTTATTTTACTGTAAAAAATTTAATATGAACAATCAAAAAAAGTTAATTATTCTTACTGGCCCAAGCGGGGTAGGAAAAGGAACAGTTATTAAAGAAATATTAGGTAAAGATAAAAATATTTGGCTTTCAATATCTGCAACTACTAGAGAACCTCGAGAGGGAGAGAAGGAGGGACAAAATTATTATTTTTTAAATCAAGAAAAGTTTAAAGAAATGATTGAACAAAACCTGTTCCTTGAATGGGCTCAATTCGCTGGTAACTACTATGGAACGCCTTTGTCTTCTGTTAATGAGAAAATAAAAAAGGGATTTACTGTACTACTTGAAATTGAAGTAGAGGGTGCAAGACAAATAAAAAATAAGTTTCCTAATTCACTATCAATCTTTTTACTTCCTCCTGATAAAGAAGAGTTAGAGAGAAGAATAAGAAATAGAGGTACAGAAAAAGAAGAGGCAATTAAAAAAAGACTCTCAAGGGCTAATTATGAGATTTCAGTATCAAATCAATTTGATTTTGCAGTAACAAATCAAAATGTTGAAGTAACAGCAAAAAAAATAATCAAGTTAATAAAAACTTGATTATTTTCTCTTTTATCAGCTCATTGGATGAAATAGTAAATCTGGGAAGAACCTATTAAATTCAATAATTATTCCAGCTGTTAGGCTTAACCAAATTGCTGCTACTACTGGGGCAGATCTGACAAATTTTGTGTTTAAAATTTTGAACATTTGTTTTATGAAAGTTTTTTAAAGATGTTTAGCGAGGACCATTAAGTGTAATATTTTTGTCTTTTTCTCTTAAATCTCCATTTCTACCTTGTTTATTAGCAAGAAGAGGCCATTGCGCACCTTTTACAAGACATTTTCGGGCCAAATCTAGGTCAATAATTATCTCAAGATCTGCTGGATTTTTAGTCTTTTTTGATTCAATCAGATACTCTCTTCCTGACCAGCCTATAATTCCAGCAATGTAGATGAACAATACTCCTGGAATAAGTAAATCTCCTTCATGACCTCTATTTAGAAGGGCTCCCCATGGCTCAAGAGGAGGTCCAATTATTAAATGTGGAAGACCATCATCTCCGCATGATGCTTTTCCGTATCTTTCAAATCTTGAGATGTCTTTTTGAGTAGTTGCAGAATTTGCTCTCTCAATGAATTTAGGATTTTCAGAGCATTTTGTTAGGGCTGAAGCAGTAAATTCTGTGCTAGCTCTGTCTGCGTTTAAGGCAGGCCCATTAGCAGCTAAGGCAATTGGAGTGATTCCTAGAAAAAGAAAAACTGAGGTTACGATTGAAAAAAAGAATTTCATAAGTTGCAATCTTTAATTCCTTATAGTGTATTAAGTAAGAAATTATTATTAAAATAGAACAAGTTGAATCAAAAATGCATAAAGTTTTAGCTATTGAAACAAGTTGTGATGAGACATCTGTCTCAATAGTTTCTAATATTGGCGATAATTTCAGAATACATTCAAATATAATTGCATCTCAAATTGAAGATCATTCAAAATGGGGAGGAGTTGTTCCTGAACTTGCAGCTAGAAAGCACTTAGAGTTATTACCTTTTGTTTTAGATAAGGCTTTAGAAGAATCAAAAATCAAAATTGAGGAAGTTGATTATATTGCGTCAACTGTAGCTCCTGGATTAGTTGGTTGTTTACGAGTTGGATCTATAACTGCAAGATCTCTTTGCATGTTACATTCAAAGCCATTTTTGGGAATTCATCATTTGGAGGGGCATTTATCTTCAATTCTATTTTCAGAAAACTATCCAAAGAAATCTTTTCTTGCATTACTTGTTAGCGGTGGACATACTGAATTAATAAAGGTTGATGATAGAAGGGTAATGCAGAGACTTGGAAGAAGTTTTGATGATGCTGCTGGAGAAGCCTTCGATAAAGTTGGAAGATTATTAGGACTAAGTTATCCAGGAGGCCCGGCAATTGAAAAGATCGCAAAAAAGGGGGATCCAATGAAATTTGATTTACCAAAATGTAGAATTTCTGATAAAAAAGGTGGATTTCTTAAATATGATTTCTCTTTTAGTGGTCTAAAAACTGCCGTATTAAGATTAGTTGAAAGAATAAATTTGGATGGTAAGACTATTCCGGTTTCTGATGTTGCTGCAAGCTTTGAGAGAGTAGTTGCAGAAGTTTTGGTAGAGAGGACAATAAAATGCGCAGAAGACTATAGCTTGGATGATGTTGTTGTAGTTGGAGGAGTTGCTGCTAACAATACATTAAGAAAAATGATTATTAGTGAAGCTAGTAAAAAATCTATTAAAGTTCATTTAGCTCCCCTTAATCTTTGCACAGATAATGCGGCAATGATTGGAGCGGCGGCTTTGTTCAGGATCAAATTTAAGGATCATTTTAGTTCCATTAAATTGGGTGTCGCAGGAAGACTATCAATTGAACAAGCAAATACTCTATATGAAGAAACCCCACCCTTTTAACTTCAATGAACAAACAACCTAAAATAGAGTTTAAAGAAACAAAAAACTTCGTTGATAAAAAGGAACTCAATTTGTGGAAAAGAGGTTTTACCCCTCAAGCTGAAATATGGAATGGCAGGATGGCAACTGTTGGTATAGGAATTATTTTTATAATTATTGCTTTAATTAGCCAACTAACTTAATGAAAATAAAATTCAATTAACGTAAAAGTAATTTTTAAAAATGTAATAATAGTAATCTTATTCAGCTGATTAATTAAATTAAAAAGTATTGTATTTATTGGACTTCAGATAAAATTATTGATTTAATCAAAATAATAAATATTTTATTGTATATAAGTTTTTATGACGCCTGAAAGGCTTGGATTACTTTGGGGAATAACTGTATTCGCAGGTGCTTGTGCTCGATTATTTTCTTCTTTAACAGGATTCCCGAGTGTTGTTATTTTATTGCTTTCTGGATTACTTATAGGAAGATCAGGTTTGGGTCTGGTTGAGCCATTAGATCTTGGACAAGGGCTCGAAACTATTGTAGGGCTTCTAGTCTGTTTGGTCCTATTTGAAGGGGGACTAAATTTAAAACTACCTGAGGGGAATATAAGAAATACTGTTTTGAAAATTTCATTGGTAAGACTTTTTATTTCATTATCAGCTGGAATTTTTATTGCTCATTGGTTGGCGGGTCTCTCATGGCAAGTTGCTGGAATATTTAGTGCCATCGTTCTAGCTACAGGGCCAACAGTCGTCTCTCCATTAGTGGAACAAATAAAATTAGCATCCCCTCTATCGGAAGTTTTAAAAGCTGAGGGGTTGTTGCTTGAACCAATTGGTGCAGTATTGGCATTACTACTTTTAGAATTGACTTTAGGGGATTTACGAGGGATTAACGATGTATTTATAGCATTAATGCAAAGATTAGGGGGAGGAGTCTTAATCGGATTGAGTGCAGGGTGGTTACTATCAGAAATTTTAAAAAGAATTAAAAATGAAGCTTCATTTGGTATAGAGCTTCAAGTCACCCTTGGATTTATTTTCCTTGTGTATGGAATTTGCGAATATTTTTTGCCAGAATCAGGCTTGCCGGCTTCTGTTGCTGCAGGTTTTATTGTAGGCAAAAGAGAAGTTATAGATAAAGAGAAATTGGATAACTTAATAGGTGAATTAGCTCAATTAGCAATAACAGTTCTTTTCCCTCTTCTTGCTGCTGACGTTTCTTGGGGTGAATTAAGTCCGCTTGGCTGGGGAGGGGTTGTTTGCGTTTTTATGTTGATGGTAATTGTTCGACCCATCTCTATATGGATAGCAACTATGGGAAGAGAATTGAACTTAAAAGAAAAAATATTTTTAGCCTGGTTAGCCCCAAGAGGTATTGTTACTGCGGCGGTAGCTTCTCTTTTTTCTATCAGATTAGAGCAGGCTGGTATCCTCGGGGCTGGCCGTCTCCAAGGTTTAGTTTTTCTTACTATATTGATGACAGTAGGAATACAAGGACTTTCTGCTAAACCTTTAGCTAATAGGCTTGAATTAGACCAAAAAAATAATTTAGATTGATTTAAGACATCTTTCAATTCTAGATCTATCAGTTTTGCTCTCTGAGAAAAGCTCCCAACTTTGAATTAAATCTGGCCCACTGAGAGATCCAAAAAAGGCTACTCTTAATGATTTCATTAATATCCCTTTTTTAATATTATTCATTTTTGAGATTTCGTTTATTATTTCTTTGGCTTTCTCTTTATCTAGTTTTATAGTATTTTGCGCAGTTAAATAATTTAAGATTAGTTCTAGAGATGCTTTGCTAACATTGTTTTCCAGAAAATCTAGACCTTCTTTTTGAATTGTAGGTATTGAGAAAAATGGTTTTGATTGCTCAATGGCATCTTTTAAAAGAGTCATAGAGTCTCTAAGTAAAATTGCTAATTTATCTGCCCATTCTTGAGATGGCGGCACCCAACCATTTTCATTCCAGTATTTCCTCATTACCTCACACAACTTTGTTGATTCCATATTTTTTATATATTGAGAATTAATCCAGTTGAGTTTTTCCCAACTGAATTTAGCTCCAGCTTTATTTATGTCTGATAAGTCAAAAATTTCAGATATCTCATCAAGAGAAAGTATTTCTCTCTCGGCAGATTTTGGAGACCAACCTAAAAAGGCCATATAGTTCGATAAGGCCTCAGGTAAGTATCCCATACCTCTAAATTCGTCGATTGAAGTAACGCAATCTCTCTTAGATAATTTTTTCCCTTCACTATTTAGAATTAGGGGTGTATGTGAAAAAGTCGGCAAATTAAAATTTAATGCTTTATAAATCAAAATTTGTTTTGCAGTGTTTGAGATATGGTCTTCACCCCTTACAACATGAGTAATATTCATGAAATTATCATCAACTACAACTGCAAGATTATATAAAGGTTCTCCAATTTCATATCCTTTTGCCCTTCTTGATAAAACTAAATCACCACCCAAGTCCTTACCTTGCCATTTGATTTCGCCTCTTATCTGATCAAGCCATGTAATTTGAATTTTTTCATCAATCTTAAACCTTATTACTGATGTTCTTCCTTGAGATATGAATTCTTCTATTTCGTCTTTTGAGAGATTTCTGTGCCTATTATCATGCTTTGGAGGTAATCCTTTCTTTTTTTGTTCTTCTCTTAATTCAGAGATCTCATCTTCTGTTGTGAAACACCTATATGCAGATCTATTATCCAATAGCTTTTTGATGTAACTTTTGTGAATTGATATTCGGTTACTTTGCTTGATAGGTTCTTCATCCCATTTAAGTCCAAGCCATTTCAAGCCATCTAATATATTTTCTGTGTATTCAGATTTAGATCGAAGAAAATCTGTGTCTTCTATTCTTATCAGAAATTTTCCACCTATTTTTTTTGCATACAACCAATTGAATAAAGCTGTTCGAGCAGTACCAATATGAAATAAACCTGTTGGACTTGGCGCTAGTCTTAAACGTTTTTCCAAATTTCTTTTAGAAAAAACGGGACCGACGGGATTCGAACCCGCAACTTCCGCCGTGACAGGGCGGTGCTCTAACCAGTTGAACTACGGTCCCAAAGTTTTGCTCTAAATTTATTTAGAACTTCATTCTTAAAATTATCAGATCATAATACTTAATTTATGGTGTTGTAATAAAAAAAATTTATTAATTTGAGGATTTACAGAAATAGTTGATTTTATAGCTTTCTTAGTATAAGCAACTATTTATTTTTGAGGTCTAAAACCAGCAGGTTCAATCAACCTAACTTGGTTGCCTCTCGCGGTAAATTCTCTGCCTTGGTCACTTTGTACTACAACTCTCCCACCAGACTTAACTCTGATGACTCTTGCACGAACCCATCCCAAAGCTGCTGATTCAAGGACTTTAACTACGTCCCCAGGTTGAAGATCTAACTCCATCTTATGAAAAATGATTTACAGAATGTTGATCAAACGCGTCGTGGAGGACTTGAACCCCCGACATCAGGTTTTGGAGACCTGCGTTCTACCAACTGAACTAACGACGCATTTACATGATTATAAGCGTCATTGTGACCAATGAGTTGATTAATTTACAACTTTATCGATCAAAGCGTTGTTTTACGCGAGTAGCTTTTCCTACTCTATCTCTTAAATAGAATAACTTAGCCCTTCTTACTTTACCTCTACGTTCAACTTTTAGAGAGGCAACCTGTGGACTATGTAGCATAAATACTCTTTCAACACCTATACCCTGAAAAATTCTTCTAACTGTAATAGTTTGGTTAATACCTCCATGCCTTTTTGCTATTACAACGCCTTCATAAGGTTGGACTCTTTCTTTATTACCTTCTGTAATTTTTACTCCAACTTTAACGGTGTCCCCAACATAAATTTCGGGTAATTCTTTTTTTAATTGTGAATTCTCAAATTCCTTAATGAGGTTGGATGCACTTAAGGTTTGAGTAGTTTCGGAAACCATGTTTTTCTCTTTTCGTTCAACTGTTGCATCAACTGATGAGTCAGCATTAATAACGGTTTCTAATTCATTTTCTTGTTTCTCTTTGGCCATTTTGTTCTTTTTTATCCTACAAGTTCTATATCTTAACCTTTTGACTCGCCTTTAGTAACCTTTTTGGAAAATGAAATTGTTTTTGAAAACATTTGGAATCCAGTTATGAGCATCCATAAAACTCCAAGGGAATTCAATATTACGTATATTAATTCCCCATTATCTCCAAGCCATTCGCCCTCATGTAGAGACATTAACCAATGTACTTGTTCTCGAGAGTAACCTAATAAATCTTTTGAAATCCTATAGAGAAGTCCAGTAATTGAAGATATAAATAACGGAAGAAAAACCCAAGGCGCCAAAGCCTTGTGAAATTTCCTAGAATTAAATAAAATTTTCATTTTTGTTTCTTTCCCATTGTTATTGATAGATTTAAGGTAGCCAAGACCATAATGGCTATTTTGAAGATATTTACCTATTACTATTATTTATTCCAATGAGACATTTTGCAGATCTTTTGTTAAATAAAAATAATTCCAAGTCTAATGATCAAGTTCCTTTTATACAGAGAAGAAGAGGAATAGAAATAAAGTCTTCACGTGAAATAAATTTGATGAAAAAATCTAGCAGGATTGTAGCAACTGTTTTGAGGGAAATTAATGATTTAATTAAACCAGGAATGAGCACAAAAGACTTGGATGATTTTGCAGAAAAGAGGATAAAAAGCTTTGGAGCTGTACCAAGTTTTAAGGGTTACCATGGTTTCCCTTCTAGTATTTGTTCTAGTATCAATAATGAGGTTGTTCATGGAATACCAAATAAAAATAAAATAATTAAAAACGGTGACTTAGTTAAAATTGATACAGGAGCATATTTGGATGGCTTTCATGGGGACAGTTGTATATCAATTTGTGTGGGAGAAGTTAGTCCAAAGGCTCAATATCTTAGTGACATAGCTTATAAAGCATTGTATGCGGGGCTTTCAAAAATTAAAGCAGGAAATACACTTCTAGATGTGGCTGGTGAAATTGAAGATATTGTTTTAAAAAATGGCTTTAGTGTTGTAGAAGACTATACAGGGCATGGTGTTGGAAGAAATCTTCATGAAGAACCATCGGTATTTAATTTTCGTACTAATGAATTACCCAACGTCGTCCTACGCGAAGGTATGACATTAGCTGTGGAACCTATTGTTAATGAAGGGACCAAATATTGCAAAACATTAAATGATAGATGGACTGTAATAACAAAAGATGGAAAATTATCGGCGCAATGGGAGCATACTATAGTTGTCTTGAAAGATGGTATTGAAATATTGACAGATAGGGATTTCTAGAAACTAAGATTTGTACTTATAGATAATTTTGCAATATAAAAAATTAAAAAGCTCTTTCAATGGGAAAAGTAGATATGTTATTGGGTTGGGACTAATTATTATTAAATAATTTTTTGAATTGGCTAAATCATAAATTTTTTTTGAAACAAATTTTGGACTCATTATTCCTATGGGATTTAGTTCTGATTTAAAAGGCCCTAAGATGATTTTTTTAATTATTAATTTTTTCTTTGTATTTTTATCAAGAAGATTTTTTTTGAAAGAAACTAATTGACCAATAAGGGATTTACTAATCTCATATGACGGATTTAATGCTGGTAAAAGTTCTGCTTCAGATGTGTTGATCCAAATCTCTTTTTTTATTAGTGAATCATTTGCTAGAGCAATATCTTCAAATAAATTTAAGAATTTGAATTTGCTTAATGCATTTATTTCTATTGAATCTTCATAATTGGAATTTTCTCTACTCAAATCATAGATACCATGGTTCAAAATTAAAATATCTATTTTTTCTAATTGTTTTTTTAATGACGACTCCTTCCCACATTCCCATTTGATCCATTCATTTGGAGATTCAAGATTTATTTCATAATTAGTTTTACTATGAGTAAATCCAATCACTTTATAACCTTTTTGACGAAACAACTTTGTTAGTTCTTTCCCAAGCGTGCCTGATGCTCCAGTAATCCCTATAGTTTTTTCGTTTTTGGTTGAATTTATCATTTTGCTTGTTTTTGTTTAGGTACCAAAGAATTAAAATAAATTTACCAAAAATAATTATTTTTTTTTTTTTTAGATTAAAACTCATAAATAAATATTTGTTTAGTAATGAAAAAAATATTATCTTAAACCTATTGATAAATAATTTTACTAATTATGAGCGATATATTATTAATTGGTTCATGTGAGCCATTTAGTGGTAAGTCTGCAATGGTTCTTGGGATAGCAAAAAGACTTTTACAGGAGAAAAAAAAAGTACGCATAGGAAAACCGCTAGCAACATGTATTGAACTTACTAATCTTCCTTCAATGTCATATGAAGGATTAATAGATGATGATGTTAAATTTATTGGATCTACATTAAATATCAAAGAGGAAAATTTAATTTCTTCAGTAGGATTATTGGATAACATATCAGCTGAAAAAAGAATCTTTAATAAAGACTTACTGCCAGGAAAAGGTTTTGATCAGATTGAAGGGTTGGTTGATGATGATTTTGAAGGCTTAAATATTTTGGAGGCAGCTGGAAGCCTTCATGAAGGAATGATTTATGGCTTAAGTCTTCCCCAACTAGCTAGGGATTTAGATGCGAAAGTTTTAATTGTGAATTTATGGGAAGATTGCAAAAGCGTGGATGCATTACTTGATGCGAAAAAACAATTAGGTGAGAAATTGGCTGGAGTTGTATTGAACGGAGTGTTGCCGCAAGATGTTGAAAAAGTTAAAAATGAAATAATACCTTCTCTTAAAGATCTTGATATTGAAGTATTTGGAGTGATGCCTAAATCACCATTGCTTAGAAGTGTGACCGTTGGTGAGCTTGTACGAAGACTAGATGCCCAAGTAATTTGTTGCCCTGAAAAAGATCAATTACTTGTTGAAACCTTAAGTATTGGAGCAATGGGGGTGAATTCTGCAATGGAATTTTTCAGGAGAAGACGAAATATGGCTGTAGTTACTGGAGCTGATAGAACTGATATACAACTTGCTGCTTTGGAGGCTTCGACTCAATGCCTAATTTTAACTGGCTTGGGAGACCCTTTGTCACAATTGATTCATAGAGCTGAGGAATTGGAAGTACCAATTTTAAAGGTGGGATTAGATACTCTTTCCTCTGTAGAAATTATTGAGCAAGCTTTTGGTCATGTCAGAATACATGAATCAATTAAAGCATCTTATGCTATTCAATTAGTTCAAGAGCACGTGGATCTAAAAAGAATTCTCGAAAAGATAGATTTTCCCTGCAATTTTTCAGATAAATGCTAATTTCAAATATAGGAACTGTATTATTTTGAGTCGCTCTCTAGATCTACCAGCAACTGAAGGCGTCGATGCCTTAGCTCAAGAACTTGCAAAACTCCAAGATAATGGGAAAAGGAGAATTGCTTTTTTGGGCACTAGACACGTACCTGTTGTCGATATCCATTTAATTGAGTTGATAGCAAGGTCGTTAGCAGAGGAAGGACATAATATCCTAACTTCTGGATCCCAAGGTGTTAATGCAGCTGTTATTCGAGCTGTCTTGGATATAAATCCATCACTATTAACTGTTTTATTACCACAAAGTCTTGATAGACAAATGCCTGAAATAAAGGATCAACTTGAGAGGGTTATGCATTTGGTTGAAAAAAGTGAAAATGATGAATTACCTCTACCACTTGCAAGTAGTCTTTGTAATCAAGAAATTATTACTAGGTGCGATCAATTAATATGTTTTGCCTTTCACGATAGTGAAACTTTGTTAAATAGTTGTAGATGCGCAGAAGAGATGGGAAAAGTGGTTAGTTTGTTGTTTTTTGATTAAATTAATCCATTTCCCCTTATTAAAAGATGATCTATGCTAATAATGTTTAGCGTTTAATAATTTACTATGGCAGAAAGTTTTTCATTTGATGTGGTTTCTGATTTTGATAGACAGGAATTAGTCAACGCTTTGGATCAAGTAAAAAGGGAAATTTCTCAGCGTTATGATCTTAAGGGGACAGATACCTCAGTTGATTTAGATAAAGAAAATATTTTTATAATCACCAATAGCGAACTTACCTTAAATGCTGTTAATGACATAATTAGACAAAAGGCAATAAAAAGGAACTTATCTTTAAAAATATTTGACTATGGGGAAATTGAAATGGTTAGTGGTAATAAAGTAAAACAGGCAATTTTATTAAAACAAGGAATCAAACAAGAAATTGCAAAAAAAATCAGCAAAAATATTAGAGATCAAATAAAAAAAATTAATGTCAGCATCAATGGAGAGACACTCAGAGTTGCTAGTAAGAGCAAAAATGATCTTCAATTAGCAATTAAGCTTGTTAGTGAGTTGGAGGATTCTTTGAATATCCCTCTAAAAGCAAATAACTTTAGATAAGATCTTCAGTAAGAATATTTTTAAAATATGGCAGATTATTCAGAATCTCTCATTAAATCATTGATTAAGAAAGTAAAAGAATATCCTCGTTTTTCAGAAGACGAAATTGAGAAATTTTGTTGGATGGCGGTACATGAGCATAAACATGGTGTATTGCCCTCTGAATATGACATTAGAGAGATAGATGAGGATCTTTATTTAGAACTTTTGCAAAAAAGTAAATCAAACATTACTCAATAATATCTACATTTAAATTTGCAATTATTAAAAAAATATTTTAATTAAATGCCTTATTAATGCACTAATTAGTCTATTTAAATATGATTAATTAAAAGAAAAAATTTAATGTCAACATCCTTTAAAAATGTAACACCAGCAGGTCCTGGTGGGACAGCAACATTATTGATAGTATTATCTTTTACAGGCTTTCTTCTACTCACCCAATCTCTATTTGTTGTCCCCTCAGGACAAGTTGCAGTGGTTACAACATTAGGAAAAGTAAGTGGCCCCTCAAGGAGAGCTGGTTTAAACTTTAAACTTCCATTTGTTCAGTCTGTATATCCATTTGATATAAAAACTCAAGTTCAACCTGAAAAATTTGAAACTTTAACTAAAGATCTTCAAGTCATTAGGGCTACAGCTACTGTTAAGTATTCAGTAAAACCTAACGAAGCAGGTAGGATTTTTGCAACAATTGCAAGTAGAAATAGCGATGTTTATCAAAAAATTGTTCAACCATCTTTGCTAAAAGCTTTAAAATCAGTCTTTTCCCAATATGAGCTAGAAACAATTGCTACTGAATTCGCAGTAATTTCTGAAAAAGTGGGTGATACAGTTGCGCAAGAACTTAATTCATTCGATTATGTAGATGTTAAAAGTTTAGATCTTACTGGATTAGAGATTGCTGAAGAATATAGAGCTGCAATTGAACAAAAGCAAATAGCTGGTCAGCAACTACTAAGAGCAAAGACAGAAGTAGAAATTGCTGAACAAGAAGCACTTAGATATGAGACATTAAACAGAAGTCTTGACGATCAGGTACTTTTCAAATTATTTCTAGATAAATGGGATGGGAGTACACAAGTTGTTCCTGGCTTACCAGGTTCAGAAGGAGGTACCCCTCCAGTAATAGTTGGCGGAAGAAGATAATTATTTAGAAAAGATCTATCTATACTTTTTAATCATTTACTTATTTTTTTTTAGAGAAAGACTAGTAAATGATTATTTTTTAATTGCATTAAAGGATTGGTCAAAAGCTTCAATAGTTTTATCAATTTCTTCTTCACTGTGAGCTAGTGATGTGAAACCAGCTTCAAAGGGGCTTGGCGCTAGGTAAATTCCTCGTTGAAGCATTTCTCTATGCAACTTACCAAAAAGTTCCGCATCATTTGTTTTTGCTTCATCAAAGTTCCTAACTGGTCCATCGCATAAGAAAAATCCAAACATAGCGCTCACACTTCCACCGTTAATAGCAATACCGTTATTTTCTGCAGACTGAATTATTCCTTCAATTAATCTAGAAGTTGTTGAATCAAGTTTATCGTACGTTCCATCTTGTTTGAGCAGTTCAAGGGTTTTTATTCCAGCAGTCATTGCGAGTGGATTTCCGCTCAAAGTACCTGCTTGGTATACTGGCCCTGAAGGGGCTACCATTGACATTATTTCTTTCTTGCCTCCATACGCTCCAACAGGCAGGCCTCCACCAATTACCTTACCAAGGGTTGTTAAATCAGGAGTAACCCCAAACTTTTCTTGAGCTCCTCCATAACTTATTCTGAATCCAGTCATTACTTCGTCAAAAACTAATAAAGATCCATTTTCAGTGGTTAATTCCCTTAATCCCTCCAAGAATCCAGGTTCTGGAGTAATAAATCCAGCATTACCAACTATAGGCTCTAGAATAACCCCCGAAATGGCATCAGGATTTTCAGAAAATAATTTTTTTACTGCTTCTAGGTCATTGTAGGGAGCAGTAAGTGTGTTAGCAGTTGTTGTCCGTGGAACACCTGGAGAATCTGGCAAACCCAGAGTGGCTACACCAGATCCTGCTTTTACTAAAAACATATCTGCATGACCGTGATAACAACCGTCAAATTTAATAACCTTATCTCTTCCAGTAAATGCTCGCATAAGTCTCAAAACAGCCATGCATGCTTCAGTTCCACTATTGACAAATCTAACCATTTCTACTGATGGGACTGCATCTATTACCATTTCAGCAAGTTGGTTCTCTAGAACGCATGGAGCACCAAAGCTAGTGCCTTTCTCAATTGCTTCTTGTAATGCCGTTGTAACTTCAGGGTGAGCATGTCCACAAATAGCAGGTCCCCAGCTTCCTATGTAGTCAATATATCTATTTCCATCAATATCCCAAGCAAAAGGACCTTTGACTCTATCAAAAACAATTGGCTGTCCTCCTACAGACTTAAAAGCTCTTACTGGAGAACTTACTCCTCCAGGCATTAGTTGTTGGGCGGCAGAGAAAATTTCTTCTGATTTTGTGTAATTTAATATGTCAGTCACAATTTAGCTAAATGATGTTTTGAGGAAAATCTAGTCATGTTCTAAATTAGAAATAAGTAAAAATTTTGTCAATCAGATTGAAATTCTACATTATGATATTTTTACTGCGATAGTCTCGATTGTAAATTATTAATTTTAAAGAAATCATGACAAAAAACAATTCCGCTTTAGATAAGTCTTTATTTATAAGCGTTTTCAGGTATTAAGGAAATTCAAATTATTTTATTTATATTTCGAAGAAATTATCCTCATCCTCAGAAAAATCTGTATTTATGTCGTTTAAGTTAAGGTCTATCATTACTGGAGCATGATCACTTGGACGTAAATTACCCCTAGGGGAGCTGTCTATGACACAACTTTTAAGTTTTGATGACAGTTCTTTGCTGATATATATATGGTCTATTCTCCAACCTTTATTTAATTCAAATGCATTATTACGGTAATCCCACCAACTCCAATGACCAGTATTTTGTTCAAAAATCCTGAACGAATCTATTAATCTTTCTTTCAGAACATTATTTAGTACACTTCTCTCTATCTCAGATGCCATTATTCCTCCTTCATATCTTTTTGGATCATAAATATCCAAGTTAGTTGGAGCAACATTAAAATCACCCATAAGACAAATTATTTCTCCTTTTTTTTCTTGCTCATCCAAAAATGAAGCTAAACAATTTAACCAATTAATTTTGTATTCGAATTTACTAGATTCTAGGGAAGATCCATTTGGAACATAGACATTTATGATTTTAATTCCATTAATATCAGCAGAAATGAGTCTTTTTTGATCTAGGAAAATTTCGATATTTTGATTAGAATCATTACAACCGTAGAATCCTTTTTTAACATTTTCTGGCTTTATTTTGGAAATAATAGCCACACCATTGTATGATTTTTGTCCGTAAATCTCTACTGAATATCCTAATTTTTCAAAAGGTTCAACAGGGAAACTATCGTCCATCACTTTCGTTTCCTGCAAACATAGAATATCTGGATTGGATTTATTAATCCAATCTAATATTTGTGAAAGTCTGGTTCTTATAGAGTTAACATTCCAAGTTGCTATTAACAAATTTCTACCGAATTATGTAAAATTAAAATAGCAGGAAATTTTTGGCGTTAAAGAATTTTGAAATTAAATAAAATGAAAAATTACTTTTGCAAAAGCTATTTTAAACCCATTACGGTTTTAATTTTTTTTACTTTATTAATTTCCATAAGAAGTGATTACTTAAATGCCGAAATTTTATTTGACGAATTAGAAATCGATACCTCAACGAAAACAAAAGATGATAGTTCAGTTCTTCCAACTAATCCTTTTGAAATTGTGGAAATGATTCGGAGACAAAATATTATGAATAATGCAACTGATCCTTCTGATGCAATTGACGATGCGTTAAAGTCTTTTAATAGTTTGGAGGAAAATCAAGAAATTTAATACGATAAATTGTTATTTTTCAAATTTTTAATATGTTAAAAAATCCTATCCCAAAAGTTACTAATCACCTACAGCATAGAGCAATAGGTATTATTAATGCTAAATTCACTCCCCTTAATAGTGAACAATTAAATAGAGGCTTTTTAATTGACAATAAAGACGAAAAAATTGAAACAGTAGTTCTAGGTAAAGCATTATCACTTTTAAAAAAGCATATTGATTTAGAGAAAAGTTATTATTGGATTGTTTATCCAAAGAATAAAAATACTCAAAACTTGCATTTACAGGTTGCAGGCATATGGGATCCTTATCAACTGAATGATTTCCATAATGATTCTTCAAAAGCTAACTTCTCAAAATTATTAGAAGAATTAGATCTAAAAGACAATTATTTTTCTGTTAGAGGAGAATTAGTTTTTGTAAACACTCAAAAGAAAGAAATTGTTATTAAAATTAGCCCTGCTATAAATTCAAAAAATTTAAAAAATAAAAATTTTAAATTAGTCATAAAAGGAGAGCTTTCTCTTGAACTTCTACATAGCTTTGTAAGTTTAGATATCAATAGAGATGGCAATTCTTTGAATTTAATAAAGTACGAAGTGATTGAAAAAAATCTTTCTAGAAATAACTAGAATGATAGGTTGATTCCCACCACAATTTTACCAGTAAAGAATTCTTTGATTTATGGATGTTTTAATTGAATGTTCTCCTGGTATCTCTGGAGATATGTTGTTAGGAGCTTTTTATGATTTAGGGGTGCCTAAAAAAATTATTGAACAGCCACTTATTGATCTTGGATTAAAGGATCTATACCAACTAGAATTTGTGGATTCAAAAAGTTGTTCAATCCGAGGCATTAAGGCAAAGGTTGAGAGTGTTGATAGTAGCCCTATCAAAAGGACTTGGAGAAGTATTAAGGAACTTATTTTAAATGGTGACTTAGAAGTCAAATTAAAAAAAATAATTTATGAAGTATTTGAATCTTTAGCAATTGCGGAAGGAAAAGTCCATGGCATTAAATCTGATGATGTTCATTTTCATGAAATTGGAGCTATAGATTCATTGGTGGATATCATTGGGGTATGTGCATCATTGAATTACTTAAATCCAAAGAAAGTTTATTGTAATGAACCAATGTTGGGTAAAGGTTTTGTTCAAACTGAACATGGAAATTTAACAGTACCACCACCTGCAGTAATAGAACTAATAAGACAAAAAAATATTAAGGTTTTATCAAACCGTGACTCAATAGAGGGTGAACTCTCAACGCCCACTGGCATTGCTTTACTTACTAATTTAGTCGACTATCTAGAACCTCCTTTAAAATTTTCTATTAACTCTTATGGAGTTGGCATTGGCAACCTAAAATTCCCATTCCCTAATTTGGTAAGAGTTTATAAAATTACTTCATTTGAAGATTCTTCTACTAACGATAATAAACAAATTAATCCAAAGTGCGAAGAGATATCTATTCAAGAAGCATGGATTGACGATCAAACACCCGAAGATATATCTAATTTTGTGGAGAAATTGAGAATTGAGGGGGCTTATGACGTTTCTTATCAAGCAATCAATATGAAAAAAAATAGAATTGGATTTTCTATTCAAGCAATTTTGCCCGTAGAGAAAAAAGAATTTTTTAGGCAATTATGGTTTGATTATTCCAATACTATTGGAGTTCGCGAAAGGACCCAATCTAGGTGGATTTTACTTAGACGTAAAGGAGAATGTTCAACCGCATTTGGAAATATAAAAGTTAAACAAACTTTGAAACCTGACGGATCAATAATTATGAAACCAGAAAATGATGAGGTTTTGAGATTGAAATTGGAGCATAAAATATCAACTTATGAAATAAGACAAATAATAAAAGAGTCAAGTAATAAATTCCAAGCACTTGAAGACTGGAAATGAGATTAAGTAAAAGTAATCAACAAAATTTGAAATTCCTTAAAAAAATTAATTTTGGAGGTTTAAAGAGTACTTTCTTTATTTCAAGCTTGTTATATTTTTGCATCTATTTTTTTAATAATATTGATCAAATTTCTTTCGATATTAATTTAGAAAGAAATGGAACTAATTTATCTTTATCATTTTTATTTTGTGTTTTGAGTATTTATCTGAATGCTTATGCTTGGAAATATATTGTGCAATGGTTTGGGAAAGAATTAAAAAGTAATAATCTAGTTTCTTTTTATGTTTTAACCAATATTCTTAAATACGTTCCAGGAGGGGTTTGGCATTTTGTTGAAAGATTTAACTTTATAAAAAAAATAAGTAATTCTCGGATTGCTTTGTATTCGACTCTTATAGAACCTTATTTTATGTTGAGTGGATCTTTTCTCCTGGCATCGCTGGGATTGATTTTTTCACCACTTTATTTTTTTTTAATTTTTCCTTTAGTATTCTTAAATAGAAAATTGATTTATTTTTTATTAAAACGAATAGGGTCTTTAAAAGGAAAAGTATTTGAGGTTTTGAGACTTCCAAATTCAAAGGATCAATTTGAAGAGAGAATAAATATTATTTCTTTCTTCCCTACAAGAGCTTTATTTCTCGAAATTGGTTTTGTTTTATCTAAATTTATTGGTTTTTATATTTGCTTAACTACTTTTTATACAAGTAATAATCTGGACATCATTTTTTTATTAGTTATCTTTTCTTTATCATGGTCTTTAGGATTGGTAGTGCCAACAGCTCCAGGAGGAGTTGGTGTTTTTGAGGCTAGTCTACTTTTTTTTGTTGGCAAAAGCATTCCACAAAATATAATTCTCATTAGCTTAATTTATTTTAGGGTTATATCAACCTCGGCAGATTTATTATTAAGTTTCCCTTTCTTAATAAGAAAACTTTCTAAAAGAATTTAGTTTTTTTTCTCTAAACTTGGTATCAATGTAATTGATGCAATAAGGCCCAAAGTCATAATAAGGATGGCTGGTAATATTGCCTCTACCATTCTTTCATCTCCAGCGTATTGATATATTCTCACAGATAATGTATCAAAATCGAATGGTCTCAAGATAAATGTTATGGGTAATTCTTTTATCGTGTCAACAAAAACTAAAAGTGAGCCTACTAATATTGGCCCTTGGAGAAGAGGTAGATGAATTCTTTTGATAACTCCCAGCCAATCCTCTCCTAGTCCAAGTGCTGCTTCATCAAGACTGGGAGATATTCTCTCAAGACTTGAATCGATAGAACCCTTTGAAATAGTAAGGAATCTGACAAGATAACCCCAAATTAGTAAGCAAATAGCAATGAAATTAAATTTTGAGGAAGAGATGCTTATTAAAGAAAGTGCTAATACAGTTCCTGGGATTGCGTAACCTATCCCCGCAAGGTTTGTTATTAGTCCTAGATATAAACTTTTATTTGGGCGTCTCGCTAAGGAAATTGTTAAGGAGAATAGTATCGTTATTAATGCAGTAAAAAATCCTAAACTTATAGTTCTTAATGTTAGGGAAAGTAATTCTATGGATAACCCTTTTTGAATCTGATCTACATTAAGCAGAACCCAAAAACATGGAATTCCAAAAGAGAAAATTGGAGGAAATAAAGATATAGTTATGGCTAAAAGAGCTCTAGTTTTTTTTAATTCCCACCCTTGAGAATCTTTAGATGCAGGATTTTCACTCCACCTTTTTGATCTTCTTCTCGAGAATTTTTCAAAAATAATTAAAGTGAAAATTATTAATAAGGCTACTAAAGATAGTCCAATAGCGCTTTTTGGATTACCCTCGATTATCCAATTTTCTGCTATACCTGTAGAAATACTTGGAATATTTAATAATGCAAATGTACCTAACTCATTCATTACTTCCATGCACATTAAACTTATTCCTGTTATGAGTGCTGGCAACGCCATTGGAAAAGCGATTTTAAAGAAGCTTCTCCATGGCCCAACTCCTAATCCTCTACTAGCATGTATTTGATTTGCTCCAAATTTATTAAAACTTTCATTAGCAAGAATGAATACATATGGATAAGTAGAAATTGAAAGTATTAATACCCCCCACCATAAACCGGTTACTTGATACCCAAAAATACTACCTAAATCCTGCAAAACAGCTGTTATTAAATACGCTGGAGCAGCTAGTGGAATTAGCTGACAAATACGGAGAACTTTTCTGAACTTAAAATCACAATTCGAAAGTAACCATCCATTCAAAGTGCCTAGTCCTCCTCCAAAAAAACTTGTCAGTACTAAAACTTTTACAGTTTCTAATACCTCTTCTCCTCCAGCAATACCTAATGAAAAATTCCCACTTACAATATATTGAACTCCTTCAAGAAGAAAATTGGAAATTGGAATTATTACTAAAAGTGCGAAAATAAACGAAGTAAAATAAAAAAATTTTAGTTCGGTTAATCCTTTTTTTAATCTGTTAATAAGTATTTTCAAAAATTAATTAAATCCTAATATGTAAACACTAATCTGAACGAAATTTACATGATGAAAGTTGATTCTTAATGGTTTGATGATCTAAGTTTTTACCAATTAATACTATCTTGTTGGATTTTTCTTTTGTCCATTCTTCATCATCTAGAGAAAATCGTTTTCCAGATAGGTGAAAAATGTGTTTTCTATCACTTTCCATAAACCATAATATTCCTTTCGCCCTAAATACATTTTGTGAGATTTGATTATCTAAGAAATATTGAAACTTCCTTAAGGAGAATGGTTCAAATGTCTCATAAGAAACGGATGTAAAACCCTCTATATTGTTATTCAAATTGTGAGAATGAGAAGAGTGATCGTGGGAATGAGAAGAGTGATCGTGGGAATGAGAAGAGTGATCGTTTGAATTTTGTTCTATATTTTTTTTATTTTTCTCGAATTCAAAAGTATCCGTCTCAAATAGACCCACGCTCAGTATTGTATGTAATGCAACTTCACTATTAGTTGATCTCAAAATCCTTGGTTCTTTTTTTATTTTATTTATAAACTCCTCTATTTTCTTTAATTGTTTTTCATTTACTAAATCAGATTTATTAAGAAGAAGGATATCTCCGTATAAAATTTGAGAATAGGCGACACTTGTATTATTAATTTCAAAATCAAAATTTTCTCCATCAATGACAGTAATTATCGAATCTAATCTTACTTTTTCTCTAAGATCACCAGCCGCAAAAGTCATGGCTACTGGTAATGGATCTGCTAATCCAGTTGTTTCAACAATCAAATAGTCTAATTTTTCAGCTCTTTCTAAAACTTTGGATACAGTATTTAATAATTCGCCATTGATAGAGCAACATATACATCCATTATTTAATTCGATCATATCTTCTGAGCCTTCTATTATTAAGTCATTATCTATTCCGATTTCTCCAAATTCGTTGACTAAAACAGCTGTTTTAATACCAACTTGATTTTTTAAAATATGATTTAGAAGTGTAGTTTTGCCAGAACCTAAAAATCCACTAATAATAGTAACTGGCAATAAATTTTTAGACATTTTGAATAGTTGAAAACAAGTTTATATTTTATTGATCAAAAATTTTGTTGATCTCCGAAGCTAATGTTTGATCCAAATTCGTAATACCTCCCAGGTCATGTGTATTTAATTTAATTATTACTTTTGCATAAACATTCTCCCAGTTAGGATGATGATTATATTTTTCACAGATTAAAGCAACCTTAGTCATAAAAGCAAAGGCTTCAATAAAATTAGCGAAGTTAAATTCTCTTTGGATTTGTTTAGATTTAATTTCCCAGCCAGGTATTTTGACAACTAATTCATTCAATTCTTCATCTTGCAAAATGTAGGGTTCCATTAAATAAGAAATCTGACTTATTATATTATAAGTATCTTACTTTTTCTCACCAATTATGTGTACATTAATGATTCTTTCCTTTTGATCAAATCGATGTTCCCATAAATAAACTGCTTGCCATGTGCCAAGCATAATTTTCCCGTCTTGAAAACTCAAAGATAAACAAGTGTTTGTTAGGGATGTTTTAATATGTGCTGGCATATCGTCAGCCCCTTCTTGATAATGTTTATAGGATATTTCTTCCCTATTTTTTGATAAGGTTAAGTAGGAATCATAGGGAACTATCGATTGCATATACTTTTTCAGGTCCCTTAGTACATTTGGATCTGCGTTCTCATTAATAGTTAAACTGCAACTTGTATGAAGTGAAGTTAAATTTAAAATTCCGGAATGAAAATTATTTTTTTCAACACATAAATTTAAATCATATGTGATATCAATAAAACCCTCGCCATGGGTTATGAATTTTAATTTTGAAAATATTTGTTCCATATAAGTTAAAACTTAATTAATCAATATCCTATTATGGATAAAGATGCATGTTTTACTGCAGACATTAAAATTTTTATCTTAAGATAAATTTAATTTCCATTTAAATCTTTGGCTGAAACTCATTGGAATAAGCTGGGTGCTTACCTTAAAGAAACACAAATATTAGGTTCAATCCAAAATACACTTTATTGGGATCAGAATACTGGAATGCCAAAGAAAGGTGCTTCTTGGAGATCTGAACAACTTACTTATATTGCAAAAGTATTGCATGAAAGAAATTCTTCCGAGGAATTTTCTAATTTAATACAATCTGCTAAAAATGAACTAGCAGATATTGAACGAAATTCCGATAATCAACTTTTCATAAAAGATAAAGAAAGAAATATTAGTCTTTTATTGAAGGAATTTAATAGAGAAAGAAATTTAGATCCTAAATTAGTTGAGTCTCTAGCGAAGGCAAAATCTAAAGGGTATGAAAGCTGGCAAGAAGCTAAGGAAAAATCAGATTTTAAAATTTTTCTTCCTTTCTTTGAAGAATTAGTTAAATTGCGGATTGAAGAGGCAAAACAAATATCAGATCAATATTCACCATGGGAAACTTTAGCCCAACCCTTTGAGCCTGAATTAACTTTAAAGTGGCTGAATAAAATGTTTCAGCCTTTGAAAGACACTCTCCCAGATTTGATTAGAGGGATTAATAAATCTAAAAAATATTACTGGGATTTGAGTCCGGAATCTCAACATAATTTATGTTCTCAATTACTTGATGAGTTTGGGAGAGATGAAGATCTAGTTGTTGTTGGTAAATCTCCCCATCCTTTTTCGATTACATTAGGGCCTAATGATTACAGGATTACCACAAGAATTGTTGAAGGTGAACCATTATCAAGTTTTTTAGCAACTGCGCATGAGTGGGGGCATTCTATTTATGAGCAGGGTTTGCCATCTCAAAGTCATCAATGGTTTGCTTGGCCTTTAGGTCAAGCAACCTCTATGGGTATTCATGAAAGTCAATCTTTATTTTGGGAAAATAGAATAGTTAAATCCAAATCTTTTTCAAAAAGATTTTTTAACAAATTTGTTTCGGCTGGATGTTCTCTTAATAATTATTTAGAACTATGGAAATCTATTAATCATTTGGAAGCAGGATTAAATAGGGTTGAAGCGGATGAATTGACTTATGGCTTACACATATTAATAAGAACCGAACTTGAAATAGATTTAATTGAAAGAGGGTTACCTGCTGAAGATATTCCAACAGAATGGAATAAAAGATATGATGAACTCCTAGGAATTAAACCATCTAATGATTCAGAAGGTTGTCTCCAAGATGTTCATTGGAGTGAAGGGGCGTTTGGATATTTCCCCTCATATTTGTTAGGACATGTTATAAGTGCGCAAATATCTTCTCAAATGGAAAGAGACATAGGTTTGATTGATAACTTAATTGAAAATGGTGAATATCAAAAGGTCATCTTTTGGTTAAAAAATAATATACATGAATATGGTAGATCAGTTAATTGTATGGAGTTGGTAAGAGCTGTAACTAATGAAGAACTATCGCCAAACTTTTTTATTAATCATTTAAGGTCTAAAATAAATGATTTTTGCTGAAACATTACTTTTAAAGAATTTGGTTAGGTGTGAGGATGTAAGATAAATAAAAATAATTTCTTGATGGCAAATCTAAATCAGCCCCCAAGCCGGGTTACTCCCAATTTATTGCACATACTAAATGCTTTCACTGATAGCTCAAATACAATAATAAACACTATTGTTGAATTGAACTCTAATACCATAAATAAATATGAATTAATTACTGAAACGGGCCATCTTAAACTTGATAGGGTAGGTTATTCATCACTTGCGTATCCTTTTGCTTATGGATGTATTCCAAGGACATGGGATGAAGATGGAGATCCACTTGATGTAGAAATTGTTGGAGTAACTGAGCCATTGATACCCGGATCTATTGTGGAAGCAAGGATTATTGGGGTAATGAAATTTGATGATGGTGGAGAGGTCGATGATAAGGTAATAGCGGTTCTCTCGGATGATAAAAGAATGGATCATATCTCAAGTTATGAAGACCTTGGAGATCATTGGTTAAAAGAAACAAAGTATTATTGGGAGCACTACAAAGATCTAAAAAAACCAGGAACATGTACTGTAAATGGTTTTTTTGGGATAGAAGAAGCTGTTAAAGTGATTAAAGATTGTGAAGAGAGATACAAAAAAGAAATTGATCCTAAATTAGTAAACTAATAAATTTTTATTTTTCTCTAAATTTTTCAAATATTTCGCTTAGTATTTCTTCGGCACCTTGCTGCTTTAATCTTTTAGCTAGTTCTTTGCCTACTTCTTCGGGATCATTAA
>CACGMX010000006.1 GCA_902574405.1 uncultured Prochlorococcus sp. | reverse complement strand
AGGAAATCTTGGTTAAACAATTTCTTAAAAAATGTTATACCCGCATCAGAAAAAATATTTGCAAATTTTGGGGTGGTCCTTCTGGTATCGAATTGGCATGCAAAATTAAAGATATATTTACAGACCAATTTGAAATTAATGTAATAGAAAAATCAAACGAAATCCTCAATAAAAACAAAATTTTTAATAGAGAGCAAGCAGAGAAGGCATTAGAAAAAAGAAAAATTAACATTTTTTTGAATTCCACAGTTAAAGAAGTCTCAGAAACTAAGATTAGTATTATTAGTGAGGTAGGTATAACTTCCTTGGATAAAGATATTGTTATTTGGACTGCAGGTGTTAAACCTAACTTGTCTTACTTAGAAACTGATCAAATAACAAAAAAATTTGGACGAATTTTAGTTAATAATAATTTCCAATTAGAAAAATATAAAAACTGTTTTGCTATTGGTGATATTTCAGTTATTGAAGGAATGGAGGATTTACCCATAACTGCTCAGGTGGCTATGCAGGAAGGAAATCATCTAGCTAATAATTTAGAACTTTTAATTCAAGGAAAAGATCCTTTACCCTTTGAATTTAAAGATAATGGTGAAATGATTAGCTTAGGAATAGGAGAAGCCTCAATTTCTGGGCTTGGGGTTACTGTATCTGGGAAATTGGCTTTTGAGGCAAGAAGGCTTATATATGCTTCCAAGTTGCCTGATGTTATTGAAAGCTTAAAATCTGCATCTTCATGGATATTCCAAAAAAAATCTATTTTTAAAAAGTTTCTTAAAAAAGATAATTTCAATTAAACTTTTTCGAAATATTGTTTTTGGGTATATTGAGTTAAATAAGTTTCGTATGAATTTAATTGCAGTAGTTAGTAATAATTTTGATGCGTTTATAACGGTAGTTGTTTTAATAATGTCAATAATTTTGTTCATTAAAAATACTATCGCGCCAGAATTGACTGGTTTGTTATGTGTTGGAATATTTATCGCTACAGGAGTGCTTTCTCCCGAAAAAGCTTTAGCTGGATTTGGTAGCCCATCCTTAATTACCCTTATGGGCTTATTTGCAGTTTCTTCTGCATTATTTAAAAGTGGCGCCTTAGACAGAGTAAGAGAATTGATTTCTTCTGAAAGTATTAGAACGCCTAGGAAATTAATTTCTTTAATAGCTTTTTTGATTGCTCCAATATCTGGAATTGTTCCTAATACTCCAGTAGTAGCATCTTTGCTACCTTTAATTGAAGGTTGGTGTGAGCGGAGAAATATATCACCATCCAAAGTTTTATTACCTCTTTCTTTTGCTACTTTATTAGGCGGAACTCTGACATTATTAGGCAGCTCAGTAAATCTTCTTGTAAGTGATATTAGTCAACAATTAGGTTATGGAGCTTTGGAATTATTTAGTTTGACTTCAATCGGAATTCCTGTATGGCTTATAGGTACAACCTATATGATTCTAGTTTCTGACATGCTCTTGCCAGATAGAGGGAGAGATAAAGAGTTTATTAAAAATGGTGATATGAATATATATTTTACTGAAGTTACTATTCCCTCTACTTCAGAATTAGTAGGACAATCTGTTAGAAATAGTAGATTGCAAAGAAGATTTGATGTTGATGTTCTGGAGTTGCAACGCAATGGGAAAGTTATTCTTCCTCCTTTGGCTGATAGAAAGATTGAACCTGATGATAGATTAATAATCCGTGTTACAAGGGCAGACTTATTTAGGCTTCAGCAGGAACATACCATTCTGTTAGGTGAAAACAAAACATCTTTCGATGGAGCTAATATTTTCTCAGATGATGAAGGTACTAAGACCTTTGAAGCACTATTACCAGCTGGCTCAACTTTAGCTGGTGCAAGTTTGAGAGAATTAAGATTTAGGCAGCGTCATAATGCAACAGTTTTGGCACTAAGAAGAGGTCAACAAACTGTTCAAGAGAGATTAGGTCAAGCTGTTTTAAGGGCTGGAGATGTTCTATTATTGCAAGCACCGTTAGATTCAATAAGAGGTCTGCAAGCTAGTAATGATTTGCTTATTTTAGATCAATTCGAAGACGATTTACCTTTCTTGATAAAGAAACCTATATCGATTGGAATTGCAATAGGAATGTTGGTTTTGCCTTCGGTTTCTAATATTCCATTAGTAGGTTCAGTCCTTTTGGCAGTAATTGCGATGGTTGCTTGTGGATGTTTAAGACCTGCAGAAATTCAAAAGTCAATAAGGTTAGACGTCATTTTATTGTTGGGATCTTTATCGTCCTTTAGTGTTGCTATGCAGGTAACAGGGTTAGCAGATTTAATTGCACTTAATCTAAATTTTGCTCTTAATGGAATGCCTCTGTATTTTGCACTAGTCATAATTTTTGTATCGACAATTATTCTTACACAATTTATAAGTAATGCCGCGTCAGTTGCTTTGATTTTGCCTGTTGCTATTGAATTCTCAAATGTTTTAAGTATTTCACCAAGCGCTTTAATAATGCTTGTTTTGTTCGGTGCAAGTCAATCTTTTTTGACTCCGATGGGTTATCAAACAAATTTAATGGTTTATGGTCCTGGAAGATATAGATTTTTTGATATCGCAAAATATGGAGTTGGATTAACACTTATAATGTCATTTTCAGTGCCAGCATTGATAATGATAAATTACGGGTAATATAGTGAAATTTATAAGAAAAGTTTATAAGTTAAAAGATGCTTACAAAAAGCTATCTGTACCTCAATTCACTATTGTTACAGGCTTATTTATTATTTGCCTTGGAACTTTAATTTTGAGTTCTCCATTATGTTCATCTTCAAAGGTTGGGTTGTGGGAAGCATTTTTTACATCTACTTCTGCAATAACTGTTACTGGCCTAACCATAATAGATATTGGTGTTGACTTAAATTTCTTTGGTCAAGTTTTCTTGGCTCTTATGCTTTTATCAGGTGGTCTAGGATTAATGGCTATTACGACATTTTTACAAGGGTTTGTTGTTAAGGGGACAAAACTACGAACTAGATTAGACAAAGGAAAGACTCTAGATGAATTTGGAGTTGGAGGAATTGGTAGGACTTTTCAAAGCATTGCTATTACAGCGATAAGTATAATATCCTTGGGTGCAATTGTTTTATATACTTTCGGCTTCGTAGATATTCAAAATAATTGGGAAAGACTTTGGTCTTCGATTTTTCACAGCATATCTGCATATAACAATGCAGGATTTTCTTTAAGGTCAAATAGTCTTCAAGATTATAGAACAAATTATTTGGTTAACAGTGTTTTTGTTTTTCTCATAGTTATGGGAGGATTGGGCTGGCGTGTTATTGATGATATTTGGAGTAATAAAAAAAATCTCTCTTATAAAAAATTAAGCCTTCATTCTAGATTGGTTATTAGGACAAGTTTGTCTCTAATATTATTCGGATCATTAGGGTTCTTAATCACTGAATCATTGCTAAATAGTCAATTTTTTAATGATTTGAATTTGTTTGAACGGTTATTGTCATCAATATTTGAAACAGTAAGTGCAAGAACTGCAGGCTTTACAAATTATCCAATCTCCTTAAACTCAATATCAGATACTGGCCTATTGTTATTAATGACTCTGATGTTTATTGGAGCAAGTACAGGAGGTACTGGTGGAGGTATTAAAACAACTACATTTATTGCTTTAATGGCCGCAACTAGATCAACTTTAAGAGGTCAGAAAGATGTAATAATCAGTAATAGATTAATTTCAGATAAAGTTATTCTAAAAGCAGTTGGAATTACAGTAGGATCTTTGCTTTTTGTTCTTTTAATGGCAATGCTTCTAAGTACAACTAATACGTTTGTTGAGAAAGAATCTTTCACATTCCTAGAAATTTTGTTTACTTGCATATCCGCATTTGCAACTGTTGGTTTTGATATTGGTTTAACTGCAAAATTAAATCATTTCGGTCAATTTATTCTTATTATCGGAATGTTTGTAGGGAGACTTGGTATCCTTTTGCTTTTAAGTGCACTTTGGCAGGCTCTTTATAAGAGTAGAATAGATAGACAAAAGAGAATTGGCTATCCTAGGGCTGATCTTTATGTTTAGGATTGACTGAATTTTATTATGGCTGATTGGTGGCAGTGGTCTCAAAAGAGGGAAAAAGAAGCCCTCACTTTTGCAGTTGTTGGCGTTGGAAGATTTGGAACCGCTGTTTGTAGGGAACTTATAAGTAATGGTGCGGATGTGTTGGCTGCAGATTATTCGGAAAAAGCTATTGATGATTTGAGACAATTGGAACCTTCAATAGAAGCTAGAGTTGTAAATTGTACTGATGAAGAGTCTATGAAGGAATCTGGAATACTTGAAATGAATACTGTAGTAGTCGGTATTAGTGAACCTATTGAAGCAAGTATAACCACGACACTTATTGCCAAAGATAGTGAAGGTAGCAAAGTGAAAAGAGTAATAGCCAGAGCTACGAGTGACTTACACGAAAAAATGTTAAAAAGGGTAGGTGCAGACAAAGTTGTTTTCCCTTCCAGAATGCAAGGAGAAAGATTAGGTTTAGAACTAGTCAGACCAAATCTAATTGAAAGATTAGAACTTGATAACCAAACTGGTATAGATGAAATAACTGTTCCAGAGGAATTTATTGGTAGATCTTTGAGAGATTTAAATTTGAGGAAAAATTATTTAGTAAATGTTCTTGCAGCAGGTCCTGCTGAAAAATTAACCGTTAATCCTCCAGCAAAATATATCTTGGAAAGAGGAAATATTTTGGTAGTTATGGGTAAAACTGTGGATTTACAGAAATTGCCTCAGAATTAACTATTTTTCTCAGATTTTTTATAGTATCTAATCCTGTTAGGAGCTCTTTTTAATCTTCTTACGCTTTTGTTTTCAAGTTCGTCTCTAAATTTATCGGTATCTAGATTATTTTCAGAGAAAAGTGATTCACCCGCTTTCTCGAAGTATTTTTTTATACCTTCTTGTATTAAAACTTTTGCCATATTACTAACTGTCCTAGATTCATTATTAGCTAAAGTAGTTAGTTGCTCACATATTAGTTCAGGCAGAACTACTTGAATTCTAGGAGATTTAGGCTTCCCATTAGTTGAATTTTGCCGGGTAGCCATGAGTCAAAGTTGATAACTGTTACTTATTAGTATACACAGTTAGTCAAGGATACTATCTTTGTGTATATTATTAATAAGGAAATTTATGTCCGTATCAATTAATTTTTTTATTGTCCCATGAAAAATTCAAGAAAAATTGATTCTCCTAAAAGGTCAATAATTGAAAAAAAGAAAAAAAGATTAGTTAATTCTGATTCTCACGATAATGAAAATAGTGATGTTTTAGTATCAGCTGTAATTAGTCCATATTTGTTAACGCATCTTCACCATATTCTTCAGCAGTCTGAGTACTATGCTCAAAAAGACGGTAGAAAATCTCACGCAGCTAACTTCGCAAAACTAAGAAAAGTTTTATGTCTAGACGCAAGAAGTATGGCAGATGCCTCAGCAAAAGAAATAATAGATTCGGACAATGATTTATCTATTAATAAATATAATGAACAAAATGTAGCTTGAAGTAATAATCTATTAATAAATCAATTTTAAAAACATGTCCAGTAATGCTGAAAAGCTCTATAAATTAATAGCTAAAGACTCTAAAAAGAAACAAAGTCTGTTTATGACAGCTTTGACTAATCCTAAAAAAGCCTTAGATAAAATATGCGACATTGGCAAAGAGTTAAATATTTCTGTGACTAAAGAAGAGGTTATTGAATATTTAAGTACTATTGATGATGAGTCAACTAAAATGTGGTTGATTAAGGCTCGAGGAGGTCTTTAGGAAAAGGTTTCGAATAATTGGTATTTGGATTATTCATAGGTTTTATTCTTTTGTTATATCCACCACCACCAGCTAAAGTCCAAAAAAACCAATAACTTGGAATCGCAAGAGCTGCAGCTATGAAAATTACTACAATTTGTTCTATTCTTTTCATAATTTAATTTTATTCCACAAATTTTTTTTTAGTAAAAAAGCCACAGATTTTGTAAATTCTATTTTTAAAAAAGTGATTAGATTTGAATGCATAAGTAAAATTTATTCTACAGATGTTGTTTTAAAAAATATTAATTGGGAGATTAGGAAAGGAGAAAAAGTTGGCTTAGTCGGTTCTAATGGTGCAGGTAAATCAACCCAATTTAAGATTTTAATTGGAGAGGAAGAGCAAACAAGTGGAACTATTATTAAAGAGGGTAATCCTAAAATTGCACATTTAAAGCAGGAGTTTGATTGTAATTTGAATTTTTCAGTTAGACAGGAATTAGAAAGTTCTTTTAAAGATATACAAATTATTGCCATTAAACTTTTAGAAATTGAGAATGAAATGAAATCATTGGATATAAAAAAACATTCCAATGAACTTGAAATATTAGTAAATAAACTCGCAAAATATCAAGCAAAATTTGAAGCTTTAGGGGGTTATAAAATACAATCTGATATTGAAAAAATATTACCAAAATTAGGTTTTTCTATTGAAGATGCTGACAAATTAGTTGGCAATTTTTCAGGAGGTTGGCAGATGAAAGTTGCACTTGGAAAAATAATCTTACAAAAACCTGATTTACTTTTACTGGATGAACCAACCAATCATTTAGATTTAAATACTATTTTTTGGCTGGAAGAATATCTATCTTCGCTTAAGATTGCAGTTATTATAATTAGCCATGATAGATATTTTTTAGACAAATTATGTAAAAAAATTATTTTCGTAGATAGAGGAATATGTGAAACATATAATGGTAACTATTCTTTTTTTGTAGAACAGAAATCTTTAAATGAAGAATCACAAAATAAGGCTTATCAATTACAACAAAAAGAAATTGAGATACAGAAAAGGTATATTGATAGATTTAGAGCTAGTGCAACTAGAAGTTCTCAAGCAAAGAGTAGAGAAAAACAATTAAAAAAGATTCTTAAAATTCAGGCTCCTAGAACAATATCAAAAAGTCCTGTTTTTAATTTTCCAGAGTGCCCTCGTTCAGGAAAATTAGTTCTAAATATCAAAAATTTGTCTCATAGTTTTGAGAATAAAATTCTTTTTTTAGATGCTAATTTAAAGATTTCTGCGGGGGAGAAAATAGCAATATTAGGACCTAATGGCTGCGGTAAATCTACATTACTTAAAATTATTATGAAAAAAATATCTCCTGAAGTTGGAGAAATTAATCTCGGAAAACATAATATAATTACTAGCTATTATGAACAGAATCAGGCTGAGGCACTTTCACTTGAGGTCAGGGTCATTGATTTAATATGTGATAAGTATCCAGAATGGTCAGAAAAAAAAGTAAGAACATTTTTAGGAGGTTTTGGCTTTCAAAATGAAAGTGTTTTTAAATATATTAAACAACTAAGTGGTGGAGAAAAGGCAAGATTAGCATTGGCACTAATGATTATAAATCCTAGTAATTTTCTTCTTTTGGACGAGCCAACTAATCATTTGGATCTTCAATCAAAAGAAAACTTAGAATTAGCAATTAAAAATTATAAAGGTTCATTATTAATAATTTCTCATGATCGGTATTTTATTTCAAAGGTTGCAAATAGAATTGTGGAAATTAAAGATTCAAAGTTATTTTCATATGATGGTAATTACGAATATTTTTTAGAAAAAAATTTAAAGGCGTAAAAAAATTAATTACTTTTAATAAATTTTACATTTAGCTAGGCAAGATCACTAATTTTTTTACACAATTTACCGTCTTTGATTAATATTAAAAATACGAAAATAAGTTTTAATAATTTGACTGAAGAATTACGATTCCCAAGAAAAATAGTGTCAAATTTCTGATCCTATTGAAAATTATTTTGAATGCATTTCTACTTGTAATATTAGCGATGGTTCATATATTTCTAGGTGTGTGGAGATACTTAGAAATAATGAACTTTAAATTTTATTAGTCATTTTGTAGATTAGTTATATCTGTTGGTTTTACTTTTAATTTAATAAATTTATTTTTACGCTTCAACAATATATTTACTTGTTTATCTATACCATTTTTACTTATTTGGTCTATGACGTCTGATGCTGTTTCAATATCTTTATTGCCTACTTTTATTAAAATGTCATCTACCATGATCCCACTCTTTTCAGCTGGACTGCTTGGTACTACATACCCAACTTTTATGACATTATTTTTTCTCTCAGTATTACTTTCTTCTATTAGGCTAATCCCAATCATAGGATGTATTACTTTTCCAATTTTTATAAGTTGGTCAGCAATTGTCTTGGCTTTATTAATTGGGATTGCGAAACTCAAGCCCGCCCCAGGACCTGATCTTATCAAGGTATTAATACCAATTACTTCTCCATCACTATTCAATAATGGCCCTCCAGAATTACCGGGATTAATAGCAGCGTCTGTTTGTATCAGTTCAAGCTTTTTATCATATATTCCTAATTGAGTTACGTTTCTATTTAGATTACTGATAATACCAAGAGTAACTGTGTTTTCTAGTCCGAATGGATTTCCAACTGCTATAGCCCAATCACCAACTTTAATTTTTGCCGAATCTCCCAATTTGGCTTTTGGCCAAGGACCTTTGCCTTCAATCTTTAGCACAGCTAAATCAGTAAAAAAATCTTGACCTATAAGTTTTGCGTCTATTTTTTTGCCATTGGTTAAACCTACTATCACCTTATCTGATCCGTCTACAACATGAGCATTTGTCATTACAAGTCCATCTGCAAATATAAATCCACTTCCTTGGTTTTGCTCTATCCTTGGTCGATTGTCATTAGGTAAATCTAATCCAAAAAATCTTTCAAAATATGGGTCTAGAAATAGTTGAGAATTCCTGGAAAATTTTCTTTTTTTAACATATCTTTGAGTATCAATTGTCACTACAGCTGCGCCAGTTTTTTCTACAGCTTCAGTTATGAAAGATTTGTTTGAATATATATTAACTTCATTATTTTTTGGTTTACTTAATGATTGGGATATTACTTTTGTAGAACATGTAATACCCACCGTGATTAATGAGGCGAATAGTAATAGCTTTTGAATGTATCTTTTCAATTTTGATTTGCTTATGTTCTTCGAAAGATTTAATACACTTTCTTAGTGTAATTGAAATATAACTATTAAGAAAATAATTTATTAACTTAAAATAGCAAAATTTCTTTTTTTCTGGCTATGATATTAAAAATATAATTAATTAATTTATAAGTTTAATGACTATTTTATTTCCAATCATATATTCTGCAGCTTTAACTTATTTAGTTTGGAAAGCTTTTAAAGTCATGTCAAATGGTTGGGATACATCCAATAACAAAAATAAACCTTTCAATACTTCCAACTTTAAACAAAAAAAGTACACAATACATCCAGAACTTTTAGATAAATCAGGTAACATAACAGAAGAGGAGTTGTTAACAGTTAGATTTTCTAATGACAATGATTCTACATTAGAAGAAAAAGGTTCAACAACGGATTAATTATATTTAGGAAAAAAAATTGGAATTAAGAACAAAAATTGTTTCCTCGGTATTAAGATCTCTCAAGTTACCACCAAGGTTTCGTTTAAAAATGGTGAAAGAAGATCCAGTTAGACTTGAACTAAGTCTTACCCCTTCTTATGGTAAAAATCCAGTTATTGTTGGTTTAGTTGAATCTTTAGACTTAGTTGCTCGAAGAGATAGAGAAGGTAGATTACCAAGAGATCTTCAAGGGACTTGGGACTGGACTGTAAGACATGGAAAAGTAAGTACTGGAGGTTGGAATCCTATGTTAAAAGAGGCATTGCAAACAATGTTTGAAACTGGATTGCCAGCTATTGTATATGAAGAATTAACTGGAGATGAGTATCGACCTGTTGATGGTGTAAGACATGTTAAATAAATAATTTATTATTTTTCATAAATTCTTCCTTAAAACGTTAAAATAATCTGATATGTGATTTATTTAACTATGAATAATGACAATCAACCTAGGTTCGGATTTGTAAATTTTGCAGAAACTTGGAATGGCCGTATGGCAATGATGGGTATCTTGATTGGTCTTGGCACTGAATTAATTACTGGACAAAGTATTCTTCGACAAATTGGAATAGGTTAGTATTTTACTTTACTTCTTCTGCCTTTACTTCAATAATACTTTCACTAGGCTTTTTATCAGATTGATTGTAATTACTGATATATTCTAGATTTGCTCCACAATTCATACAGGTTTCACTTAAACCAAAGGATATGGCACCACAACTATTACATGTATTAATTTTTGATTTGTAAGAGTTAAAAGCTATAAAGACTAAAATTACTAATAACAGAGGAATTAGAAATAAAAGAAGTAGGATATTTCCAAAAAAGCTAATCAAAAAGTTTATTCCAAAAATTGGAATAACGACAAGTATAACTAATAAGTAAGTAATGAGATTTTTATTAGCTTTAAGAAAATAATTCATCTTGCTTATTATTATCTATTTTTTCTTTTTTTATTTACTAAGGTCATACTAGCAATAACAACGCTCCAACACTGTCCAAAATATAAAATCACTCCTAAAAGCCATACCCACAAAGTAAGTACAAGAAAACCTCCAATAAAACCATATGCTTGAAATCTTGCTCCAAGTGAGAGGATACTTTTACTCACTGCTAGGTTCAAAGTGGTTAGGCCAATTCCAATAAGCAAAGATCCAGGTAACAGTGGTTTCAATGGAACTTTTCTGCTAGGTAAAAGTGCTTGTAATAAAAGAGCCATTAAAGAAAAGCCAATTAGTGGTATTGCAAACTGACCAACCTGTAATAACGGCAACTTTAACAATAATTCAGAAATAAGATTATTAGATTTTGAAAGATTTTCTAAAACGTTACTTGGGATCATCCTAAGATTCGCACTAATTTGATCTAGTACCATTAAAAAACCAATAAAGAATACTATTAAAAAGGCTTCAACTCTATTTCGGAGAAACTTGGAAGCTTGCACTCTCCAAGCAGCATTAACTTTTTTAGAAGGAATTTCGTCCTCCCAAAGCCTATCCGAACCTCTTTGCAGAGATAGATATGCATTTCCTGCTGTAAAAAGCAAAAACATAGCCCCAAGAATTCCTGCTCCAAAACCTTGATCTATCAAATTAAATAATGTTGTCTCTACTAACTCAACTACTGAAGGAGGTAAAAGCTGAGCAGCAATTGCAATTATTTGTTGATCTAATCCTTCTTGTTTCCCTAGGAACCATGAAGCTATTGAAAGAGAAATTAGAAGAATGGGAAAAAATGATTGAAGTGTGTAGTATGCGAATGCAGCGCTTAAATCAACACAATCAGATTTGCTCCATCGCTCACAAGCTCCCCATAAACTTTTCAGTATCCATGTTGAACTTCTCTGCATATTAATTTTCTTCAAATATTTATTTATTTACTTAATTTTAATTGTATCTGATTAAGAAATTTTTCAAGCAATTTTTTATTTATGATGCAACTATTTTGCTAATAATAAATTGCCCCATGGCTTTAAAATTTCAAATTTTTCAATAGATCTACAAGCAATTAATGGAAAATTAACATCGCTCAAGTCTTCTCCTGAAACTAAATTTAAAGGATCTATTTCTAACCACTCTATAGAACAATTGAGTTCTTCTAATAGCAGCCAGGCTGCTGCAATATCCCATATCTTAGGGGTTGATTCTATTGCTCCGAAAGTTTGTCCCATAGCTACACTCGTAAGATTTAAACTCGAAACACCCAAAAGTCTGATTTTGCCAGGAAATACCGAGTTTGGTTTTTTTTGTAAAATTTTTATTGATCTACTGCATAAAGAAATGCATTCACTTTGACGATTATTTTGGATAGGATCAATTTTCTTATTATTTAACCAAACCCCTTTGCCTTTAATGGATACAAACTTTTTTTTCAATGTAGGAATTATTAAAAAAGAAGATTGTGGTTTACCATTAACGAACCTTGCTACAGATATAGACCAGTAAGGAATACCTGCAGCAAAATTTGTTGTCCCATCGAGTGGATCGACCACCCAATAAGCTTTTGAATTTGGAATTAACTTTTGCCCTTCTTCACTAAGGACGCCTTCACCTGGAGCTATTGAAGCTAAGCCATCTACGATTGTTTTGTCACTCCATAAATCACAACTTGTTAATAATGATCCATCTGCTTTATTGCTGGCACTAATATTTCCAAAATCTTTTGTTTGTCGTTGACTAACCAATTCAAATAAAGAATCTAATTCACGTAGTTGTTTATTAGTTAAATTTGGTGGATTCATCTTTATATATTGCAAATAGACTCTGTTTCCTTAAGTTTAGTATTATTTTTACCCAAACAATTTTTATTTTTATCAAGGAAAGTTAATCTTTCTAATTCATCTATATTCAGATTGTAATTATATATTGCATTAATATTTTTTGATTTCGCATTACTTAATTCACTTTGCCTAACAAGAACATCTTTAAGAGTTGAAATTCCGACATCATATCTAAGTCTGGAAAGCCTTACAGACTCTTTGCTAGATTCAATTTCTTTAAGAGAAGAGATTATTTTTTCTTCATTTAATTTAAGATTTAAATAGGCTTTACTAATACTTGTGGTTAAAATATTTTTTAGATTTTCATAAGCATATTTTTCCGATTCTGCATCTGCTATTTTTGATTTGTAGGAGTTCTTATTTTGTCCGCCATCAAAAATACTCCATGCAAAATTTAGACTTATAGTATTTGTATAGTTAGATCCAAATTTTTCAGAGTCGATATTAGTTGCTAGAGAGTCACCTTTTGAAAATGTACTTGATAATGAATTACTGATATAGATATTTGGCTTATTTTGAGCTAAAAAGCTCTCTGCTTGGCTCTTCTTGATTGATTTTTGCAGAATAAGGTTGTTTAAAGAAAGATTTTTATCTAAACCCTCATTAATATTCTTATTCAATTTATGATTCCAAAACCCTATAAGATTTTGCTCTTTATTAGTTTCGAAATCTCCTTTAACATTAAGAATCTCTTTAAGAGAAATTTTATTAATTTGATGTTCTATTTTCTTTTCATTAAGTGATTGTTGATCTCGAGATAATTGAGCTTCTGCTTCAAGAACTTCAAATTTTGTACCAATTCCAGCATCTAGCTTCGATTTAGCATTTTCTAAACTAGTAATTGATAAATCAAGTATTGATTTTTTATTCTGAATATCTTGATATGACTTTTTGTATTTGTGATATCTGATTTTTGCTTCTTGAATTAAATCTTTTTTCTTAATCTCATAATTATTTTCTGCAATTTTGTAATTTGTTTTGGCAATTTTAATTTCAGATTCTCTTAAAGGGGCAATTACATCCCATTTAATATTCAATGAGGGATTAGCCGTAAATTGTGATGTTTTTAAAGTAGATGAATTGCTAGTGTACTTTTTACCTGCGACATATTTTGGTAACCCATTGGCTTGAAAATCTAAGGATGGGTATCTTTTGGCAATTTGACTGGAAAGATTAAATCTTGCAGAGGCTACTAGGTTTTGTAATGATTTTAATTCTTGATTTTTTAATACAAGTTTTTCTATTTCTTGATAATCAACAAAAGTAATATTTGATTTTTCTTCTAAAACATTATCTATGTAATTTTTTGTTTCGCTCGATAGAACATTAAAGGTATTCATACTGAATGAAAGCGGCAATAATAAGAAAGGATTTATTACTCTTCTAAGCATGTTTTATAGTTTCGAAAATATTCGATTAACCAATCAAAGTATTAATAATATCATTTGAATCATCAAGAACGTGAATTTTAGTATTTATTTGATTCTCAACTTCTTCAATATTTTTATCATCTAAGAATAAATCAGTATTAATTTTTAACATAATAGATGGTATGTAAACAGCTTCTCCTAAATCCTTATTTTTTAGCCCGTAAATTAGATCTTCTCCAGTAAGAAGTCCTGTAACAACTTGATCTTGACCCCAGTAAATACTTGGCAAACCATATAAATTAATTGTTAATCCATTAATTAAGTTTAATTTCTCAACTGTTGGAATTAGGGCTTCATAAACTAATTTACCAACAATCCAACTAACTTTTTTTGGCTTTTTTACTTTTTGGGGTAGGTTTTGAGTCTTCTCTCTTAATGCTTCTAGAAAGTTTCTAATGGTCCCAACTCCATTAGATTCTTGTGGCATATTTTCGTAGGTTTTGTAACTAGGTAAATTTGTACCAGCAATTAAATACCATTCGTCTGCTAGCCAACAAAAACGAGTCCCAAGAGTAATTTGTAGAGATGCTTGAATTCTCTCTATTTGTTCAATAGTTTTTTTTGCGTATTCTGGGCTGATTGATTTCAATCCATCATTTTCAGGTCTAAATTTTGTAAGTCCTACAGGAACTATTGCTACTGAAAGTACCGTTTGAGAGGTTTTTTTGTAGAATTCAGCAAGTTCCAAAATTGATTTCTCAAGAATATCTCCATCATTTATATCTGGACAAACAACAATTTGAGCATGTATTTGAATAGAGTTTTTTTCAAACCACGAAATTTGATCAAGTATCACTCCTGCTTTTTTATTTTTTAATAATTTTTCTCTTGTGGAGGGATCAGTAGCATGAACTGAAATAAAAAGTGGGGATAGTTTTTGCATAGCAATTCTTTCCCAGTCTTCTTTTTTTAAATTTGTAAGAGTTAAATAAGAGCCATATAGGAAACTTAATCTATAATCATCATCTTTTATATATAGGCTTTTTCTTTTACCACTTGGCTGTTGATCAATAAAACAAAATGGACATCTATTATTGCATTGCTTGATTGAATCAAATAATGCATCTTTAAAATTAATACCTAAATGAACGTCTTGATCTTTTTCAATATTTATATTGTGAATCTCATGATTTTTATCTAAAACTGATATGTCTAAAATTTCTTCACTAATCAGAATCTGATAATCAATTAAATCTCTTGGTTTTTTCCCATTAATACTAATAATTGAGTCACCTGATTCAAATCCTATTTCTTCAGCAATAGAATTAGCCTCAATACTTTCAATTTCTGCAGGGTTTATTTTATAAGTAATATTAGGAACTAAAAGATCAAAGGGATCTTCCGTGTAATTAATTTCTTGCCACACAATTTAAGGCCAAATACTCTTATTTATATTTATTCTAAACTTATATGTGACTCAAAGTGTATTAAATACTTTTAAAAAAGTAAATATAGGTTTGAAATTATGGGCCTTTTATTTATTAAAATATGGCATTCGCAGTTTTTTAAAACACGATTTAGATTAATTAAAATTACCTTTTTCATTGAAAGAATTAATTACAAAAAATTCAGAAGTAAAAGATAAATTCAACTATGAATCCCATAAAAAAGTTGATTCATACGAAAATAGTTTTTTATCAAATCCTATATCTTTAAGATTGTGGTCTTCTTTTTTTGTAATTTTACCTATTTTTGTTCAAGCCCCTTGGGTTAGATTAGAACCAATAAGTGCTCTTTGTTTTACTTTTGTTATTGTCTTAGTGGCAATTATTTTGAATCAGAAAGGATCAAATAAGTGGTTGATTGTCAGTTCATTATTACTTGGTATATCAGGTAGTTGGCTTGGTGGATGTTTGTTCTGGGGATGGTTAAGCCCATTTCCTATCCTACACATACCTGTTGAAGCTGTAGTTCTCCCATTAGCTTTAATTGGATTTGGTACTAATTGGAAAATAGGTTCAAGTTTTTATGTCTCTTCTTTATTTGGAACTGCAGTTACCGACATTACAATATTTTTAATCGGAATCATGGATCAATGGAAGCAGGTAATTACAGCAGATTCTGAAAATGCACCTATGATTCTTCAAAAAACTTCAGAGAGTCTTATTCAAATAAAATCATTATCTATTATCGTTTTTGTAGCCCTTATACTTTGGTTTATTTCAAAAGAAATTTTAGATTCTGGCACAATTAATACTACTGGTGGTAAAGCACTCTTAGTTTCTGGTTACGTAATTCAAACGACATTAATTGTTGATGGTATTTTTATTGTTTTAGCAATTCTGCAACCTACTTTTAGTGGATTGGTTTAATGTTAAGGCGTCCATTTTCGCAAGAACCGATACCAATAAATAATTGGGATGTAATCGTTATAGGCGCTGGAGCTGCTGGCCTTATGACTTGTCTTGAATTACCTGCAAATTTAAAAGTGCTTCTTTTAAATAGAAATACTAGTAAGGTATCTTCCAGTAGATGGGCTCAAGGCGGAATTGCATCTGTTGTTAGACAAGATGATTCATTTGATCTTCATGCTGAGGATACTTTAAAAGCAGGTGATGGCCTATGTGATTTTCAAGCTGTAGAAATGCTTGTTAAAGAAGCTCCAGGCTGTGTAAAAAGGTTGCAGAATTTAGGGATGATTTTTGATCAAAGTTCTGATCAACTAGCTACTACCTTGGAAGCAGCACATTCACGAAGAAGAGTCTTACATGTTAAAGATCGTACTGGACGAGCATTAGTTGAAGTTCTAGAGGATCATATTGAGAATCAAATAAATATTCTTCACTGCAGGGGTGTAAGAGTAACTGAACTTCTCATTGAAAATAAAGAATGTAGAGGAGTTCAGGTTCTTGATGGAGCAAATTTATATTGGATTAAATCTAGAGCTGTTGTTTTGGCTACAGGTGGAGGTGGGCACTTATTTACAAATACAACAAATCCTGCTCAATCCTCTGGTGAAGGGATTGCTCTTGCATGGAAAGCAGGAGCTGCTATCGAAGATTTAGAGTTCGTGCAATTTCATCCAACAGCTTTAAAATTTTATGGTGCACCTTGCTTCTTAATATCTGAGGCCCTTAGAGGGGAAGGAGCGATCTTAGTTGATAAAAATGGTGAAAGTCCAGTTAAAAATATTGAAAATCGTGATCTAGCTACTCGAGATCAGGTAAGTAGAGCAATTATGAAAAATATGCATGATAATAATGTAGATCATGTTGGCTTGGATCTTCGGTATATTGACCCAGAAAAAATTGTAGAGCGCTTCCCAACGATCTTAAGTCGATGCCAGGATTATGGCGTTAACCCTTTAAATGAGGTTATTCCTGTAGCTCCTGCAGCTCATTATTGGATGGGAGGTGTTAAAACTGATCTAAATGCATCTTCAACAAGAAAAGGATTATATGCCGTTGGAGAAGTTGCTTCTACAGGTGTGCATGGTGCTAATCGACTGGCAAGTAATTCGCTTATGGAGTGTCTTGTTTTCGCAAGAAAAATGTCTTCAATTGTTTTGAATGACCTTTCTAAAGTTGAAAAATTTGATAGATCATTTCAAGAGTTTGATATTGAAGATCCTAAAGAAGATCAAATTTCTAAAATTGCTGAAAAAATTGATGAACTAAGAAAACTATGTTGGTTAAATTTAGGTGTATCTCGAAATAAGGTAAATATGAGTAAATTTTTAAATTACATTCAAAATGATATAGATAAATTAAATAAAAATGATTTACTAAATAGTCTTGAAAAAATAAAATTTGATCAAAAAATAAAACTTAATGAACGCAATAGAAGAGCATTAAATCTTTTACTTGATTTAAAGAATAGACAAATAACCACCATAACTTTATTAAAAGCTTGTCTATTTAGAAAGGAAAGTAGAGGAGGGCATTATAGAGACGATTTCCCTGATAAAGATAAAAATTGGGAATGCCATACTAGACAACAGTTAGATCAAAAAATTCAAAAAAGATTTGTTAAAAATTAAGATCTCCCTGATAGTCGGTTTTTGTTGCTAATTCATTTAAGTCACGCGTACCACTAATAATTTCTCCATTTATTTCCCAAGAAGGAAATCCACTGATTCCTTTCGTTTGGCATAGCTCATACTCATTATCTTTACCATCTTTAGCACACTCAACTACTTTTAATTCTTTAACTGCTTCCTTACCAAATAATTGTTTCTGATCGTGGCAATGAGGGCACCAGTATGCACTATACATAACAATATTGTTTTCACTTAAAAATTTTGCAAACTTTACTTTCTGGGTAGAGCTTGAAGTGGTAATTATTGGAGATACATTTTCAGTGGGGTTGGCAACATTAATAGCATTAGATGGGTCAATGTTTGTTGACCAAATTAGCCCCCCCAGCAGGACACTAATGGCTACAATGAAACCTCTAAAAATCATAGGTTCTCTATTTTCGAATTTTGCTCCAATCATAGAAATTATAAAGATAGAAAACGATAAAATTGCTGAAAGTATACAAAAAAAGCAATATGCTTGAATCTTAAAAAACATTATATTTATCAATAAAAAGCTAAATGTTGATGATGCACAAGAAATTAGAAATACTAACCACCATAAAAACTTATTTAGTTTTTCTTTTGGGGAAATTAAATTAAGCGAGAGTATTATTGTGATAAATAATATTGATAAATATGTTATGAATCCAGCTAATGAGAGAGGTATATTAACTTGATTATTTTCAAATAAAGTACCCCAAGGACTGTTTAAAACTGTTTCACAACCATTTTGTATCCCTGGGCATGAAAGCGAAGTAAATAATCCCCAGTTTTTTAAAGTAATCGAACCTGTATCAACTATGCCTATAGTACTAAGAATTGCGATTATGATTTTTGGCCATTTCAAATCTTTTTTATTTCTTCTGTTTAAAGTTTTAAGGGCCATACAAAAAGAAAGTTTGTTATTTACATTATCTATCCTAATATTATCGTGGCATGAGAGTTATATACAAAATGCTGTTTAAATCTTTTAATTCTTGTTTTTAAAGTTGTGAAACAAAATAGTCTCAATATAAAAGAAAAAAAACTATCTAAGATCGCATTCAGTCATGTTGGTTGTGAGAAAAATCTTGTTGATACTGAACATATGCAAGGCTTATTAAATAAAGAGGGTTATGAAGTTGACAGCAATATAAATGATGCAAATATTGTTGTAGTAAATACTTGCAGTTTTATTGAAACAGCTAGAGAAGAATCTATTAGAAAAATTCTAGAATATACAAATCAAGGAAAAGAAGTAATAGTTGCAGGCTGTATGGCTCAGCATTTTAAAGATGAGCTTATAAAAGAAATCCCTGAAATAAAAGGTTTGGTTGGAACAGGAGATTATCAAAAGATAGCCAAGGTTTTAGACAGAGTAGAAAAAGGGGAAATCGTTAATGAAGTTTCAAAAATACCGGAATTTATTGCAGATGAGGAAATGCCTCGTTTTGTAGATAAAAATAAATTTGTTGCTTATCTTCGTATTGCTGAAGGCTGCAATTATAATTGCGCTTTTTGTATTATTCCTAAGTTGAGAGGTCCTCAAAGAAGTAGAACAATAGAATCTATAGTCTCAGAAGCAAAAAGTCTTGCAAAAAAGGGTATTCAAGAAATCATATTAATTAGTCAAATAACAACTAATTATGGTCAAGATATTTATGGAAAACCATCATTAGCCAAACTTTTGAATGAGCTTTCTAAAGTTCCAATTCCTTGGATAAGGATACATTATGCTTATCCAACAGGTTTAACTGATGAAGTTATTAGGGCTTTCAAAGATTCAAAGAATATAGTACCTTACTTTGATTTGCCACTTCAGCATAGTCATCCAGATGTGTTGAAGAGCATGAATAGACCTTGGCAGGCGTCATTGAATAAATCAATTTTGGGTAAAATTAGAGAAGAAATTCCATCTGCTGTATTAAGAACCAGTCTCATTGTTGGTTTCCCAGGAGAAAAAAAAGAACATTTTGAACACCTTCTTAAATTTTTGAAAATATACAAGTTTGATCACGTAGGTGTGTTTATTTTTTCTCCTGAGGAGGGAACTTCTGCTTTTGATTTGCCAAATAGAGTACCTCAAGAGGTTGCAGAGGCAAGAAAAGATAACGTTATTTCAGTTCAACAAAAAATCTCTAAAAATAAAAACCAGTCATATATAGGTTTAAAAATGAAGATTTTGGTAGAAAAAATATCTGATAATAAAGAATTAATTGGCCGATCCTACAATTTTGCCCCTGAAATTGACGGAAATGTTATTTTATCTATTAAAGATAATAATGATTTAAAACATTTTATTGGTAAGTTTGTTGAAGCAAATATTTCTTTTGCGGATGAATATGATTTGTATGGAGAGATTATTAAAATTTTGTAGTTTGTTTAAATTAATTTAACTGCTCTTAAGAGCTTATCTAATGCGAAAGCAACTCCAAAACCAAAACCAATAAATGCAAAATAGAAAATGATGTTCATTAATTTTTTTACTTTTATTTAATTTAACATCAGATGAAAAGATTAGATTTTTTCGTTTAATTTCTTAATCTTGGATATATGGTAATTTTTTGTATAAACATTCTTCTGCTTTTTGCAGTTCTCGACCTAAATATAGAGCATGATCGAATCTGCTGATTAAATCATTTCTTTCTTCAGTGATCAATATTCCAAGATGTTTCGCACTAATACCTTTAAAAACTTCATTACTAACTCTTTTATTTTTAGAGTCGCATTTAATTGGTTCATTGGTTTCTGGGTCAAGCGCATAACCTTCTTCATCGATGTTATTCGAAAAGTGCTCTAAAATTATTTTTTTTTCTTCTAAATCTACTTTTATAATAAAATAACCTTTTGGATCTAAGTCTATATATCTGTTTGATAGATTATTATCAATCTTTATTTTTTCATCTAAACTTTTACTAGAATCCATTCTTAGGAGTTAATTAAAACTATATTACTAATATAATCCTTTGCAAAGCCAAATAATTTTTTATTTAAAGGGTATAGAATTATTCTCAAATTCAATTTCTTTCTCGGTTTGTTTATTAACTTTATTTAGCCAAGGATAAATTATATTTTCCATATTTTTGTCAAACCACTTATGTAAGCTTATGGTACTTTTTGCAAAAAACCCCCTCCGCCTTTTATGTTTACCACCTGCTCCAGGATCAAAAAAATGGATACTATTTTTTATTGCCCATTCAATTGGCTGATAGTAACATAATTCAAAGTGTAAATTAGATATGTCTTCTTGACTCCCCCAATATCTACCCCATAAGTTGTTTTTATTTTTAACGCACATCGACATAGCAAAAATATCATTAGAATCATTTTTTGATGCGCTAAAAAGTAAAAGATTTTTTTTATTATCAACAATTTTTTCGAAAAATGTAGATGTTAGATATTTACTTCCCCAAACTCCCCACCTCGAGCAATGCTGTTCATAAAAATTATGCATTTTTTTAAGGATTTCTTGGTTGATATCATCTTTATTAAAAATATCTATTTTAATATCTTGTTTAGTAATTGATTTCCTCTCTTTTTTGATATTTTTTCTTTGATTAGAGTTAAATCTAGAAAGAAAATCATCAAACGTTTTTTCTCCATTACTCCTCCATTCACTGCTGGAATTTATCCATTCATAGTATCCCAAAGATTTAAGATGGTTGCCCCAGCTTTCATCAATATATAAAAAGTTACAACTTAGAATTTTGTTTGTAATCGCAAATCTTTCGATATTTTTTATGAGTAAATTTGTAATTTCTTTCTTATCTTTATTTTTTTTATAGAGAAATTGATATCCATTTACGGGACTATAAGGACTCATTCCAATTAATTTAGGGTAATAATTTAAATTCAGCTCTTGTGCTAATCGTGCAAATGATTGATCAAAAATGAATTCTCCATAGCTATGACTTTTTAAAAAAAGTGGAGCAATTCCTAATATTTCTTCATTTTTATAAGCAACAAAATATAGAGGCTGCCAACCAGTTTCTCTTGAAACACTTTTTGATAATTCGAGGTTTTTTAGCCAATTCCATTCATAGAATGGATTATTGATTTCATTTGCTAATTCATTCCATATCTCCTTGGAGATTTCCTTAATTGACAATTTGACTTGAACTTTATGTATTTTTTGGTTCATTTATTATTGAATCTATTTTAAATTTTTTTGTAATGAACATGGATTTCATTACTCATTAAATTTTTAATTGATTTAATTTCCCATAGTCTTTTGAGATTAAAAATCTCATTTGTTTGTTCTGGAGGGATCCATGTATATCTACCTCCAATAATTCGTGGAATTATAGTAATTTTTATATCTGTTATTAGATCCTCTTTTATAAATGAATTTATAAGTTTTGCACCTCCTAAAAGAGCTAGATTATTTATCCCTTGTTTTTTTAGTGAAATTAAAGTTTTCCCCCATGAATCTTCGAAAAAGAGTTGTTTCTCAAAGTCTTTATTCGACGAATTATCAACTTTACTTGAACTTATTAGCCATCTTCTAATTGGTTGACGAAAGTAATTCCAATTACTGTTAAAGTTTTTACTATTTGAAGCAACTATAGAAATAGGTTGGCTTTTTGATATATTTACTGCGCCATTATCATTGAGACTTTTAATTAAGTAAGTTGACTGATGAGCTATTAAAGTACCTAAACCAAAAATGGTGGCGTCAACATGAGATAAGTTTTGATTTAAAATTTTTTTATCTTCTTCACTTCCAAGATGCGATTCCCCGCCTCTAGGAAATGCAATTCTCCCATCGAGACTAGATGCTATAACAATTATTACTCTTGGGATACTCAAGTTTGTGTGACTAAATTATTTTCAAATTTCAACTTCAATGAATTTGTTAATTTTTGATCAACATAAATTTCTGCAGCATTATTTGGACTCTCTTGGAGTCTTATTTTGTATAATGTTGCACCAATCTTATGTATTGGTTGTTTAAGAATATCAGAAATATATAAAGCTATATTTTCAGCAGTTGGCACACAATTATGGAAAAATTCGATGTCTTTATTTAGAAAAGTATGATCTAGTTGTTCAACAACCAAATCATTAATTATCTCTTGGAGGGCAGATAAGTCGCAAACCATTCCTGTTCTTTTATCAATGTCTCCTTTTACAGTTATTTCTACAAGATAGTTATGACCATGTCCATTAACTCTGGCACATTTCCCATAGATTTTTTTATTCTCATCAAAGGATATTTCTTCTTTTGCAAGTCTATGAGCGGCTGCAAAATGAGTTTGTACTGTTAAAAATGCTTCCATGTTTTTTCCAGAATAATCTGCCCATAAATTTGGGTTTTCATAAAGTCTTAGATTTGTAAGAGGTAAATCATCCTTTAGACGACTCCAAATGACCTTTACTAATGCTTCAGTTGTGGGAAGTATACCATCTTGATTATTAACATTAAATTCAGGCCAGACATCATTTAAAAAACGAAAATCTAATTGTCCAGTAACCTTATCTTTAATAGAGTGTTTTACATCAGAGAGATTAAGTACCATTCCATCAGAGTCTAGTTCTCCACCCATTGAAACAATAAGTTCATAATTATGACCATGACCTGGTGCAATACTGCACTTTCCAAAAAGAGATAAATTTTCTTCTGGGCTTTTTTCAGGGAGCCAATAACGGTGACTAGAACTAAAGCAGGCACGTCTAGTTATGACGCATTCACGTCCTTTTCCATGTAATGGTTTGGATTGTGTAGAAGTCATACTTGTCTGCGATAATACTATCTTAAGGTTTTAAATACGCTTTTGTCTTTATGGAACAATCCATTATCAAAAAAACAATTCATACTTTAAAGGGCAGAAGCATATTTTTAATAGGAATGATGGGTTCTGGTAAGTCACAAACTGGTTTGAAGCTGGCTGAATTATTGAAGTATAAATACATTGATTTAGATTCATTAATAGAGAAGTTGGTAAAAAAATCTATCAATCAAATTTTTAATGATGAAGGAGAAGAGAATTTCCGTGAATTAGAAGCAAACTGCCTTAAAGAAACTATCAAAATTCCTTCATTAGTAATCTCAACTGGGGGAGGAATAGTTACCAAATCGGAAAACTGGGGAATCTTAAGACAGGGAATAATTGCTTGGATAGATCTCGACAAAGATATAGCAATTGAAAGATTGAAAAATGAAATTGAAAATAGACCACTTCTTCAGGGAAAGAATTTAAATGATTTATATATGAGCATTTTTCAATCTAGAGAAAATTTGTATTCTCAAGCAGATTTAAGAATTCAAGTAAGAAGGGAAAATATTGACGAAGTCGCTATGAAAATAATTAATGCAATTCATAAAAAAATAATTAATTAATCTGGTTCAATTCTTACTGCAAACCATTTAATAACGTATCCTGATTTTATTTCTAATTCATAAGTGCTTTCCAATAATTCCTCAAAAAATTCTTGATCAAGATCTTCTATATTTTGATATATTGTTTGTGTTTCTGTCTTACTAAGCCAATTTTTCAACCATAAAATTGCTTCTTGCTTTGATACAATTTTTTCTTTTGAATCTGGCTCTAATAATACATAATGATCTGATGCTCTTATTAGTGGATTTGACATAATGAAGATTCTTCTTGGATTAATTATTTGCTTGATTTTTCAAGGAATTTTTTTAGAAAGTTCTTTTGCTCTAGTAGATTCTAACGTACGAGAGTTTTTGGAAAATCGTGAAAATCAATGGCCGGAATTATATTTGCCAAATTTTAAATTATCTGATACTTCTAAAGATTTAATCTATCCTAAATGGTTTGAGGGGAATTGGCTTGTTACTTCTCAAGATGTAGTTAATGATTCAGAAGAGCCAGTTATTTATAAAGTAAATTTCTTTAAGAATGATTCAGATTTAATTGTTGGTAATCGTGCAAAAAATTCTGAATCTATTGGAAAAGCAATATTTGATGACACCTTAATCAGGGTTGTAAATGACCCTGAATCTATTAATAATCAAATTACTTATTTAAAAGATGATTTTTACATCGAGTCAAGAATTACAGGGAGAAATCAGATCCAAGATGATGATATTTTTTTTGCAGATGAGCTAGTTATACAAACAGCACATAAGCCAGGTGCTTCAAGGATTAATCAGGTAGAGACCATTAGTAAATTTCAAAAATGTTACGGAGAAATATTGGAAGTTGATAATTCAATCAAACCATCAATTTGTGGAGTGCAATATGTTGCTTCTTATGGTTCAAAAGTTGGTGACCTCACTATTCATGCTATAAAAACGAATAAATATAAATTGACCTTTCAATTTATTGAGAGTTAGCACTAAAAAGATATTCTTCTAAGTTGTTCCTCCACATGAAAAGATTTTCTAAATAAGGGTTATTTATGTATTCTTGACTTCCCTCTCCTGAAAGAATTGGTCCTGCAGACTTAGGAAATTTAAGAAGAGACAATTGAGCAGCAATTGAAATATCTGCAATTGATAAAGAGTCTCCAACTAAATATTTTTTGTTGATCAAGGATTTTGACAGAGCTTCCAGTAATTTTTGGAGTTCTAAGTTATCTTTAGAAGACAAAACTACATTAGAAATTTTAGTAAGATTTTCAAAAGGTAATTTATCAACAATACTTTTAACTGAAGAAGGTATTTCATTTGGAAGTAATGCAGTTCTTAGCTGTGGATTTTCTATTGCAGATTTTATTAATGCTTTTCTACAAGTTGTAGCCATTGTAGTATCTGCCCAGTCTTCAATTAGTTTGCATTGTGCAAATAATATTGGGTCCTCAGGAAATAGTGAATTGATATCATTTTTTTTATCAATATATTCGCAAATAGTTGAAGAGTCATTAATAACTTGATCATTACTATCAACTATTACAGGTACTTGTTTTTGACCTGATAATTTAAAGATGTCAAATTGGCCTATTCCAGGTGTTACTTCTTCAACTCGATATTGTAGTTTTTTCGCATGAAGAGCCATTCTTGTTTTTAAACAAAAAGCACTATGCCTAAATTGATATAATGTAATCATGCTGTTTAATGTTTGTTAAAACCTAGCTAAAAAAGTAATCTATTGGTGGAGCTGATGGGCGAATTTTTCTCTAATGTTGCAAGATATCCAAAGTATTTGATATCCATCATTGTTGGGGGACTTGTTGCTTTGCTTGAACCTTTATTCAAGAATAGATCAAATCCACTCACAATAGTAGGTTTGATATCTTCTGTCTTAAGTGCTTTCATAACTGTTTATTTTGTCTTACAAGCGATGACAAACCCAATAAATTTACAACCATAATGCCAAATAACTACCGCCTTGCAAAAGTTTCATCTCTTTTGAAGAAAGAAATAACCCTTATTTTGCAAAATGATTTGGACAATGATCTTATTAGAGATCATTTCGTCAATATTTCTAAGATTGATTTATCAGGTGATTTGCAACACTGTAAAATTTACATAACTTCAACTGCTCAAGACAAAGTGAGGAAGGAAATTGTAGCAAACTTGAATACTGCTAAAAGCTCTATAAGGCATATTTTAGGAAAAAGAATAGAGATGAGAAGAGTTCCAGAAATAATTTTTAAAGAAGATGTTGTTCTTGATAAAGGATTATCAGTCTTGAAACTTCTCGATGAATTAAAAAATAAAAATTAAAATAATAATCTTGGAGAAAAGGATGCCAATATTTGATCTACCCCTTGAGCAAAGAAATATAATTATTACTCGATCAAAAGAAGGGATATTGGATATAAAAAAGATATTCACAAGCAAGGGCGCTAATGTATTTGATTTGCCTGCAATAAGTATTGGTGATCCGGATGACTTGAATCCTCTTGACGAAGCATTAAATCAAATAAATGATTTTCATTGGATTATTTTTTCTAGTAGTAATGGGATCAAATTTGTAGATAAAAGACTTAGATACTTTAATAGTTCATTAAAAGAATGTTCTAAAAAAACAAAAATTGCCGTAGTTGGAGAAAAAACCTCAAAAACTCTGGATGATTTTGGGATTAAGGCTGATTTCATACCTCCAGAATTCGTTGCTGAAAGTTTAATAGATAATTTCCCAGTGTCTGGTTATGGACTTCGAGTCTTTGTACCAAGAGTTCAAACAGGTGGTAGGGATCTAATCGCAGATCAATTTAGGAAGGCTGGTGCCCGTGTATTTGAGGTTGCTGCATATGAAACTAGATGTCCTGACTCAATTCCGAAAGAAACAATTGATATTATTTCTAATCGAAAAGTAGATGCAATTATTTTCTCAAGCGGTAAAACCGTAGTAAATGCTGCTTTTTTACTAGAAAAAAGACTGGGTAAACAATGGTTAGAATATTTTGATGAGATTAAGTTGTTATCTATTGGACCTCAGACAACAAAGATATGTAACAGGATTTTTGGAAGAGTTGATAGTCAGGCACAAAAATATACCTTTGAAGGATTGCTAGATTTGGTAATTAATATTTTTAGTTAGAAAAATTTTTTGAATAGTTCTTTTCAACTAAATCTTTGAACCTATCAATATTGGCCTGTAATTCGTTTGTAACCATTTTTCCTAAGATATTTTCTTCCATAAACCGTGCAATCATTTTAGGTAGCTCATAAGTTATTGTTAAATTTACCGTTGTGATTTGATCATTTTTACTTTCAAAAACTACTGATCCCTCAGTTGGTAAACCTCCTATAGATTTCCATTTAAGTTTGCTTTTTTCGACCCTTTCTGTAATTTGAGCTTTCCATTTAAACCTAAAGCCATTTGCAGCCAAAGTCCATTCTGTTAAATCTGGTAATGTATTAGTCTCTTTATCAACTGTCTTTACAGATTCAATCCAGCTCATCCAAAGTGACATTGAGTCTAAATCGCTCCATGTGTCCCATACATTTTCAACAGGCGCATTAACAACTGTTATTACGTCATGTTTTAGCCAAGTACCCATTGATTAACTTACTGCAAGATTTTTTGCCAATTCGGCTTTCTTCTCTAAAATTGCGGCGGCAGCTAAATGTCCACTCATTGTAGCTCCCTCCATAGAGTCAATATAATCTTGTTTTGTATAACTACCAGCCATGAAGAAATTAGATATAGATGTTTTTTGATCGGGTCTGAAAGGTTCCATACCGGGAGCTTCTCTATAGAGTGATTGTGGAATTTGTACCACGTTACTCCAAAGCAATTTAAGGTTTTTTGAGGATGGGAATAGACGTCGAACCTCTTTGTCAATTTCTTTTGTAATTCTTTCTGTGGATCTTCCTATCCATCTATCGCCAGGAGTTAAAACACATTGGAGAAGCGATCCCATATCTTTTTTTCTATAGTCCGTAGGACTTGCTAGTGCTAAATCAGCAAAACAACTGAAAGAGGCATCAGCAGAATAAAGAAGGTTATCTAGTCCAGTTGGTTCGTTTCCAGTATTATCTTTTTCTAATTCAGTAACCCAACCGTCATATCTTAATTGGATTGTGGCAACAGCTACAGCTCTAAGTTTTTTTAAACCTTCAAATTCTTTAAATTGATACCATTCTTTTGGAATTATTTTTTTTATTCCAGGAACATCACATGCAGCTAGAAATTTATCTGCAAACACTGCCTTAATTCCTTCAGGAGAAGATATTTTTAATTGATTTACTGAATAAGAGGAAGATTCCTTTTCATAAATGATTTCTTCTACCTTATGGTTTAGATGTATTTTTGCTCCTTTGTTTGTGATGTAGTCGACGATAGGTTGCGTTAACCACTTATGTGGGGAACCTTTTAAAAGGTTAAGTTTTGAGGCTTCTGTTTTTGAAGCAAACATCATGAATATAGTTAGCATGCATCTTGCTGAAATATCTTTGCAATTAATAAAACCTAATGCATATGCGATAGGATCCCACATTCGTTCTAAACTTTTTTGACTTCCACCATGGTTTAAAAACCATTCTTTAAAACTAATTCTATCTAGATCTCTAATTATTTTCATTGCGCCTTCATAGTCTATCAATCCTCTAACGATTGGACTTGTCCCTAAAGCTAAGGCATTTCTGAACTTATCTACCCAAGTAAGTTGTTCGGTGGTAAAAAAAGCTTTAAGCCCGTTAAATGGAGCACCTAAAGGGAATCTGAAGTCTAAAGATTTTAAATTACCACCATTATTGATAAATAGATGAGTATGATTTTTCGGGAGTAAATTGTCTAGAGCTCCCACTTTTTTCATTAATTTAAAAAGATTTGCATAATTGTAAAAAAATACATGTAAACCCATTTCTATGTGGTTGCCATCCTTATCTTCCCAACTTCCTACTTTACCTCCCCAAAATGACCTGCTCTCGTAAATTTCTACTTCGTGGCCCTCATCAACTAAATTGACTGCTGCTGTAAGACCAGCTAATCCTGAACCGACTATTGCAATTTTCACTTTTTCTTAAAATTATAACAAATCAAGTTTGGATAACGTTTGTTCTATGCATCCTATCAATTAAGTTTTTATATTATAAATAGTAGAAATCCTTTGTTTATGGAAAATGTAGAAGTTAAACAGGAAATTAAAAATTCTGATGATGGCAAAGGTATCTTAATTACAAATGATGCTATAGAACAAATTTCAAATTTGTTGAAGGGCCAAAATGATAAAAAAGCACTAAGGGTAGGAGTAAGATCTGGCGGTTGTAGTGGGATGAGTTATACGATGGATTTTATAGGAACTGATGAAATAAATCCCGATGATAAAGTGTATGATTATTCATTAAAAGCTGATCAAAGCTTTCAAGTTGTTTGTGATCCTAAAAGTCTTTTATATATTTATGGAATGCAGTTAGATTTTAGTAAGGAATTAATTGGAGGTGGCTTTAATTTTGTAAATCCCAATGCCTCTCAAACTTGCGGTTGTGGAAGCTCTTTTGCAGTTTAATAAATAATGAATAACGAAATTAATCCCATTGAAGAGGATTTTAATGCAGCTTTATCAAGATATAAAGCAGGGCAGGATTTAATTCCAATAGTTCAAGATTTTCAAAAAATTATTCAGCAAATTCCAAATCATTTTGCTGCTTGGACCTGTTTATCATGGCTTCAATTACTTTTGAAAAATAATGAAGAAGCTTTGTCAGCCGCCAGACAAGCTGTTCGATTAAATCAGCAAGATCCACAAGCAAGAATGAATTTGTCTTTAGCTCTTTTGGCTACCAATAATAAAGGTGTTAGGGATCATATTGAGTTAATAAAAAAAATGTCTATGATGATGCCAGATGTGAAAAGTGAGTTGAAAGAATCTGTTGAAGACGGATTAAGTAGATATCCAGATTGGCCTGAGTTAACCAAAGTAAAAAAATGGTTGGAATTTTAAATTGTTTAAGATTTTAATTTTAAGTAATGGGCATGGTGAAGATCTATCTGGCAGTCTAATAGCTAAACAATTCTTAAAAACTGGTTATTCTGTTCATGCTTTGCCAATTGTGGGTATGGGAAGCCATTACGAAAAAGAAAAAATTAAAATTATCGGCAAAACTAAGGAATTTAGAACTGGAGGAATTGGTTATAATTCTTTTAAGGGAAGACTTACTGAGATATTAGGAGGAGAAATATTTTATCTTCTAAAAAGATTATATTTAACTTTTAAATTAAGAAAAAAATATGATTATTTTTTTGTAGTTGGAGATATTGTGCCAGTTTTTTTTGCATGGGTTTGTAATAAAGATTTTTTTACATATCTAGTTGCTTATTCCAGCCATTATGAAGGGAAGTTGAAATTACCATGGCCTTCTAAATTTTTCTTGCTCTCACAAAAAGCAAAAAAAATATATACGAGAGATTCCCTTACAGCTAATGATTTAACATTGCAATTAAAAAAGAAAGTGTCTTTTTTAGGCAATCCATTTATGGATAAGTTTTTTCCTAGAAACAAAGAATTAAATAAAGATGAATTTAGTATTGGATTATTTCCAGGAAGTAGATTCCCTGAGATTTTAGATAATTTTGTTTTGATTTTAGAGGTATTAGAGGCATTGTCAGATTTAAGATATTTTCAAAAAATTCAGTTTAATTTCGCAATAGTTAATTCTCTATCTTCATCAAAAATAAAGGAGATATTTCAAAAAAGAGGATGGTTAAAAATAGAAAATATTAAAGATAATAATCTCTTGAAATTCCAATATAAATTTTTAGAAGTGAATATATATTGGAATAATTTTGATAAAATATTATTGAAAAGTAGATGCTGTATTAGCATGGCAGGAACAGCAGCAGAGCAAGCGATTGGATTAGGAAAACCGGTTATTCAGATTGAAGGTAAAGGTCCACAATTTACAAAAACATTTGCAGAAGCGCAAAGACGTTTGCTTGGAAAATATGTTTTTTGTGCCAGTAATTATAAAGACAAAAATGATCAAATCAATCAGACAATTAAATTGATCATAAAAATAATATACTTTATAAATCTAAATAAGAAATTTATGATCTCATGTAATGAAAATGCTAAAAAAAGACTGGGTGAAAACAAAGCTTGTCTTGAAATGGTTGATGATATGAATATTGTTATAAAAAATGACTAAGGAGAATAATCAAAATAAGTTAAAACAAATTATTGATAATTTGTTATTAATAAATTTATTTACAGTCATTTTTTTTGCAATATTTTTTATTTTTGCAATCATCATGCAATTTAATGGAATATTTATTTTTATTAATTTTATTCAAATAGTTTGGAATCCTCTTGTAGTTCCATTGATAACAATTCTTATTATTGGTGCTTTAGTAAATGGTATTAATTCTTGGTGGAGGCGTAAATTGCTTTCTCAAGAAGAGGATATTTAAAATTATAATTTTTGATTTTACTGCTAATTACTTTTTGTCCTTCTAAAACAACTTTCGCTCCATCTCCTAACAATATTTTTAAAACCGCTCCCGGCACTGGAAGTAAATTAGGTCTATTTAGACATTTGCCTAAAGTCTGAGAAAAATCTCTCATTAATACTGGATTTGGTGCAACAGCATTAAATACTCCCGAATATTTTTTATCAACCAATGCTTTAATAATTAATGCACATAAATCAGTTCTATGAATCCAACTCATCCATTGCTTACCATCTCCAATTGGTCCACCTAATCCAACTTTAAATATAGGGAGCATTTTTCCTAATGCTCCTCCGTCTTTCTCTAGAACAATTCCAATTCTAAAAATAACTAACCTTGAGAAAAATGGTTTTTCAGTAGCGACTGTTTCCCATTTTTTGCAAAGATTAGCTAGAAAGTCTTTTCCTCCAATACTATTTTCAGTGAATTCATCTGACAAACTTGTACCGTAATAACCTATTGCAGATCCATTAATAATGACTTTTGGGTTTATTTTTAAATTTTTAAGGGTATTCATCATAAATTTCGTAGTGTTGATACGACTATTTTCAATCTCATTTTTTTGTTCAGAAGTCCATTTTTTTTCTGCTATGGGTTCTCCCATCAAGTTAATAATTCCATCTGTCTCTCTTAAAATATTTAGAAGATTTTCGTTATTCCAGTTTTTTTCTTTTGATAAATCTATTTGAAAAAATTTAAACTTATTGAAATCCAAATCAAGCTTTAATTTACTAATGGGTTTTCTACTTACAATGTATATTTCGTGATTTTCATTGAGTAGTGTTGGTACTAATTCTTTTCCAACAAATCCAGTGCAGCCAAGTAGTAAAAGACGCATATCTTATAGATGTTTATCATTTAAGGCTATTAAATTTTTTAGACGTTTGTAATTATTATTCTGGTATAAATTTTTTTTAATAGTTTTCAAACAAGTTTTTGTATAATAGATTTCAAATAATTTTCTTGAATTTATTATGACAGATTCTATTCCAAAGAAACCTCTCAAGAAAGGAAGCTTAGTTTTTGTCGATAGAGAAAATTATATAAAAAGTATCGAAGCGCTAGCCAGTGATGATGATCTACCTAATTATGTCTTTGAAGGTCCTGGAGAGATTCTTTCAGTCAAAGACGAATATGCTCAGGTTCGATGGCGCAGACCTGTTCCAGATGTTTGGTTGAAATTAGATCAACTTAAAGAATATACTCAATAAAATTTTTATATCTAAAAGTTTTTATTTTTTTTCTCCATAGACATTTTTGATTGTATTCTTTTTGCTTCTTTAATCATTTCTTTGCCATCAAATAAGTAATTATCTACGTATCCTTGTGTATATCTATCAAATTCTGATAGCGCATCTTTAACTTGTGAATAACAATGATACAGATCGAGGCCTAAAGCTGAAATAGACTTTGGAACTATTTTTTTGTTATAAATTTTTTCAACTTTTTCTATTTTTTTTTGTGAAAGAATAATATAACTGCAAAAATTTTCCATTAGATCGTCATCATACGGATCCGCAGATAGTTCTTTTATTTCCTTATTCAAAGGTTTAATGATTTGACTAATTAATCTATTTATCGGACTATAAATTTCTTTAATCCATGTTTCAATTTCTTTGTCCTTAATTGAAGAATTATGTTTTTTTGAATTAAATTTCTCTTCCCAATTTTCATTTAATGAATCAAATGATGAGCTGGAAAAGGAAAAACTGCTATCATATTGTCTCTTTTTGATAGGGTCATTTAGAGTTTCCCAGGCATTTTGTATTGCAAGAAATCGTTCTTTCTTGCCGCCTGCATCTGGATGATGTTTCTTAACTAAAGAGCGATATGAAGATTTAATTTCACTTCTGGTTGCATTTTTTTTGAGACCTAATTCTTCATATAAATTTTTTTCCATTTTTATAAATTATGCATTAAAGATAACCATCTTTTCTGGCTTGAATTGAAGTATTAGATTCAAACATTGCTGTTGATAAATATCTTTCTCCAAAACTTGGAAGAATAACTATCAATCTTTTATTCATTAGTTCTTTTCTTTTGCCGATTTTTATAGTTGCTGCTAAAGCTGCACCGCTGCTGATGCCAGATAAAAGGCCTTCCAATCTCGCTAATAAACGCCCATAATAAAATGCTTCATCGTCATCTATTTTTATAATTTCATCAATTAATTTAGTATTAAGAACTTTTGGTACAAAACCCGCGCCAATACCTTGAATCGAATGAGATCCTGCTTTTTCTCCGGAAATCACAGCACTTTTTTTTGGCTCTACGGCATAAATTTTGCAATTTGGATTAACTTTTTTCAAAAAACGTGCACAACCAGTAATTGTTCCTCCTGTTCCTACTCCTGTAACTAGTCCATCTAAATTGTTATTGGATTGGGACCATATTTCTTGAGCCGTCGTTCTTTCATGAATATCTGGATTAGCAAAGTTTTCAAACTGATTAAATTGATAGCTATTTGCAATGGTTGAAGACAACTCATTAGCTAAATCTAAAGCTCCTTTCATTCCGTCTTTACCAGGTGTTAACTGTAATTCAGCTCCATATGCTCTCAACATTGCTCTTCTCTCAATACTCATCGTATCTGGCATAGTTAATATCAATTTATAGCCTTTTGCTGCAGCAACCATTGCTAATGCGATGCCAGTATTCCCACTTGTTGCTTCAATCAACGTTGTTTTATCTGGTGTTATAAATCCTTCTTCTTCAGCTTTACATAACATTGAATAAGCGATCCGATCCTTAACGGAAGCTGATGGGTTGAAACTTTCTAGTTTGGCTATTATCTCTGGATAACAATCAAAATACTTTCTGATCCGATTTAATTTTACTAATGGGGTATTTCCAACTAGAGAAGTTATATCATTTGCTATTTCCATGAAATTATTTTTTAAAATGCAAAATAAAATCTCCTATATCCATAATAATTGGATTTAAAGATCTTATATATAATTTTCTCAAAAGAATTTGATTTAAAATAACTTTCTGCGTGAAAATATTTACTATTATAAAAGATAGTTTTAATAATTATTATGTATTCGCTAGAACTATGTCTGAGATATTCACCTTTTCCAATATCAATCCAGAAGAAAGAATTTGATGATGCTAAACGAATTTATGATGAAATAAAAAGTTCTATGGATGAAACTTTAGAATCCTCAAACTTGATCGAATTAAAGTGTGACAAAGTGCAAGATAAATTAATTGCTGTTAGAGCTAAAGAAATTATTTCCGTTCAGATATATGAAAAATCTTCAGTGGCAGGGGGAGCGAAAAGACCAGGATTTTCTCTCAACATTGATTGATAGAATTAATGCGATATTCTCTTGAAAATGAAATACCTCATATTCGATTCAAAGATGTTTCTTTTTCATATCCTGGAAAACAAGAAAATTTAATTTTTAAATGTAACTTATCAATCAAAAAATCTGGATTTTGGATGATTGTAGGTAAAAATGGTTGTGGAAAAAGTACTCTTTTAAAATTAATTAATGGAATAATCAAGCCCAACAATGGCCTCATTGAATCTAACGCAAATATTGGCATGGTTTTTCAAAACCCTGATCATCAAATATTGATGCCAAATTGCAGGAGCGAACTTTTGATAAACATTAGTCAAGATATAAGTAATTTTGAAATTACAAAAAAAATTGAATATGTGCTTGATCAGGTTGGATTGACTGGTTTTGAAAAAAGGCCGGTACACACCTTAAGTGGTGGGCAAAAACAACGCTTAACCATTGCTTGCGCCCTTATTAGTAATAGAAATTTTATACTTTTGGATGAACCTACAGCCTTACTTGATCAAATAAGCCAATTAAAAGTTCTAAAAACCATTAAAAATCTTACAAGTGATCATAAAAGACCTTTATCCGCATTATGGATTACTCACCGTTATGAAGAATTAACTTATGCTGATTCTGTAGCAGAGTTGAAAAATGGTTTTTTATCTAGCTGGCAAGAACCGTCAAAATTTCAATATAAATAATTTTTTTACTTGTCATAAGGCACTTTAAAGAGTTAAATTCATCTTATATTCCTCGGTAGCTCAGCGGTAGAGCGATCGACTGTTAATCGATTGGTCGCAGGTTCGAATCCCGCCCGGGGAGTTTATAAATTTTAAAGAAATTATTCAAAGTCACCCTAATTTAAGGTGACTTTTTTTTATTTCTTTGACTTATTTTTTGTCAAATAGTGGTTAGCCAAAGATATAATCAAGTAAATTTGATTTCTTATTAAGAACAGTATATAGAACATTTAAAATAATTAAATTATTTACTAAAAATAATAATTATTTAATTAAAAATTGTTATTTTTAGAACAGTAATTAGAACATCAATTAAATTCTCCGCACAATCGAAAAATAAAGTTTTTTGATTGATTTTTACATTTTTTTTTAAAAATATATTTTTGTTTGCATCCTTTTAATTATTACTACCCCATTAGGGAAATTCTAGTCATCCCACATATCCTTTTTCTCTTGATCCAAATTATTCCTTTCAAGTAATTCTATTCTTTGCTTCTGAGAATCTATTTCTGTTTCAATTACGTTTTTATCATCAATGTATTTTGTTTGTATTTCTAAGATATTTCTTTCTAATTGTTCTCCAAAAAAATCTGACATTTCTCTCCATGCTTCCATTTCCTCTTCTTTGCCAATAGTATCGTTAATCTGATGAGAAATAATTTCTAATACATATTT
>CACGMX010000005.1 GCA_902574405.1 uncultured Prochlorococcus sp. | reverse complement strand
TTTACTTAAGAGGAACTTTAATAGTTTTTTGAATAATAAGAAACCTTTTTCAACTCTTTTTGGACCTAAAATTGAAAGCAAAATTACTAATATTATGAATATTTCAGGTGAATTTAAACCTAATAGTTTCATAAATTTTCATATTCTATTTATATTTTAGTACAAGCTAAAAATTTAATCTAATTATTCTCAAAAGTTGGTAAATAGAGTTCCCTATTTGATGCAATTAAACCTTCTTCTTTAAAAAAAATCTCTAGGTCTTTTAGATCATTTATATCTACAAATTCACCACAATTATCTAAAATATTATTATGGGTGAAATTCCATAAATCAGCTAAATATTCGTCATCATCTGGAAATGCTACAAATTTCAAATATGTATTATTCAAAGCATATTCACTAGCAAAATCGGAATCTAAACCTTCCCTCTTAGCATCGCAAAAAACATTAGCAAATCTTTTGCCTACAGAAGTCTGAGCACTTGATAAATCTAAATTACCTTGCATAGCAATTACATTTATTGGTGCAATAAAAAAAATTATTGAAAAAAAAATAGATACTAATATAAACAAGAAAAAATTTCCTTTTTTAAATTTCGACTCAACATAAACTAGCAAAAAAAGTAATCAATTAGGCCTATTTAAGTAAAAGCACTTATTATAAATTAAGAATTAAATAGAAAACATAAAATTATCTTCATATCTGAATTTATAATGAAGAAAGATTAAATACATTTAAAATTATATGTCCTCAAATATAACGCTAAAAGGAAGGGGAGTTAACAGGATAATTACGAGTAAGGTAATGCTATCGCCATTAGCAGGAGTTACAGATAACATTTTTAGACGACTTGTACGTAAATGGGCTCCAAACTCTTTACTTTTTACAGAAATGATAAATGCCACAAGTCTCAAAAAAGGATATGGCACAAAAAAAATCAATCAAATAAATTTAGAAGAAGGTCCAATTGGAGTACAAATATTTGATAATAGGCCATATGCTGTTTCTGAAGCTGCGAGACAAGCTGAGGACTCTGGAGCTTTCTTAATTGATATAAATATGGGATGTCCAGTAAAAAAAATTGCAAAGAAAGGTGGAGGCAGTGCTTTAATTAAAGACCGAAAACTTGCTATAGAATTAGTCAAAAATGTTGTAAAAGCTGTTAGGGTTCCAGTAACAGTAAAAACACGACTCGGATGGGATAGTAAAGAAGAAAATATAGAAGATTTCTTATTTAAACTACAAGATGCGGGAGCAACAATGATCACACTTCATGGAAGAACTAGAAAACAGGGTTTTTCGGGCAAGTCAGATTGGGAAATGATCGGGAGACTTAAAAAGTTGTTGAAAATTCCAGTAATTGCTAATGGAGATATCAAAAATCCAGATGACGCTCTTAATTGTTTAAAAAAAACAAATGCTGATGGTGTAATGATTGGACGAGGAATTTTAGGATCCCCATGGAAAATAGGAGAAATAGATTATGCCCTTAGAGAAAATAAAAATTTTAAAGAACCAAACACAGAAGAAAAACTATATTTAATTATTGAGCATCTTGATGAATTAATAAAAGAAAAAGGAGATCACGGATTGCTAATTGCAAGGAAACATATCTCATGGACATGCAAAGACTTTAAAGGTGCATCAAATTTGAGAAATAACTTGGTTAGAGCAGTTGATAAAAATGAAGTTAAAAATTTAATAATTAAAATGATTAAAACATTGAATAATGATAAAAAGAGATTAGTTTAAAACAAATTTATTTTTTAAATGAAATTTATTAGTAAAGAAACAAGTAAAAGAGTTTGTGATCACATGAACAGTGATCACATAGATTCAGTGCACAAATATCTTATTCATTATGGGAAGATATCAAGATTTGAGAATGCTTATATGGAAGAAATTAATAATAGTTATATAAAAATCAATTACGATGGGCAATCAGCAATTATCAATTTTAAAAATGAAATATCTGAAGAAGAAATTCATTCAACTTTAGTATCAATGATTAAAGACATTAAAAAATAAAATAATTTATAAAAAAATTCTAATTTTTATTTTCATAGTAATCAGTTATCTTTTTACATTCTTCAAATGAAAGCATGCTTAATCTAGATGTTGCTTTTATTTTTAGAATTGCACAAACAGCTAATAGATCAGCGTTATCAACATTAAGTGCTTCAGAAAGTTCTAGGATCCTAAGACCTTTCATTGGTATTAAAAAATCTTTTCTACATTAACCAGAACCTTAAAATCAATGGGCTGCATTTTTCCCTAAACCTGCCACGAATGGAAAAGTTTGTTCATCACCAAATATATCTTCTACCGAAGAATTAGGAATATTAGTTTTTTTATTATCAGGCTTAATTTCTTCAATTTCATTAGAAATATTATCTTTAATGTTATTATCAATTTCTTTAGCTAATAAATTATTCGTATTAGAAAATATTGAAAAAACTAATATACATAAAAACAAAACAATTCTTTTCATAAAAAAATTTTATCTAATACTATTGTTATATACCAATAGAGTTAATTAGAAAAACTAGATAATTTTAAAACAAATCTATATAAATCAAAATCAACAAATATTCATCTTCCTAACTTATTTCTATTTTTAAATCTAATTAAAAAATAAAGACCTAGTAACAAAAGAATTGCCAAGGAGTACTGATTAAGAAAAACATAAACCATATATACGAGAAAGGGAAATAAGCATGCCCTCTTGAAATTTAATTTCTGTTCCTTTGACATATTTTTCCAATTTAAATATTCTTCCCATTGAAAAATCTTCTTCATTTTTCTATTTCTATTTTTACGATTAAACATAACTTTATAAATATAGTTTTAATGATTCATATGTTAATAAACAAAATTAATCTACAATATCAAAATAAGTTTTTTCATTGAATAAAATATTTTTTAAATAAAAGATGAACTCAAAACCAGTTTGGAAAATAGAAAAAATTGTTTTACCTCAACATGCAGATCATGCAGGGGTAATGTGGCACGGTAAATATTTTAATTGGCTTGAAGAAAGCCGAATAAATGCACTTTCAGAAGTAGGTATAAGTTATTTCGAACTAAATAAAATTGGCTTAGATTTACCTTTAATCAATACTTCAATAAAATATAAATCTCCTTTATTTCTTGGTGAAAAAATAACAATCCAGAGCGAATTCAATATTGATAAAAGTCCTAGGATTAATGTAATTTCAAGATTTCATAACAAGGAAAATGAAATCTTAACTATTGCTGAAGTCAATTTAGTCTTAATAAATAAACTGAATTTTTCTATAATAAGAAAAAGGCCAGATTTCCTATCGGAAGCCTTTAGTAAATTAAACGGTTAAAATTATTAATCGCCAATTGAACGATTTATTAATTTCTTAATTATGAATATATTTCAAGTTATTGATTCTTATCAATATGAAATGGAATCAAGATATCAAGAAAAATCAATGCTCACAAATCTTTTTACGGAGCACAAATTTATAGGATGGTTAGGGTTGTTTATAGTATTTTTCTCTATCTTTGCAATTTTTGTTTTTCAATTTCTTGAGTGGGAAAGTAATGACAATAATAAAAGTTAAGAAGATTTAATGCTTATAATTCAACTGAATGACTTAAAAAATGGCTATCTATTTAAAAATAACTAACCCTACAGAGGTTGTAAAAAAAAAGACCTCAAAATGGCTTACAGATATTACACCTGAAAGAATTGATAGAAAATTGGTCGAGGATGAAGTAATAAAAGGCATTATCGAGCAATTAACATTAGAAGGCATAAAAGGAGAAATATCAGCAATTAATGGGTTTGAAGTAAATGAATCTTCAGTAATAACAAAAAATAATTTTGTTATTAGAAAAACAAAAACTTTTTAGATAGAAAATAAAAATCTTTAATGAAAAATTTTTTTATTTTAATTATTTTTATCATTTTTTTAATTTTTATAATTGTAAGAGATTATCAAATTAAAAAGAAAAAGTTAAAATTAAATAATGCCTTAAATTCAAATTTCTTTATTCAAACAATTAATAATTTAATAGACGAGAACAAATACAATTTGTTAGAGGAGAGGATCAGATTAAGGGAAATAGATGCCTACGGTAACGAGGATTATAAAAAATGGATTGGGAATCCACCTCTTGATGAAAAAGCCATTGAGAAAAATATATTTAATGGATCTAAGCGATTTAAAGAGGGTATACCATACTTTTGGGAAAAAGTAATTTTAAAAAAATTTGGAAGTATGGAAATATTTTTCGAAAAGTGGAGATCGTATTGTAATGAAAATCCTACTATTGATGATGAGATAGTTGGATCTATTAGAAAGCTCGAGACTGAAGATTGGTTTGTTTTTATAGCAAGTCAAATAGAGAAATCATGCTTAAACCTAATAGAAAAAAACTACTCAAGTAAAAACAAGGGGAACTACAAAAAAGGTATTAGATTTGAAAATCATTGTATGGAAATTCTCAAACAAAATGGCTGGGAAGTAAAAGAAACCCCTAATACAGGAGATCAAGGGGTTGACTTAATTGCGTCAATAAATGATTTGAGAATATGTATACAATGCAAAGATCATGAAAAAGCCATTGGAAATAAAGCAGTTCAGGAAATTTCAGCTGGTAAATTATTTTGGAAAGGTACACATGCAATAATAGTCTCAAAATCTAGCTTTACAAAGTCTGCTCATCAGCTAGCAAAATCAAATAAAGTGTTACTAATCAATGAATATCAATTAAAAGATTTAGAAAAGTTTATTGTTTAAATAATTTATATCAATTGTGTTAAGCCCTCTTTGTAAAGCAAAAGTGTTGTAAAAATTCCTGAGGCCCACATTAAACCTCTAGCTGTTGGGATATTAAATACATATGCACCAATATATAAAAAACGGAAAATAGGATGAATCAATGCTGATATTATTGCAATATTAGAGTCAGTTAAAGTAATCAAACAAAGAAGACATGCTGGAGCATGTAGGGAAATACTTTCCCAACAATTTTGATGACACCAAACTGCTCTTTTACCAAAAGAAGGTAATTCATCGAATAAAGCCCTTGGAGCAGACATATTTTCAACAGAATATCCTGCTTTAACTCTCCCTATAGTTAATGGAATAATTGAAAATAAAACAACTCCAACTGATAGACAAAGGCTCCAAGCAAAAGGTACTTGCATATGATTTAAATATTATTAGCTTAATAATTGAAGCTCGTTATCGCGATAAATGAAAAATCATTACCAGAGATAAAACTTTGCAAAAAATGCTGTAATTTATATTAAAAAATCATTTATGGATATTTCAAAGATAGTTTTAATTTTTGGCATAAGTTTAATAATATATTTTGCTTTTCTTTTTTTAGGATTTTTTCTTAAAAATAAAAATCTAAAGGCACAGAATCTAAAAAAAGAAGAATAGATTATTAATGCCACGAAAATTTACTATTACCTCAATATTTTTATATCTTTTTGGATATATTTCATAGAAATAAATTTTGATCCAATTAATAATAAAGGATATTTAAAATTCAATATGACAGTTGCTGGTATATGAAAAAATTTTATAAATTTCTTAAAAGTTTTTTATTTATATCACTTTGGCTTATTTTATCCTCATTTTTAACCCAATATTGGAATACATTTCATTGGGAATATATTTACTTAAATTTCAGAATTATATTTGATAAAGAATTTTGGTTTGTTTTAGAAAAAATTCTTTTAGGATTTGATGTTGGTTACTGGTTAGAAGAAGCACTAAAATTTCTAAGTTATGAAATACCAAAAGAATCTTTTAAGTATTTTCCAATTTATTTCGCATTAAAGACTATTTGGATAAAGAATTAATATTTTTCATTAAATTTTAATAAATCCCTCAAAATTCTTAAATAAAGTTATTGAATTTATTTTTCTTTAAACAAATAAAGTTCCTTTATCACCACAGCAGATTCTAAGCTCCCAAACACCCTTTAAATCATTTCTATCTTTGCTAAAGGAAAAATTATGATCAATTCAAGTTAATATGCAATGACCTGTATACTCTCTGAATTTGGTGATTTAATAAGTAAATTCAATACATCATCTTCTGATTTCATTTAATAACCGCTGAATATATTGCTAAGGATAAATACTTAACTCCATGTGCTATATTCTACCCAGAATATGTTGATTTGATGACAAAGAGTTATTGGCTAAAGAAAATTTCAATTCCAAATGCTGATTTATTTCTGGAATATATAAGGACAGTATTGCCTTGGATTAAATCTGTGGGAGGAGTAATAGTAAAAAGAGACTTGATGCAAGAATCATCCTCAAATGAATGGGATGGAGGGCAGCTTGGGTTAGTTATAGAATTCGAATCAAAACTTACTGCTAAAAAAGCTTTTTATTCTGAAGTATTTCAAAAATATCTCCAGTCCAGAAATTTAATGGAACTAGTTACTATAAGTACTCTTTAAAAAATCAAACAATAGCGACCTCACACAAGCAATCTATAAGTATTTATTACTATTAAATTGTTTATGTAATATTTATAACTTCACTAGCAATCGTATATTTTGCAAAATTTAGTTGTAAAAGTAATCCGTTAATCAAATGAACTATTCAACAGAAAAAGATGATTATTTGATGACAACTCCATATACAAAAAAAATTCAACAAAAATTTGAAAAGGTTAAATCTTTTCTAGAGCAAAATGGATTTAACCCTTCATCAGAGAGCTTAATGCAAGATATAGTTAGTTCAGAAGAATATATTACTAAAAATGGCTTATAAAATATCAGAATATATTCAGAGACTTTAAATAATAGAAACCACCTATTAGAAAAGGCAGTAATATACCAATAAATAAAAATATGGATTTCCTTGATTCTCCTTCTGATATAGGGTTAATTTTTGGTTCAATTGCGAAACCATTTTGTCTACCACCGCTTTCGGTTGTATAACCTTTTTTGTCCATAAGTTAGATAATTTATGCAGATTATCTCATGTAAATACTTATTTAAAAAAATTTTTTACATTTAGAATTAAACTAATTTATAGATCTAATAATTGATTTCAATCTGAGATTTCAACTTGGCAGCTTTTTTTAAAAGACCTACAACTTCCTTACGGCCAGTAGCAAACTCAGCCTTGTTAATTAACTCACTATATTTTTTGGTGATTTCTCTATGGTTCATTTTTAATAATAAATTAAACAAATTATAAAGTTACTAAAAATATTTTTTGTATAAAAGATATCAAAATAGAGTTTAGTACCTCTACCTATTTAAACCAACCTTTTTTCTTTGGTTTAATCTCTTCTTGAATAAGTTCTTTTTTTCTCCCAAATAATCCCTTTTTTTGGACTGTTAAATTCTCTTCGACAGGTTTAGATTTTCTGTTAAATAAGCCTTTTTTAGATTCTTTTTTAATTGATTCTTTTGTTTTGGAAATCTTTATTTTTTTAGGATTTAATTTTGAATTTTTGGGTTTGCTATCTGCGAATAAAGTTTGATATACAAAAAAACCAAAAACAGCAAAGAACCCTAATGCCTGTACTAGAGCAGTTCCAAGATTATCAAACATTTAGGCCTCAACTTTGTATAGTGATTCTTTTTCTTTCGTATCTATACATTTTTTATCATCAGACAAGCATTCGATTTCTGCCTTCTTCTCAGTATGAGAACTGCAGCCACCTGCATTTGCATTAGATATTGAAAACAGAGTTAGTACCCCTAAAATTAAGGCACATAAGGTGTTAATCGGTTTCATGAGTTTTATTTTTATTATGGAAAAATAATTTCGCAATTGCGAAGATAATCTTCTCTTCTGCTAAAAGTATCCCCTTTTTATGTATCTATTTATAGTAATTAACTAAATCGATAATTAATATCGCTAGTAATGAAAAACCTAAAATGAAAGGTAAATAAGGATATTTATTTAAAATTTTGTTTAGTTGATTTTTCGATGCTTGTTTTTTCTTTTTCTTTTCTCTAGGTGGTAAGCCTAACTCTTCCCTTCTCTTAGCCTCTCCCATAATTTTTTAAACTTTTTTAAAACTATTTTATATACTTAATAGTATTAGTGTATTGTTCTATATTTAAATTATTAACGGTTAATTTATTTTAAATTTTGGATATATTAAAAATATATAAAAAAATTCCATGATAGAAGTAGTTTGGTCAGTAAATATAATGATTGCAATTCTGATTATTGGTGTTGCCTGGGTTCTTTATTACATATTTACTTATGATCAAAAATTTACTTCTTAGATAAATGTCAGATAAAGATCTAAGTAATTTTCTAAAAAAAATAGAGCAACTTAATCAAATTGCTGAGCTAATAAAAAATAATCCTAGTAAAAAGTTATCCCTTACAAAATGCAAGAATCATGATGAAGTAATTAGATTAACCACTGAATGGGGTTTTGATATTGGTAAAAGATGGGGAGAATATTAATTGATTTTATTACCAGCATTATTAAATTGCCATCAACTTAAAATTTAATTCCTAAGATTAATTAGTATTTCTTGTATTGGAGTTATGAAAGAAATTGGAGAGATAAAGTCAAATATATATAAAATATCTGCTGTTACAGATAGAGGGCAAAGATTAAATAAATTAATTTCTCCTATGTATGAGGAAAAAGCTAATGAAATGGATGAATTGATTGATGCTCTTAAAGACTTTAGTTTTGAAATATCAGAAAAATTATTGTCTGGAGAGTGGGAATTGATTTTTTCTAATGTTGAATTATTTCGAAGTTCTCCTTTCTTCCTTGCTATTGAAAAGGCATTAAATGATGAATTTAAAAGTAATCTTTTTTTTAAATTACATCAATTGCAAGTAGGATCCTTTGGCATATCAACTATTGGGAGAATTGCTCAAAAGATTGATTTTGACAAAAAAGAATTTATATCTACTTTTGATACTACAATATTTGGGCTCACAACAATTCCTATCTTAGGTTGGTTCAAACTATTGCCTACTTTTGGTGGAAGAGTAATAACCCTAGCAAGTGATTTAGTTTTAAGAAATAATTTACTTGATATGAAATTACAAAAGACAAAAGTTTCCAAAGTTGATGGACTTAATAAGATTCCATTATTTAGTGAATTTCTTATGAATAGATGGTATCCAGTTAAAGAGGTATGGAATAAGTTACCTTGGAATAAAGAATCGCCAAATTGCCAGGTTTCAATTGTATATTTAGACGATGAAATGAGAATTATGCAGGATATGTATGGGTCTATCTTTATTTATATAAGGCCTTCAATTTCCTTGTTGAATTCAAATTCAATCTATAATGATTAATTAAAACACTGAAAAATATTTTTTGTAATTTATAGAATAAATCCATTAAAAAATTATTTTAAAGATTAATTTATAAAAACATATCACATCTTAAAAACAAATAGGTTATTTTCATAATGAACATTTATTTGATATGCTAAGAAATCAAGAAAAAAATTCAGTTGTTAGAGGAATATTCCTAATAGGAGGTTGGGGCTTAGGTCTAGACAGATTCTATGAAGGAGATAAAAAAGGTGGCTTTTTATCAATCATTGGTTGGAGTATCACATTTTTTAGCTTTATCTTTCTTAAATGTTCAAGTTATGAATATATTGAGAGTGTGAAAAATTATTCAGATTATTCCCCTAACCCTTTAATAGTTTTACCTTTACTAGCAGGAGCATATGGTGGCTTTCTAATAATTAAGAAGGCATTTAAATTAGCAAAGCAATTTGAGAATGCTGAATAATAAATAATACCAGCAGGCAAATTCAAGATAATAATCCAGATCCTTTCAAATAAAATTTAAATAAAAGAATTACTAAAAGGTTTACTATTGCTAAGGCTACTAAACCATTTCTGTTTTTTACATCTAATTTCTTGACTAAATTAGAAAGATAAACGACTGGATTTTCTGGCTCTTTATTATCCAAATTTTATTTAAAAATTAATTTGACAAGAAAATATCACAGTTTCATTTGATGAATCAAAATTGTAAAGATGATTATCCAAAAAGAAATAAATAATTTCTAACCCATAATTCCTGCATTTCTTAAAAAAGCTTTACCCATATTGCCAATTACAAAAAATAGAGACAAATTAATTAAAAGGATTATTAATAATGCCAACATTTTATAGTTTGGATTAGTTGAAATGCCATCGAATCCATTATTAAGAAATCTTTTAAAAAGTGATTTGTCAATTTTTGGTTTTTGTTGTTCAGAATCAAGTTTTACTTTTTCTTCTGAAGAATCTTGACTACTTGCTTTCTCTAAAAATTCTGTAAATGCTTTAACATTTTCTTCTTTTTTAATCCCCTCATTAAGATCCTTATTGTCTTCATTCAAATTGGGGGAGGATTCGATTGAATTATTTTCTTCAGGATTAAGTTTTGAATCTTCCAAATTAGTATTAAAAGCTAGAAGTATATTACACCATAAAAAAAACCCACTCGATCAATTGAAGAGAGGGTTAGCTAAGGTTAAAGTTCTTACAAAGATAATAATTTATTTTAATTAAATTTGAGGTTGTAGAATAATGAAGTTTTAATTTAGATTAAATTCAAGGTGATTCTTTTGTACATATGTTAGATTCGAATACTAAAAAAGCATGTAAAGATGATCCCTCAATAAGAGAAATTAAAATTAGAAATATAGAACATGCTATTGAACAAGCAGAATTGATGATAAAAGAATCAAAAATGAGCCAAGAAGAATTAATCTTCTTAAAAAGAAAAATATCGGACTCAAGGCAGGATTTAGAAATACTTTATTTAATGAAAATTCAATGAATATAAATTTTTTAATCTTTTAAAAGAATTGAATTTTTGCAAAGAAAATTAATTTGTATATTTGAAGACTTATTAAGTTTAAAGAGAATGTAAGATTTTTTAAAAGTTCTAGTTATGTCTAAAAAAAATCTACATATACCTTTAAAGGTTGTTCCATACATCTTCATTTCAATTACTGCTATAGCAATAACAGCAGCTACATATGTAATTACTTAGTTCTATAAGCTATGTAAAGTTTTTAGATATTAGATAAATTAAAATATTTGTAATAACTAACTATATTAATAAATTCAAAATAGCAATTTTTACAATCTTAATAATCATATTTTCCCTTATTGGGATAAAAAACAATTTATAAAAATCAAATTAAAGATTTTAAAAATAAAGAAGAATTATACTTAAATGAATCTATACGTGTTTTAAATGAATGCTTCGATCTAGAAAATAAAAATAAAAGAACTCTATAATAAATCAATTGAATTAATTGAGTATTGCTTAGAGGAATATGGATATAAAAACTGATTTCAAAACTCGAATGATGAATTTCCTTAATATTCCACTAATATGCAAATAAAAAATTTCTCATCAATAATCATGTTATGTTCCATAATTTTTTAAAATAATATTTTCCTAATTATATTTTTTAAAATGACTAAAGTTAAATGTTCTTATTTAGGAAATTTAAACTGTGAGGCTATTCATCTACAATCTGGAAGTCTTATTAGAACTGATGCACCTTTAGATCACTGCGGTAAAGGTGAAAATTTTTCCCCAACTGATTTATTAGCAACATCTCTAGGTACTTGTCTGCTAACCATTATGGCAATCAAAGCTAAATCGAAAGGATTTGATTTGAAAGGTATATATTTAAATATTGAGAAAGTAATGACAAAAAATAGCGAGAGGAAGATAAAAGAACTAATAATAGATATTTTTATACCAGAGAGCACTTCTAATGAAACTATTGATTTTTTAAAAAAAGCTTCCAAAGAATGTCCAGTTACAAGAAATTTATCAAAAGAAATAGATATTAAAATTAGTTGGCATAATGAATAAATCTCAAACATAGTAATTACATAAAAATAATGAAATACTTAATTGGAATAATCATTCTTTTATTTGGAATATATATAATGACAGCCTTGGCATTAAAGACTAGGTATACAAGAAAAAGACTTTCAAAAGGAAAAAATAACTCTTATAAATTTTAATATTGCAGATTAAGGAAATAGATTTATTTTTGTACTAACAACTAAGGTATATTTTAGTTTTATTTTTTCACTATTTTTTGGTCAATCAAACTAATTAAAGGGATCATTAAATTTACATTTATTCCAACAGTGCACCATGAATAAATAATAAGAAAAAAAATTTTTATAAATAAATTAGGGGGTAAAGTGAAAAATATTTTAAAAAATCCTCCAATGAATAATACCAATATTCCAATTTGAAAAAGACCTTTGATTATCCATTTAAGTCCATTTTTTTTAATGTTTATATAAAACCAGAAAAAAACAAAACTAGATAACAATAAATATATAAAATTTATGATCATCTTTTTAGAGAAAATCTAATAAATTTGCCATTATCAAGGCATGATGACAATTATCACTTTTTTATCTGCTAATTTTTTTTTAAAATGGAAAAGTTATACAAAAAACAATAAAAACAAATTATTTTTTTACTTTTTATCTAAAAACATTTTAGATTTTAGTAAATCAACTCTTTTTTGATTCACTCCCAAATCACTTTCTCCAACTCTTGATTCTGATCTTATCGATAAGATGTTTGATTCAGGTAGAAAGGATACTTCTAAGTCGTCTACATACTTCATCCATTTACTGGTAGCCTCAGCATGAAGATAATCGCCATCAATTTCTACAATCTCAGTTCTTGGAGTGTTTTCGATAAATGTTTTAATCTTTTCAAAAGGTTTCTCAATATTGTTTACTTCCCATTCTTCTCGTACACAATGAGCAATCTCTACGCAAGGTTTTAATTCTATATGTGAGGCAAATGATGAAGAAGGCAATGAAAAGCTTGAACAAATTAAAATTGCTAAAAAAAGTATTTGCATAAACAGAAGAATTTAACGAATCATAATCTAACGAACTAAATTATTAATTTGTAATGACAACATAATTATTTTGGAAGAAACCATATGTGTTTTTATATTCAGAATTTAATATGTATTTCTAATAATCCAAAAAAAAAGACCCCTCAAAGAGGGATCTTTTAAAAAATTGATTCATATCAAGTGTTTCCTTGTTTCCACTGAAATAAATCAATTCCTCCTACACACAAACCTAATATCACACCTAAATTTGAAAAATGTAGCACTTCATAGACCTCTATCTTAACTGTCACATGGCAAAAAAAACAAAAAAGTACTCAAGCATAGAGGGCGAGTACTTTAAAGTTATCAGAAAAAAGTGTGTGAGGAGTTTCTGATATATTTAACTTACTCCTTAGGTAATTTATAAGGCTACAGTATAAATTACTAATTATTTAAATCTTTTCAGAAAAAATTAGGCGTTGATTAAAAAAACAACCAAAAACATAAAAAATTCATGAAAAGCATTTACAAAAAAATCATTTTTATTATTTCGGCAATTGCTCTTTTTTCAGTAATATTGGGTGTTGTCAAATATTCGCTTACTTATATTGAAAATAATCCCGAAAAATACACACCTACACAAAAGTAAGACAAAAATTAAGTATAAATTCACTTCAAAAAATCTTGAAAGTGTCTTAAATAGGTTCTACATAGACAGCTTCAGTCATGAAAATCAAAAATACTTCAGTTCTTAATCAGAAGAATATTCATTTAATTCAATTCAAAAATAAGCATACATATCAAATACTTGAGAATTACTGGAAGAAAAGAAAGAAAGAATGTGAAAAAAATCTTTCAAAATTTTGCTAATCGATAATTATGAATTTTATTTTTTCTTTTTTATTAGCATCTGTAATGTGGGTACAAGTTCCACAGTGGGAAGCTGACTGGTCAAAATGTGCAGTAGATGTTCCCGATACATCATGTCACTGGTATGTAGCTGCTCCCGATAATACGTTTGGAGAAGGATTTAATTGGGAAAACGCTCCTTGGTTTGATGCTAATGGATTACAGGATGTAGCTAAAATTGAGAAAGAATCTGTAGTAGAAAAACTTCAAAATAACTAAAGTTTCTATTTCATCAATTAACTAATAAAAGTATTTAAATCTAGCTGCATAGTGGTTAACTTTTGATTAATTAAAAAATTTTTATGCGTTTCAAAGTAAGTCTCAAAAAAAATGGAAAGGAATTTGATGAAGTTGTTATAGCTAATAATAAAAAAGAGGCTATGGAAGTAGCTTTAAAAAACAATCCAGAAGCTCAAGCATTAAACTCTGGTTGGACATTTAAGATTTAATTATTTACGAAGTTTAGGAATCAAAAGAGATGCTACACAAATAACACTAATTGCAGGTCCAGGCGACAAATTAAAGACTATAGAGAGAATAAAACCCAGAAGTGAGATGCATAATCCAAAAAATGATGACCTCATCATTGCAATTCTTAAACTATGAGCCTTATTTAGCCCTAACAGAGTTGGGGTAGAAAGAAGAGCAATAACAAGAATTACTCCCACTGCTGACATTGAACTAACAATTACTAATGCCGTTGTAAAACTCAAAGCAAGATTTAATAAAGAAACGTTTATACCACTCGCGGATGCACCTTCTGGATCCATTCCCACATAAACAACCTTTTCATATCCAAAAGTCATTAAAAGTATAAATACTAAAAAAGCAATTATTGTTCTAAGTAAATCTCCAAAATTTGCTGTCAATAAATCGCCAAATAATACTGCCTCCAAATCGATCCTTATTCCGAGTAAAGGGATTATAAGGACTCCAAACCCAAGCATTCCAGCGAGAATAGTATTCATAACTGCTTCATAATTTTCACTTTTTCTATTAGTTAAACTTTCTGCAATTACTGAGCCCAGAAGACCACTGATAACCCCACCAATTGAAGGGTGAATTCCAAGCGCTAATGCGAGAGCAAGTCCAGGTAACACACAATGAGAGATTAAATTAACTTGTAATAATCTCCTATGTGTTATTAATACAGTTCCCATAGCTGGGCATAAAATCCCGGAGAATATTGTTATTATTAATGGAACCAGCCACCAGTTGTTATTAATAAAAGACATTATTCGAATGATTCGGTATGATCAAAAATACGGGACAAAAAAAGATTTCGGAAACAATGGTAACTAAGTCTGACATTACCAAAAGACAAGAACAACTTCTTGAAGAACTTAATAAATGCGAGGATGAATTGACTGGTCAAGAGTTGCATAGACAATTGATAGAAAGCGGAAAGGCTATGGGACTGACGACTGTTTACAGGAATCTTCAAGTTCTGATAAAGCATGGCTTAATACGTTCTAGACATCTCCCAACTGGAGAGGTTCTGTACACTCCCGTGGATAGAGATATTCATCATTTGACCTGTGTTCAATGTGGTGAGACATCAAAAATGGAAGGATGCCCGGTAAAAGATATTCATACACCCAAAACAAATCCAAAGAAATTCCAATTGTTGTTTCATACCCTCGAGTATTTCGGGCTTTGCCAAAACTGTTATCAAGCTCAGAATTAAAAAGGAACATTCTCTAATCACAGAAATTATTTTCGTTTATAGAGCTAATGTTTATTGCCTCTAATTTATCTTTTATTTGGTCAGGACTACCAACTGCCAAAACACTTTTATCAAGAACGATTACTTGATCATAGTTATTTAAAGAATCGCCCCAATCATGGCTACTTACGAGCAAAGAAAGTCCAGCATCCGCAAGTTGACGAACAATTTTAAGAAAATCCTCCTTTGCAGGTGGGTCCAAAGCTGCACAAGGTTCATCTAAAAGAAATATCTTTGCTGGGGACATAAGAGTTTTTGCTAATAGAGCTCTTTGCTGCTGTCCTCCCGAAAGAGAATCGAGTCTTCTATTAGCCAAACTTGCAATGCCTACTCTCTGCATTGTCGCCTCTAATTCACAACATTTATTAATCCAAGAATTAGGATATGCTAGAAGAGTCTTAATTTGAAATGGGTTATTGCTTCTTGATTTTGAATACTTTATTTGACCAAGGGATACCAATTTTTCAACTGTAATAGGGAACTTCCAATTCATAGAACTTCTTTGAGGCATAAGTGCCACAAGACCTCTAGATCTATATAAATTTTCACCGTCAATTTTTATTTCGCCTTTATCTGGAGTATTTTGTCCCTGCAAAATTCTCAAAAGAGTTGATTTACCTGCGCCGTTTGGGCCAACTAATGCTGTTAGAGTTCCAGGTTTAATCTCAACCGATACCTTATTCAATACTGGCTTACTTTTTTTTGCATATGCAAAGGTTAAATTTTCAGCGACTAAAGTAGCCATTAATTAATCTTTTAAAAAAAGTCACTTTACAAGCTTACCAATAATACAAGTTGCGTATTATTTTCATAACATTTGATACCTTTACTTGTCAGACATAATGAAAATGATTATCATTTTTAAGTACTTTATTATTTTTCATGTCAATTTTTAAGAGACTTTTAACAAATAAAAAAGGTTCTAGTAATTCAATTATTAAAAATTCCGTAATCGCTGGAACGATTATATTTTCTGGTTTTGGGCAGGATGTTATGGCTAAAGGAAAGTCATATGTAGCAGTAGAACCACTAGTTTGTGATTTAGTTAAATCAATTGCATTACCATCTGACGAAGTTACATGCTTAGTAGATAGAAAACAAGATGTTCATGACTTAAAGATCAATCCAAGGCAAGCTCAATTACTAAATAGCGCAGATAAAGTATTTACTCTTGGTAAAGAAATGACTCCAAGTATGAGAAATTGGGAAAATAAAAAGAATACTGTTGTTATAGGTGTTAGTGCAATAGACGTAGATGATCATTCTGATCATGGAGGTCATGATGATCACTCAGACCACGGTGGACATGACGATCATTCTGAACATTCAGCTAAAGTAGATGATCATTCTGATCATGGAGGTCATGATGATCATGAAGAAGGTTCTTTCGAATGGGCAGGCAAATTTCAACTTTCTAAGGGTTCTTACAAATGGTCATTTGAAAAAGTCGATGGCGAATATGCAGATCCTGCAATGAAGATGGTTATTCTCAAATCTAATGACATAGAAGGGTCTGAAGATTTAGCCAAAGAATTATTAGGATCTAAAGACTCAATAAGCAGAAAAAATGATAGTACTTTGATAGCAAGTAATAAAGCTTTTGTTCTTAACTTTGATCAAAGAAAAGAAAGTACTGTTTTTAACGTGGATATCAAAGAAGATGGTCAATATATATTTTTTACTGAACACATGCCTTTTGAGTTTGAAGCAACTCAACACTTTTTTAAAGACGTTTCAAATAGTGATGTAGAACCAATAGCACAAGTCCCAGACGAAGGAGAGGGGCATCATCATCATGACCATGGAGGTCTAGATCCACATGTATGGCATGATCCACATAACATCATAAAAATGGGAGATCTTATAAGCAAAAGTTTAAAGAAAGATATTTCAGTTTTTAATAGAGGTGACAGAAAACTAATTAATGAAAGATTCGAAAAAACCGATTCTCTCTTAGAAGGCTTAGATAGTTGGATCGTCGAACAAGTAAGCTCTATTCCTGAGGAAAACAGAGTCATTGTCTCTAAACACAAAGCATTGGAATACTATGGTGATGCATTTGGTTTTGAAACCATTAGTTTACTTGACTTTCTTGGAGACTCCTCAAGCTTAAGGCCAGACAACATAAGTTCTACTTTAAAAATGTTAGATGAAGAGAAAGTTCAGGCAATATTTCCTGAACAAATTCCAGCATCTAAGTTATTAAGGAACTTAAGTAGACAAAGTTCAGTTCCTTTAGCTTCTAATCAAATATTCGTTGATGGATTGATGATGGATGGTAATACGGTTTCAGTAGCGGTTCACAATACTTGTACAATTGTTGATTCATTAGGTGGAAGCTGTGATAAAGAATCTGGCTCCAATCTTGAGTCTGAATGGTACAAACTTTCAGATTAAATTTTTCTAATAAAAACGGTTTTCATTTCTTATTATTACTATTATTAAACTATTGTTTATTTAGTAAAAATCAGTAAATGAGCATCCAAGATAAAGTTCCCGTAACCATCCTCACTGGATTCTTAGGTTCAGGGAAGACTACTTTGCTTAATAGAATATTGAGTGAAGAGCACGGGAAAAGAATAGCCGTAATTGAGAATGAATACGGTGAAGTGGGTATAGATCAAGGGCTCGTAATTAATGCCGATGAAGAAGTGTTTGAGATGTCAAACGGGTGCATTTGTTGTACTGTTCGTGGCGATTTAATAAGAGTCCTTGGCAACCTTATGAAAAGAAGAGATAAGTTTGACTATGTTTTAGTAGAAACGACAGGATTAGCAGATCCAGGCCCAGTTGCTCAGACATTTTTCATGGATGAAGAGATTAGTTCTGAATTCACTCTTGATGGAATTGTGACTTTAGTTGATGCTGCCCACATTGATCAACAGCTAGGCAGAAGTGATGAAAGTTCAGAACAAGTGGCATTTGCAGATGTTCTTGTCCTTAATAAAACTGATTTAGTCTCTGATGATGCACTAGATACTCTTGAATCGAGATTGAGAGATATGAACCGAATGACCCGTATTATTAGAGCCGAGAATGCCAAAGTACCAATTGAAACAGTCTTAAATCTAAGTGCATTTGATCTTGATCAGATCCTTAAACGCAGGCCAACATTCCTTGAACCAGAATATCCTTTTGAATGGACAGGTGTTTACGATCTTGATACAGGTAAATATGAATTAACGCTAGAAGAAGGACCCGATCCAGAAATGTCCTTAGTAGCCCTCGCTAACCAAGGAGAGAGTGAAGAGGAACTTAAAGATGGTGCTGAATCCTCCGTGAGACTTTATGCAGAAAAAGCAAATAGTTTAGATCCTGGAAATACCATCCCATATGGAGAACATATAAATCTCAAATTAGAGGACAAAGGAAATAAATCCTTCATCCTGAACATAGAAAAACCAACAAAAATAGGTTTGTTTACACAGCACACCGCTGAAGAATTCAATATGAAAGTTATTAAAAGTGACCAAAATAAAGAGATTCCTTTTAATACTGAAAGATTCTGGCAAGCAGAGCACGAACATGATGATGAAGTAGGCTCAATTGCTATAGAGCGTTTTGGAGATGTTGACCCAGAAAAACTAAATACTTGGATGGGAAGACTTCTATCAGAAAAAGGAGTGGATATATTCAGAACTAAAGGTTTCATAAGTTACTCAGGTAACCCAAGGAGAATAGTTTTCCAGGGAGTTCACATGTTATTTACTGCACAACCTGATAAAGAGTGGGGTAACGAACCTCGTAGAAATCAACTTGTTTTTATCGGTAGAAATCTAAATGAGAAAGAGATGCAAGAAGGCTTTGATAAATGCCTGATATAGAACCATTTAGCCCAAGAGGCATGTTCCATGAAGGATGGACTGCTGAAGTTAACGATTACGCCATAGCATGTGGCTGGGCTCTTAAAGGAAAACAATTTATTGTTGGTGACGTGGCAGGAGGTCTTTTTTCGTTCGAAGGAGATACTGGAAAAATTATTTGGAAAAAAGAAAATACACACTCCGGTGGCCTATTAGCAATGACCATTCATCCAGAGGGTGAGATTTTCGCAACATCAGGTCAGGATGGGAATGTTCAAATTTGTAATTGCCACGAAGGTAAAGTAATTAAAACACTTAATCTTAGTAAGGGTTGGGTAGAACACCTCAAGTGGTCTAATGACGGTTTATTTCTAGCGATGGCTTCCTCAAAAAAAGTATATGTTTTTAATGAAATTGGAGAAGAGAAATGGATCTCAGAAGACCATCCAAGCACAGTAAGTGCAATAACATGGTCAAATAAAAATGAGCTCGCAACTGCATGCTACGGCAGAGTGACATTCTTTGACATAGTTAATAATAAAACGAATCAAAAACTCGAGTGGCAAGGATCATTGGTCTCTATGGAATTAAGCCCTGATGGAGATATAGTCGCCTGTGGGAGTCAAGACAATTCAGTTCATTTTTGGAGAAGATCAACAGGAATGGATGCTGAAATGACTGGATACCCTGGAAAACCAAGTCACCTTTCTTTTGATGACAGCGGAAAATTATTAGCGACTAGCGGCAGTGAAAGAATCACAGTATGGAGCTTTATAGGCAATGGTCCAGAAGGGACTATGCCAGGAGAACTATGTCACCATACAGAACCTATTTCGAGCCTAGCCTTTTCAAATAAAGGTATGCTTGTAGCCTCAGGATCTAGGGATGGTTCTGTTGTCGCAAGTTTCCTCAAAAATGACGGCAGTGGTGATCCCGTTGGGGCTGCATTCGCAGGAGATTTAGTAGGGGCAATATCTTGGAGACCTGATGATTGCGCACTTGCAGCAGTCAATGCGAAAGGTGTTGTAAATGTATGGAAATTTAAAGTTCGTACTAACCTTTTTTCAAAGGGATTTAAGTAAAAAGTAGAAATTTATTAATTACCAATAGTTAGCTTTTAAATGTCTTTCCATACAAATTACCTCACAGTCATTATCTATCCCTTTTGGGTGAATATCACAATATGAGAGACATTGAAAATATTCATCTATGGGATTTGATTTATCAGTTTTACTAATTTCTTTCGAATGATTCATAAAAGATTTCCTCAATTATTTAAAATTAAGATAGACGAATTATATATCAAAAGAAATAAGCAAAACTTACTAAAAATATCTAAAAAAATTACCAAGATTGATTACTACTCTCGGACATTTTTAATTAAAAAGCAATGCGTATAAAAACGGATTGTCTTTAGAGAAATATTTTCCTAATTTTATATTGTTGAGTTCTAGGAGGTCTTTCAAAATGATCGATAGCCTGCCTGAAATTTCGGAATAAACCGAACTAATTTAATTAACTGCTCCAATTATTTTTTATTAATGTCTAAGCTTCCTTCTTCTGCATCGTTTAGGTGCCCTTTAAGAAACAAGCTTAATTCTAGAGTTTTTGCCCCAGTTAAAGACAATTAGTTAATTTTGGTGAGATTTAGCTTAAAAGAAGTTAGTAACAAGGATCCATGATTTAGGTGCGTTAATAACTTCAGTAAAAAATATAAGTAAGAGATAAAAGAGGGCTTAAATTAGCCCTCTTTTTTTAATAAGATGACTTTCTTCTGGTTTTATAGATAATGATTAAAACAATTAAATTTTAAAATGGTTCGATTTTATTGCCCATATTGCAACCCTAAATATCAATTTCAAAAACAATCCTCAAAAGGTAATTTGATTTGTGGATTATGCGGAGAGGATCTCGTAAAAAAACCATATATTAGGTTAAACCAGATAATTGCTTTAGTTGCTGCTTCATCATTACTTCTACCGTTGATTTATACTTTTATTTTTTTAATTAAAAATCAAATAAATACTCCTAATAAAAATTATCAAGCAAATAGTACTTTAATGATAATTATCAAAGAAAAAACTTCATAAAATAATTAAAAAATCTCAAGAGGTCAACCTCTACAAAGTGATTTATTTAAACAAGAATTTTTACTTTCAATATTTATTTGATCATCAATATTTTTTAATTTGTTTTTATTACTTATTACTTTAACTTTTTGCCCACAATGATCTTTGCAACCACCATTAAATAAATTATGTGCATATAAACTGGAACTATTCGTAAGTAATAAAAGAAAAATTATTTTATAAATTTGATTAAAATAAGAATTCATTTTTATTATGATTTTCCCAGAATTAGTAAATAAATAATATCAGTTAATTCCAAGGAGTGTTTATAAGTCCCCAGATATCGAAGAAGAAAAATAAAACTGCAATAACAACAAGATCCCATGCTCTTTCCCTAAAAGCCCAAGGCGCAATAAAAACTTCTCCAAGGCCGTGAAGCGCCGCCCCAACTGGTAGATGATCAAGAACAAGCAAACTGTGAGAGAGGATAAAAAGAAAGCTTGCAAAATATCTAAAAAAAACAAATTGCCAATTGCTAGAACTCATGCCTTTGAGATTTTTAAGAAATATACTTCAATGATCAAAATAATGATATGGATCGAGTCAAGAGATATTATTTTTGGTAGCTATAAATACGAATAAAGATATAAAGCTAAAGTAAAAGTTACTAAATGATGAAATATATGTTTTCAAGTTATCAACCTAAAAATAGTTTTGATGAATACTTTAAGGATAATGTTAACTCTGCTAGAGAAATATTGATTCCACTTCTTTCCTCTTTAGATAATATGGGACTTGAAGAATTAAACAGGAATCATTCTGCTGCAAAAAAATTATTACTAAGACATGGTGCAACTTTTAGATTAAACGATACTGGTTTGAAAGGAACTGAGAGAATATTACCTTTTGATCCACTTCCTAGAATAATTAGTAAAGATGATTGGGTAACGTTAGAAAAAGGGCTAAAACAAAGGCTTGAAGCAATTGATTTATTCCTAGATGATATTTATAATTCTCAAAAAATAATTAATGATGGAATCATTCCAAGAGAATTAATAGAGAGTTCAGAAGGTTGGAGACCTCAGATGATAGGTTTCAAACCTCCACTTAATAAATGGTGTCAAATTTCAGGACTTGATTTAATAAGGGATAGAAAAGGAGATTGGCATGTTTTAGAAGATAATTTAAGGTGCCCTTCTGGGGTTGCTTATTTCTTAGAAAATAGATTAGTTATGAAAAATATTTTTCCTAATCTTTTCTCAGGAAGAATAGTAAAACCAATTGATGAGTATCCATCATATCTTTTAAAAACGCTTCAAGAACTTGCTGTTTGGACTGACACTCCAAAGATAGTTCTACTAACTCCAGGAATTTTTAATAGTGCTTATTTTGAACATAGTTATTTAGCTCAAGAAATGGGCATCCAACTAGTTCAAGGTCATGACTTAGTTTGTAATGATGATTATGTATATTTAAAAACTACCTCTGGATTAAAAAGAGTAGATGTCATTTACAGACGAATTGATGATGATTTCTTAGATCCTCTTAATTTCAGAAAAGATTCCTGCCTTGGTGTTAGCGGATTACTTGATGTTTTTAAAGCAGGTCATGTTGCTTTAGCAAATGCACCTGGGACTGGAATAGCAGATGACAAAATGATTTATTCTTTTGTACCAAAAATGATTAAATATTATCTTGATGAAGAAATTATTATTAAAAATGTAGAAACGTATATTTGTCATTATCAAAAGGATCGAGAATATGTTCTAGAAAATTTATCAAAACTTGTTGTTAAGTCTGTCGCAGAAGCTGGGGGTTATGGAATGTTAATTGGCCCTCACTCAACAACCAGTGAGATAGAAGAATTCGCTAATAAAATTAAAAATAATCCCAGAAATTTCATAGCACAACCAACATTAGAATTATCTACTGTGCCATCGTTATGTGATGGAGAACTATATCCATGTCATGTTGATTTAAGACCATATATTTTAAGAGGAAAAGATTCATGGGTTAGCCCAGGCGGGCTTACGAGAGTAGCATTAAAAAAAGGATCATTAGTTGTTAATTCTTCTCAAGGTGGAGGATGCAAAGATACATGGGTTGTAGGTAAATAATATGCTTTTAAGTCGTGTAGCAGAATCTCTTTATTGGATCAATCGTTATTTAGAACGTGCGGAAAACATATCTCGTTTCGTGGAAGTAAGCGAAGCAATGTCATTAGATTGTCCACCAGGAAGTGCAGAACCTTGGCTCCCATTAATTGATGCTTCAAGTGACAGAGAATCTTTTGATACAAGATTCCCAGAGAAACAACCTGATGATGTTATTAATTTTTTAATAAGAGATCGTTTAAACCCAAATAGCATAATTTCATGCATTCAAATGGCAAGAGAAAATGCACGCCAAATCAGAGATGTCATGACCACAGAAATGTGGGAACAGATTAATATTTTATATTGGAATATGCAAGAAGGAGAGGCAATATGGAATAAACCAAGACAAGAACAATTAAGTGAAATAAGGAGGGAATGTCAGCTTTTTTATGGAATTACAGATGCGACTCTAAGCAAAGATCTTGCCTGGAGATTTAGCATTCTTGGAAGATTAATCGAAAGAGCTGACAAAACTTCAAGAATTTTAGATGTTAAATATTATTTACTCTTACCTAGCTTAGATGAACTTGGAGGAGTTCTTGATGAGCTGCAATGGATTGCACTTTTACGTTCAGCTGGAGCTTATCAAATGTTTAGGAAAGCAGTACAAAATTCTATAAAGCCTAATTCAGTTGCGAGATTTCTATTACTTGATCCAATTTTTCCGAGATCAGTAAGATACTGCCTTGATGGGATAAGTAATACACTTAAAACAATAGATAACTCTCCATCTACTGAAAATCCTTCAGAATTAGAATGCATGAGAGGTTTGCTTAAAGCAAAGTGGAGTTATATCAGAATTGAAGATATAATCAATGATGGTTTACATGAGGCAATAGATTCATTGCAAATGGATTTAAATAAATTAAATGATCTCATTAAAGAAAAATATTTTATTAATTAATAAGTTTATTAATGAGAATTAAATACATTCACAAACTTGAATATAAATACGAAGACCCTGTTCAATTAGGCGAGCATAGATTATGTATAAAGCCAAGGTCAAATGGATTCCAAAAACTAAAAAATTTTGAATTAAAAATAACCCCAGAACCAGAAATTATTTATCCATTACTTGCTGCCAGCGGAGAAGAGATTAATAGAATCAGATTCAATGGATTAACAGATAATTTAATTATTGAATCAATCAGCGAAGTTGAAACTATAAAACATCCAAATATTATTGATGGAGTTAAAAATAGAGATTTAACATTACCTTTTTGCAGAAGCATTATTAACAGAGATTTACAGGGAGCATTAGAGGGATGGATGCCAAATGGACAACACGATCCCTCTGCAGTAGAACTTGCCCAAGAAGCTTTAGCAGGAAGCATTAATAACGCATTATCATTTACTTTCCAACTAATAGAGATTATTCAAGATCGGGTTAAATATACCAAAAGACATACGGGTCCAGCATGGCCGGCTAGCAGAACACTTAGAGAACGTATAGGTTCATGCAGAGATTTAGCAATGCTTATGGTTGAAGCTTGCAGGTCTATTGGTATCCCAAGTAGGTTTGTAAGTGGTTATCATTTTGAGGATCCGTTACCCTCTGAGTTGGATTTACACGCTTGGGCTGAATTATATATTCCGGGTGCAGGTTGGAGAGGTTTTGATCCAAGCGGAAAAGGATTAATAGATGAGAGATATTTAACATTGGTATCCTCTTCAAAATCTAATTTAACCTCTGTAATTTCAGGTAACTTTATAGGGAAAAATAATTTAGAAAATACTTTATCCTGGGAAATCAAGCCTATTGAAATTAAATAAACATTGAATTTCCAATCTTTTAAAATAACAAAAAAATATAAATAATAATATGTTTCATTTTTAGTGTTAATTGATACGTTCTTAGATATATATATCTGTTTTCATTTGTTTAATCTTTAAAGAAAATTGAACTCAAGCTTAGAAATTGCTCCTGTCAAATCAAATAAATCAAAAATGTTTGAATTGATAAGTTATGAAAAATTTCGCGATACAAAAGATGTAAGATTTTTTGATATTAGTGTTAATGAATCAAATTACAGAGATCTAGTTATTCATAGTGGTCCTGCGGTTAGTCCTCCAAATGAAGAAGAATTTAATAATTGGCAATTTTACATACATCACAATCAAGAAGATAATCTATTAGCTATCTCTGGGGGTAGGACATTTTTCCTTGTCAATTTTGGTTGGGATTATCCTTTTTATAAGGTTAGGTTAGAATCTTGCGGATATATTTTAAGGATACCTAGAGGAACTTTTCATAGATCCGTATCTGACGAAAACGGATCCATAGTTTTAAATCAAGCTATTAGAGATGAAGTCGGCACGGTTGAATCTGAATTCAAGGTAACGAATAGCAAAGATAATAAAAAACTTCTAGATTGTATAAATAATCTAGAACCTAGATTTAAAATTTATAGTGTTAAATAATCTTAAAAACTCTTCCAAATTTATATATCAATTTTAAAAATTATCTAATTGTTATAAAATAATAATATTCGAATTCTTTAGTATGAAATTTTTCAGGTTCTTAAATTATATTTTATGCTTAACTTTTTCCTTTTTAGTTTTATCCTCTCCAGTTTTTGCTGGAGCAAATGTAGCTGTTAAGGGCGAAGGAGATGAAGTCCCAAGTTATGTAAGATCTAATATTACAGGATTTGATTTCCATGGAGAGGATCTTCATTTGTCATCTATAGCTGGAGCAGTTGCGAGAGACGCAGATTTTAGTGATGTTGATTTACACGGGACAACCTTAACCCTATCTGACTTAAAAGGTTCTAATTTAAATGGAATAGACCTGACAGATACTCTTTCTGATCGAGTTAATTTCCAAAAAACAGATCTTAGAAATGCTGTTTTAATAAATATGATCGCATCAGGTAGTAGTTTTGCAGGAGCTCAAATAGAAGGAGCAGATTTTTCTTACGCTATTCTTGACAGCGAAGATCAAAGAAATCTTTGTGAAATTGCTGATGGGATCAATCCAACTACGGGCGTTTCAACAAGAGAAAGTCTTGAGTGTGGTTAGAACAAAAACTATAAGTAAACCTTTTTCCCATTATTAATTTTATAAATCCTTTGTTCCTCATCTTGAAAAATCATTTCATCATTTAATCTGGATTTCTTAAATTTTGAAAGCCTTGCTCTGTGAATATTAGATTTTCTATTAATATTATCTTCGTTATCATAACTCCCAATATAGATATTAATATTAGGATTTGAAAAGGTTTTTTCTTCCTCTCTTAAAAAAATTCTTTCAATACTTGTTTGCGTGCTCTGATGTTTATTTTTAAATTTGTCTAATTTTAAGTTCTTTGGTTTTTTAGATTTAATTTTTTTGTAGACTAAAAAAATAACTCCTAAAATTAGAAAAACTAAAAATATATTCATTAACTATTTAATTTTTATTTTAATATCTACGCCTAAGTTACTTTTAGTAGTTAATATTTCTTTTCTTAAGATTCCATAAGTAAAAATTCTAGATAAAGTTTTCAAAGATTTAAAAACCAAAAAAACAGTAAATAAAAAGAAAACAATAATATTTTCTACAAGAATATTTTTATTTTTATTATCTAGATTACTCATGTAAGTGTTAATTCAATTATTTTTCATCATTATTTGCATATGGTCCGAAAAATTCACTAGCGTCTCTTCCCATTACTTTAGCAAGATTTAAACTTTTATCTATATCCCATTTAGATGCCATTCCATAAAGAATACCCGCAGCAAAAGAATCACCACATCCATAAGAATCAACCTTTAATTTTTTGTTTTTAAGAGCCTTATATCTTCCTCCTGGGAATATTATGCCTCCCTTCTCTCCCTCGGTTTTAATAGTATATTTAGGTTTTAACGATAAATCAGAAAAAGAAAAAACTTCCCCTGGATCAAGATTACTGCCTATTAATCCATCTAAAATTACATTCGATTTATTAATTATATTTAATCCCACCCTTGGTGTTGTACAAAGTATTGAAGCTGATCTAGCCATTTTAAAAATCTCTGAATCAGATGCAGTAATAAAAATTCCGTCCATTTTTTTTAAAATGTTCCATTCTAATTTGTCTTTATGAGTTGGTGCTAACCTTTCTCCAATAACTGTTATTGCTCTTTCACCTTGAGAGTCAATTAAACTAAACCCTCTTCTTGTAGGTTTGTCACGCCAAGCTACATGCAACTTCATTCCCATATTTGAGAGAATCTTGAAACACTTATCTCCATAATCATCATTACCTAATGAAGTAAAAAAATGAATTTGGTTTAAAGTTAAATCAGAGAGTATTTTCGCGATAACAGAGCCACCACCAGCTGGAGACTCAAGGGACTTTTCAGAATGAGAAATAACTCCATGTTTTGGTAATTGATCAACCTTTAAGAAATTCATCCATTCGATGTGACCAACTACAGCAAAATTTAAGTTTGTTTTTTTCAATTTATAGTCTTCAACTTTGTTATTCTTTTCAACAACCATAAGCTTTTAAATACTATTATTAAAAGAAATATTCTTGAAAAGTGAATTCATTCAACATTTTAAAAGATAATAAACAGATACTATCTTATCTTTACCTTTTTCTATCAATTTTGGGTGCTGTCCTGCCAATGATGGCAAATTTCGAATTTGCCAGGGAATATGGAAGTAGCTTTGATATAAATAACTTCATTTCTTTAGCGAATGCCAACCCTGCAGCTCGGTCAATTTCTAGGGACTTATTAGTAGGTGCAAGTGCAATTTTTATATGGATAGTAAATGAATCAAAAAAATTAAAGATAAAGAATATGTGGGTTGTTTACATTGGAACTTTTCTCATTGCATTTGCATTCTCAGCACCTTTTTTCTTATTTCTAAGAGAGAGAAGAATTATTGAATTAGAAAAAATTTAAATTTTAAAAGATTAATTAAAATAATCTTTTAAATAGGATTGCAAAAATTATAAAGCAAGCAAATGAAATAGATAGCCAGATTACTGAAGCATAACCAAATAGATCTAATATACGTCCCGAAATAAATGGTCCAAAAAAATAACCCATAGCGAAACATTGTGATAATAGAGCAAGTGCAAAACCTTTTTTGTTTGAAGGAGCTATTCTGAAAACAATATCTGTTGATGTTGGAAGAAATGAAGCAGTCCCTAAACTCACTAATATCAATGAAAAAGAAATTAAATAAAAAGCTGGGATATTTAAATAACTAGAAATAAATAATAAAAAAGAAGCGAAAGAGAAATTTATCAAACTAAATTTCAACCCAAATAATCTCCCTTTTTTTGATATCCAAGATCCAATAGGCCATTGTAAAAACAACAATAAAATTAACTGAATAGAAATTATAAGACTAATAATTTCTTTGCTTAATGCATTGCGATATACTCCACCTTTAACAAGATCAAGAGGCAAAGTCACTTGAATCAGAGCTAAAGAGGTAGTTATCAATACAATAGATAAAATTATTATTGTTGAATTTTTATTCCATTTCAATTGTCCCTGATTAATTGGATCTACAAATTTTTTTTGGACATTTTCTAAGTTTCTTCTAATAGAAAAACTATTTCTAGATATTAAATATGTGATAACTAACATGCAAAATATATCATTAATAAAAATTGATTTTGCATACAAAAAATTCATCATATAACCCCCTAAGAATACCCCTAGAAATATTCCTAAAGCCTCCGAACTTCTTACAAGAGCATAAGCTTTGCGTGTTTCGATAGGATGGCAAAAATAGGGTACTCCAAACTCGGCAGCAGGCCAATATATTCCTGCAGAAGCCCCAACAAGTGACTGTCCAATTATGTACCAAAAAGTATCTCTTGAAAAAATGAGGCATAAGCTAGCAGCAATACTTAGTATTGAAGAAGTAATTATTGGAAATTGTATTTTCGCTGTTTTATTAAGATAATTACCTGTAAAGAGTCTCGTTAAGGTTCCAATTATTGCTGAAGTAGTAAATCCCAGCCCAATATCTGTTGCCGATAATCCGAGGTTATTAAAAATAAGTGATGTTAAATAAATAACTCCTCCTGCTCCAAATGCAGCAAAAAATCTTATCTTGGTTATTAACCTCAAATGGTATGGAAATTGAATCCACCAATTTTTGCTAATTTTTAAACTATTTGGACTAATCACTAGTGAAATACATTTTTATAATTTTTTTTAGTTTGTGTAGTTTATTTTTTAATAATGGTTTAAAGGCCGCTGAAAAGATAAATATTAAGTTTGAAGAGATGGAAATCCCTCTTACTATAGAACAATTATCAAAATTAGAAAAATACAAAGATGATTCAACAGAATTAATAGATTGGTTAAAAAATAATGGATTTATAAGAGTTTTTGAATTATCAAAATTTTTAGAATTTCCAATTTTCAAAGAAGAGGGATTAAATAGAGAAATATTAAGAAGTTGGATAGGGCGTAAAATTCTTACAGAATTAAGCAAAAGCATTAAAATCCCAAATGACAATAATGGAACGGAAATATATAACACTATAGAAAATTTATTAGATCAAAAAAAAGAAGTTTCAACTTTAGACATCATAAAGGCATTACCATCAGAAGAAATTTCAATAGATATTGATAATTTAATTTTAATAATTTCATCTTGGAAAAATGAATTAACTATGCAACAAGAACTTTTGTCCAAATTAAATAAACTTGAAAGAACGAAACAAAATGCTTTTAAAAATACTAAAAAAATATCAACTAAAGATCTAATAAAAATTGATAAAAAAATTTATGCTCCTCACCGAGTGAAACCTTTTGAAGTTGAAATATGGAAAAGCAATAAAACAAATGATGATAAAGAATTGATAATTTTTATGCCAGGACTTGGAGGCGAAATTAATAATTTCAAATGGATAGGTAATGAATTAGCTAAAAGAGGTTGGCCCATATTATTCATAGATCATAGAGGGAGTAATTTAGAATCATTCATAGAAGTACTCGAAGGTAAGGAAACAATACCAGGAAGTGTAGACTTTTTCTTATATAGAATTAAAGATTTAGATGCTGTATTGAAAGCTCATGAAAATGGAGAATTTGGTTTACCTAATAATTCTTATATTTTAATGGGTCATTCACTTGGTGCTTTAATAGCACTTTTACATCAAGGGAAGAAACCTACTGCTCAATTAGAGGAAAAATGCGATTCGGCATTAAAAGACTTTGCGGTAACAAATTTATCAAAATTACTTCAATGTCAGTTGAGCGAAATACCATTCCCAAAGAAAAAAAACACTAATAACGCAAGTGCGATAGTAGGCTTCAATTCATTTGGAAGTTTAGTATGGTCAAAAGAAAATAGTACAGGCATTAAAACACCAACTCTTCTAATAGGTGGTACTTATGATCTTATTACACCTTTAATCAATGAACAATTTAGAGTTTTTTCTGCTTTAAATAATCCATCAAATAGATTTCTAATTATTGAAGGTGCAAGTCATTTCTCTCCAATAAGAATTAATAAAAGCTATGAAGAAAATAATGACGTCTTCAAAATAAGAGAATCTTTTATTGGTTCAGAGCCAATATTAGTACAAGATTTATCTACTAAAATTATAGTTGAATTTTTAAAAAATATTAAAGAGCAAAAGATCCCCCCTCTAGTTAAAAACCAAAGAGATTTGGGACTTGATTTCCATCTTTTAGATCTTGAAACGATAAAAGAAATTTCCGAAAATTAGTACTCTATTCGTGGATCTAAATATGCGATTAAAATATCCACGAAGAGATTTAAAGAGACTATGAGCATAGAGGTAAAAATTACAATTCCTTGAACCAAGGTATAGTCTCTTTGAGAAATAGCTTCATGTAATCTTAAAGCTATACCTGGCCATGAAAAAGTCACCTCGAATAATAAAGCACCTCCTGCTAATGAGGCCATAGTCAAGCCAGAAATAGTGACAATTGGCAATAGAGCATTAGGCAATGCATGGTTTAAAAATATTTTTTTCCTTGATATTCCTCTACATATAGCAGCATTTACATAATCACTTTTTAATGTCTTATCCAAATTTACTCTTAATGAGCGGCTGAATATACCACTTAATAAAAAGCCAAGGGTAATCGAAGGAAGTGCGAGATGATAAAGACTATCTTTCAAAGCAATAATATTATTTGAAAGAATACTATCTAAAACCAGAAAACCTGTAATTTGAGGTTGTTGTTGAAATATTGGAAATCTACCTCCAATTGGGAAAATGTTAAAGAATACAGAAAATAATAATTGCGCTAACATTGCACCCCAAAAAGGAGGGATCGCATATGTAGCAATTCCTAATATTCTCGCAAAATAATCAGTCTTTTTACCTTTATTTCTTAAGCCGATTAATCCCAATGGGAATCCGATTAGTGTGGCACTTAATATTGAAAAGAATCCAAGCTCAAGACTTGCAGGCAATGACTTAATAATAATATAGAGGACTGGCTCCTGAGTACTAAGAGATTGGCCAAAATCTAAGTGCAATATACTTTTAATATATGAAAAATATTGACTTATTAAAGGTTCATTTAGTCCCAATTTATTTCTTAGAAATTCCCTTGAAACCTCATCTGCACCAGATCCAAGTATTGCATCGACAGGATCACCAGGGGCAACTCTCAATAAAATAAATACTAATGAAGAAATTATCCATAGCATTATGGGTATTAATGAAATTTTCAATAAGGAATAATTTAGTAATTTATTTAAATTTCTACTCATCAATTAACTCTAGATCACTCAATGAAATTATTCCTGCACCGTTAAAAATAGGTTTTGATATTTTATTTTGAGACCATGCTTTTTGAGAGGATATCCAAATAGGAATATAAGGGATTGAATTTGCTGCTATTTTTTCAATTTCAACAAGTTTTTCTAATCTTTTAATTCCACTTGTTTTTTCACTCTCAAGAAATAAAATTTCCACTTTATTTGAACCCCAAAAACTACCGCTGTAAACTGATTCTCCTTTTTTACATATGCCATCAACTATTTCATTACAACTTAAAAGAGGGGTGAGATATGCTTCTGGATCTGAATAAGCTCCAGTCCAATCGAGAATAACTGCTGTATAAATTCCTAAACTTAGATTCTTATAAACTGTTGTAGATTCAACCCCATTAAGTTCTATATCAATACAATCTTTCAAAGAATTTTTAATTTCTTCCTGCCATGTCAGAGCAATAAGCTTGTCAGCTGGTACATTCGACCTATAAGTAAGGGGTATTTTTAGAATATTTCCATTGCAGTAATTTTCTTTTTGCAATAACCTTCTCGCTTCTAAATAATCATATTTAGGCCAAAGTTCTTGATTATCTTTTTTTAATATCGGAGGAATAATTGATCTAGATGGCTTCCTTAATCCATAACTTACTTTCTCACTAATCAATTTTCTATTAAGACTTTTTGCCAAAGCCAGTCTTAAATTAAGATTATTTAAGGGATAAGAACTAGTTTTAAGGCTTATAAAACTTAATTCAGTGAAAGGGCTATTACCTTCATTAAACTGTTTATTTTTACTTAAATTATTTAGACTTTTTCTCTGACTATCATCAATTGAATTTGATAAAAGTACGTCAATTTGTTTACTTTTTAAAGCACCAAAAAGAGAAGATGAATTTGAATATCCCACAAAATTAACTCCCTTATTTAAGGGCTTTTCACCCCAATAATTTAAATATGGATCAATTGATTGAACTTCATTAGAAAAACTAGTAAGCACATACTTGCCAGTACCAACGAATTTTTCATTTAGAAACTTATCAGAATATTGTTTGTAAAAGGTAGGAGATATTGGAGTTAAATTTACTGATGTGAGTAAACCATTTAAAGAACTTGATGGTTTATTCAAATTTATTATGACTGAATATTCACTTGGCGTTTCAATTGATTTAATCTTATTTCCTAAAATATAGTTCATTGTTCCAATTCTTTTGAATCTATCAAAGGTAAACTTGATAGCATTTGAGTTAAATGCAGTTCCATCATGAAAAAAAACATTCTTTCTTAAATTGATAGTTATTTGAAGCCTATCCTTCGAAATAACTGGCATACCCGAAGCCAATTGAGGGATTAATTCTCCATCAGAATTTAATTCATATAATGTGTCTCCAAGAGAACTGATTAATTGAATTGCTTTAAGAGTATTTGCTCTAGCTGGATCTAAAGATTCAATTTTTCCAGAACTTGCTACTATGATTTTTTTAGATATTCTTTTTGAGCCGCAAGAATTCTGTAAAAAAGAAATTAAAATAATAAATATTGATAAAACAACTTTTTTTTTATATTTCATAATTACTTAGTTTTTCTGAAGAATTATTAGAGCAGAAAATTTGTAAGATTATTTGATTTATTTCTAAAGCAAATGTTTTTTTAGAATTACATGCAAAAGGCCACTCTCTCACCCAACAAATTTCTTTACTTATATTTAAACCAACTACTTGAAAAGTCTTATTGCTATTTTTAATTTTTACACAAGCACCTTTATAAAGGTTTTCAGAAGAAATTAAATTATTATTTTTACTGTCTAAAAGTTTTGAATGAATCATTAAGGTTCTAAAACCAAACACTTACTTTCTTCGGTTTAACAAGCTATAAAGAAATTTGCAAACTATTTTTTTAAATACAACTTAATTGACTTGCGATAATTTTGACTTCATTTAGCGAATTTATTTCATCTTTCGATTTATCAAAATCTCCATTATTCACCTCATGAGTAATAACGACAATTTCTGCTTTGTCCTCACTTGCATCAAGTTGAACAATTGATTCGATTGATACATTATTCTTTCCAAAAATATCTCCAATCTTTCCTATGACGCCTGGACTATCAAGACAAATAATTCTAAGGTAATTTTTTTTGTTTATTTGTGAAGATTCTATGATATGACAGGTTCTCCAGAAATCAAAAGATAACAATGGATCGACTGAATTATTATTTTTTACTGAGGCGGCATGCAGATTTAATATATCTGATACTACAGATGCAGCAGTTGGGCCACTCCCTGCACCTGGACCATACAACATTATCTCTCCCAGAGGATCAGCCTCTATCAATAAGGCATTGTTCACTCCCTTAACTGTTGCCAATGGATGAGATTTTGGAATCAAAGAAGGACCTACCCAAATATTCAAAGCAAGTGAATCATTACTATTTGTTTGTCCCCTTTCGGAGAGCGCTAAAAGTTTTATTTCAAATCCTAATTTATTGGCATATTCGATATCCTTTAGATTAATTTTACTAATACCTTCAGAATGTATCTCCTTTCTTTTGATTTTCCCTCCAAATGCGAGTTCACTAAGGATTGAAATCTTATCAGCAGCATCATGCCCCTCAACATCTGCAGTTGGATCAAATTCTGCGTAACCAAGGCTTTGGGCCAATTTTAAAGTCTCCTTATAATCAGCTTTTTCATTTGCCATCTTTGAAAGAATAAAATTTGTTGTGCCATTTATTATCCCAACCATTTTTTTTATACTGTTACTTTTTAATGATCTTTTTAAGGGTTCAATTATTGGAATCCCCCCGCAAACAGCTGCTTCGGACAATATATACACTCCTTCTTTAGATGCAGTTTTATATATTTCTTCTCCATATCTTGCAATAACAGCTTTATTTGCAGTAACAACAGATTTGCCTAATTTTAATGATTGCAGAATAATATCTTTCGCCAAATCAACTCCACCCATTACTTCAACAACTACATCTATAGAAGGGTCATTAATTAATTTAAATGGATCATCAGTTAATAAATTATTGTCTAGCTCAATATCCCTTTTTTTATTAAGATCTTTAACTGCTATTTTTGCAATTTCTATTTCTTTTAGGATTGGATGTAAATCAGCTTCAGAACTTAATATTTTATAAATTCCTGAACCTACAGTTCCAAAACCTACAATCCCAATTTTGCATTTTCTCATTTTTTATTTCTTTTAACTTTGAGTTTAATTTTATATTATTAGGCCTACAAAAATTCATTTGCTTGAGACTGCATTTTCAATAAAATGTTTAAAAAACCATTTGAACGTGAAGGCGTTAAGCTTGCTTTCAAACCAGTATCTTCTATAAATTTCTTATCTATTTCAACAACTTGATTTGGTGTTAACTCATTTAATCCAGTTATTAAAAAGGCCAACAAACCCTTCGTTATGAGAGCATCAGAATATCCTTCCCAAAATAATTTACCAGCTTTAATAGTTGCCTTAACAAAAACTTCTGAAACGCATCCCTTAACTTTATTTTCTTCTACAAGAATTTCACTATCTGGCTCTTTCAATTTTTTACCTAACCACAAAATGTATTCATATTTTCTTTTTGGATCTTCTGATTTCTTCAACTTTTCTACTAATTTTGATAAATTATTGTATTTTTCCTGATTTTCCATTTTTTAAAGCTTTAAATTAATCAATTTAACAGTCTTCTATTATACAAATATTTCTTTTTCTGTGATAAAGCCAGATAAAGGAATATCCCACTCAGCTCTGGTTAATGGAATCGTACTTACGCAGTTAGAAGTTAATACTCCAATACATGGAACATTTCCCCAATCATTATCTCTTCTTAATTTATCAAAATAACCGCCTCCATAACCCAATCTTGTTAAATTTTTATCAACCGAAAGACATGGTACAAATATCATGCTTATCTGCAAATGACTCAATGGAGAAGAGTTATTTGGACTTAATATTCCCTCAGAATCTTTGGTAAGAGGTTTTTCGTCCCATGGATAAAATAACAACTCTTTTTTATCTTTACATCTAGGTAAAGCTAAAGTGAATTTTTTCTTAAGACTTCTTATATCAACTTCATTTTTTAGAGGCCAATATATAGCTATATAACCAATATTTTTATATCCCTTAACAAATAAATCAATATATAGTCTTACATTCTTTTCTACATTTTCTCTTTGATCAGGAGATATCCCATCTCTTAGTTTTCTAAACGTATCCCTCTCCAATTTCTTATTTTTAAAGATCGTCATTTTAAATTTTCAGTTAAAGCCTTCCTCATTTAGTTTTGTGAGTGCTATTGCCAATGCATCTGCCGAATCATCAGGTTTTGGAGGTTTGTTAAGATCTAAGTTATACATAACAGCATCAAGAATATCTTTCTTAGATGCCTTTCCACACCCAGCTATTGTTAATTTTATCTGAGCAGGTGAATACTCACTAACATGAATTTTTTTAGAGGCCAATACCATCATAATTACACCTCTAGCCTGCACCACACTAATGGTAGTGCTTGACCTGTAAAAGAAAAATTTTTCTACTGCCGCTGCAGTTGGTTTCCAACGATTTATTAATTCATTAAGATCTTGGAATATCTCATAAAGTCTATCTTCTTCTTTTTTATCTTTACCTGTCTCAATAACACCGCAATCTAATAATATCTTTCTTTCATTTTCTATCTCAATTATTCCATAACCAACTCTAGCTAATCCGGGGTCAATCCCAATTATTCTCACTGTTATTCAGCTTCAGCAGACAATTGAAATTTTGAAAGATTTTCTTTTTCATCTAAATCAAATACTTTACAAAAAGCTTGAATAACTCTTTCACCTGAATCAACTTGTTCTAAGGGATCTTTTCTAAGTCTATGTCTTAAAGAACAAGAAATAACCCTTGCTATATCATCTTCTTGCACTTCAGTTCTGCCCTCAAATGCTGCAATTGCCCTTGCTGATCGATTCGTAACAATATCTCCACGTAAACCATCCACATCTAATTCTCCGCAGATTGCAGAAATATTCAATCTTAAGTCATCGTCCATTTGAACAGAATTTAATATTTCTTGTGCTTTAATAACTTTTTGTTGAAGTTCATCCTGTTGTTTCTCAACACTCAATGAAAACTCATCAGGATTATCATCAAAAGAAGTTCTTTGATCAACTACTTGAACTCTTAATTCAGCATCTCTAACTGTCTTAACTTCAACACTCATTCCAAACCTATCCAATAGTTGAGGCCTTAATTCACCTTCTTCTGGATTTCCTGAACCAATAAGGACAAACCTCGCAGGATGTCGAACTGATACCCCCTCCCTTTCAACTGTATTCCATCCAGAAGCGGCCGAATCTAAAAGTACATCAACTAAATGATCATCAAGTAAATTCACTTCATCAACGTATAGTAAACCTCTATTAGCTTTTGCTAGTAGACCCGGTTCGAATGCCTTGACACCTTCGCTCAAAGCCTTCTCTATATCAATGGTTCCACAAAGCCTGTCTTCAGTAGCCCCCAAAGGCAAGTCAACCATAGGTACTTGTTTTTGAATACTCTCTAGATTCTCTCCTTGAGTAATTTTCTCCAAAACTTCTTTACTTTGTAAATCAGGATCAACTAGTGAACTATTATATGGATCGTCTTTAACAACATCGATTGCAGGCAACAAATCAGCTAAGGCTCTGATTGTAGTGGACTTTCCAGTCCCTCTATCACCCATTATCATCACTCCTCCAATTCTTGGATCAATAACATTTAACAAAAGAGCCAATTTCATTTCTTCTTGGCCAATTACTGCTGTAAAAGGAAAAACTCTTCTTTTCTTTGTTGTAGGCACAGTTTTAGTTTTCTTAAATATTCAAATAATCAATAGATGTTACTTCAGAAAATGTTTTTAGTAAATATCCCTATCAAATTAAAACAAAGAGTGAATAGTAACTAATCAAATTTATAGTTACTTATTTTTTTTTGAATTGTTCAAAAACCAGTTTATTTGATGGACAATTCCTCGTAAAACATTCATTTCATTCATTGATGTATTTGCCCTCAAAATAAAATTCTTAAATTTATTTATTTTTGCCTTGGAGGTATGTTCTAAGAGATATCCAACTCGCAAAAGCATTTCCTCTAATTCCACAAATGTATCATGTACTTCATTCGGTGATGCTAAGTTAAAAACTTTTAATTCATTATTTAAATTCTTTTTAGAAGACTTATTTAATTCATACAGAACTATTGAAACAGCGTGAGAAAGATTTAATGATGGATTATCCTTAGAAGTTGGAATATTAAAAGTTTTAT
>CACGMX010000004.1 GCA_902574405.1 uncultured Prochlorococcus sp. | reverse complement strand
GCCTATTTCTTTGATGACTTTGGTAGACAAAGATAAACAATGGTTTAAATCCAAAATAGGACTTCAAATATCAGAAACTAGAAGAGATTGGTCTTTTTGTACACATGCAATAAAAGAAAATAGTCCATTAATTATTCATGATGCTTTCCAAGATGAAAGATTTATAAATAATCCATTGGTAACTGGAGATCCAAAGATTCGTTTTTATGCAGGTTTTCCCCTTAGAAATAGTGATGGTAATAAGCTTGGAACTCTTTGTGTAATAGACAGAAAGCCAGGAAATCTAACTACACAACAATTTAATATTATGGAATTATTATCCAAGCAAATAGTTTCATTTTTAGAGCTAAGAAAAAAGTCATTAAATTTGCTAGATGCTTTATCTAATTTGCATAAACAGGAAGGGATTTTATCTGTATGTTCATATTGCAGAGAAGTGAAAAATAAGGAGGGAGATTGGATGCATTTAGAAAAATATCTTTCGAAAATTAGTGATATTAGATTCAGTCATGGGGTTTGTGATAATTGTATGGAAAAACATTTCCCAGATGTAATCGAAGTGTGGAATAAAAAGGATTTTTTTGAAGATGGTCAAAAAAGGTTTTTAGAGTCTTAGATTTAATACCTTGCTTTTAAGTTATTAATTTATTTCTAAACAAATTCTTCATTTGGTGGTTAGGATTGTATAAATTTTGACTCGAACATGTTATTAGGAACTTTATTAACAGGTGAAATTGCTAAAAGTGCATTAGTAGCATATGTTCATTATTTAGGAATTATTTTGTGTTTCGGTTCTCTTTTGTTTGAAAGATTGACCCTAAAAGTAAGTCTTAATAGAAATGAGACGATCTCAATGATAATTGCAGATGTGGTTTATGGTTTGGCAGGAGTTGCAATATTAGTTACTGGGATTTTGCGTGTTAAGTATTTTGGTCAAGGAGGTGATTTCTATACGGGTAATCCTGTGTTTTGGATAAAGGTTTCGCTCTACATTTTGGTTGGCTTACTTTCTTTATACCCAACGACAACATATATCCTCTGGGCAATTCCACTGAGTAAGAATAAACTACCTGAAATTTCAGAAAACCTAGTGAAGAGATTTAGACTAATCATTACCACCGAATTAGTTGGCTTTGCAACAATACCTTTGTTCGCAACTCTTATGGCTAGAGGTGTAGGTTTAGGTTGAAAAATTTATTTTTAGAAAGAAATTGTTTAATAAGTGCTAACAAAATATATAGATGGAGTTTAAGTTATAAGATTTCTAAATCTAAAAGAGAGATTATTTTTATTGGTCTAAATCCTTCATTATCAGATGCAGTTTTCTTGGATAATACAACAAAAAAGATAATTAAAATCTCGAAAAATAATAATTATGGCAAAGTAAAATTAATCAATTTATTTGCTCTTATTTCAAGTAATCCAGCAAGACTCTTTAATCACAAAAACCCTGTTGGGTATTTAAACAATAATCATATTTTTAAAAACTTAAAACACTGGTCTGAAAATAAAAATTGTGATTTATGGTTAGGTTGGGGTAACAAAGGGAAATTTCTAAGTAGAAATAAAAGAATATTAAAAAAAATAATGCAATATAACTCAATCAGAAAAAATAATTTTGATAATCCTCTTGGACCGCTTTTAATTAAGAAAACAATCAAAGATAATCCAATACATCCTCTATATTGTTCTGATAATTCCATTCTCAAAGCTGTAAAAACGATTTGATGCAAAGGTTTAAGAGGTAATTAATTTAAAATTATGTTAAAGTAACTATAAGAACGGGTTAAATTATGAGTAACACAAAGCAACTGCAAAAACTTAAAAACTTAAATGTAAAAGCAGAAAAATGCCTTACAAGAGATGAAGCACAAAAAATATTGATAAAGGCTAATAAGGCTCAAAGTAAAATAAATGTTTAAATTTTGATAGTTGCTTTTTTTTTAGGAATAATTTACCAAATAAATTTTACAAATATTTTTCTAATTATTTAGAATTTTTTTATTCTATTTAATTTTGATGGTTTTTAATATTATTAAAATAAGAAAATCCGATGATAGATTTGTATCAAGAAGAGATTGGCTGCATTCAATGCATTCATTTTCTTTCGCAGAGCATAGAGATCCAAAATGGGATAATTTTGGGAAAATTAGAGTTATAAACGAAGATATTATTTCTCCTAATGCAGGATTTAATACACATTCTCATGCAAATATGGAAATTATTACTGTCGTAACAAAAGGAGCAATAACTCATAGAGACTCGTTAAACAATTTTGGAAAAATTCACAAAGATGAAGTACAAGTTATGTCTGCAGGTACTGGAATCTCTCATAGCGAAAAGAATGAAGAAAATGAGACCTGTAAGTTGTTCCAGATTTGGATATACCCTCAAAAAGAAAATATCAAACCTCGATATGATCAAATTTCATTAAATGAAAAGTTTTGGGACAATCTTATTTTTAATTACAAAGACGCTAAAAATAATAAGCTTTCTCTAAATCAAAGTATCTCTTTATGGCGTTGTAAATATAAGCCAATTAAAGAAAAAAAATTGCCATTAAAAATCGATAAATATAATTGGATACAAATAATAGAAGGTAATCTTTTATTAAAAAGTAAAGACTCCAATTCAAATATGTGTCTCGAATCTGGAGATGGCTTGGGTTTTGAAGTTAATTATTATGATGATGTTTCTATAGATACTGAAAAAGAACTAGATTTTCTCTTATTTTCGATGCCTTCCTTATAATTAATCTGTTTTTTTACCCATCAACTCCTTTATTAAATGCATTTAAGGCTTGCAAAGCCATATTAAGGTGAACTTCCATAGCACCAAGTGCAATTAAAGAATTTGGTGATTTATCTTTTAGTAAATTCTCTTTTCTTTTTGATAACTCATTAACTACCTTCTTAGTTGAAGCTTCCCAATTGTTTATTAACTCTTCAAATTCTCTTATTTCGGGGCTTTCTATTTCTGCTAATTCATCAGAAAAATGAGCATCTTTTTGTGCCTTAAGCATCAAGTAACTTAATTTTTTATGACTTATTGCTTGAGGTAAATTGTTAGATTCACTCATTGCTAGTAGATAATTTATAGTCAAAATCTAACTAATTAAGTGAATATTTGCTAGATGGTAAACGGTTGTGATGACCGACCTGAAAATTACGAAATGATACTTGAACTAAAAATGGATTTATTAACTTTTAATTTTTCACTTATTAGTTTCTTGAAATAATCTCCACGCTCTTCATAATTTTTAAATTGATCAAAACTAGAGCATGAAGGTGAGAATAATAATGTTCCAACCCTATTATTTTGTAAATAATCAAAAACAAAATTTAAAAGCTCTTTTAGTTCTGAAAATTCAAAAATATTTTTTTTAAATCCTTCATTAATAAGTGCCATTTTTAGGACTTTTGAGCTTTCTCCAAAAAGGAAAACACATTTAACTTTTTTCTTTAAAACTTTTATCCAATCACTATATTCATTGCCTTTTAATCTACCCCCAGCAATGATTATTATTTGACCTTTAATTGAACTTATTCCCGCAATAGATGAGTCAAAATTTGTAGCTTTACTATCATTAATGATTTCCAGATCATTATTTTTATAAATTGTTTCCATCCTATGGGGTAATTGTTTGTAATTAGATAAAGAATCTTTAATCTTCTTGCCAGATAATCCAACTTTTCTTGCTGCTGCAATTACCAATAAAAGATTTTGAAGATTATGCATTCCTTTTAAAGAAAAATGTTCAAGTTTGAATAATTTCTTCCCTCTCTCATTAATGTATGCTTGATCATCTATCCAATAATCGCAATTAATAAAATTTGATTTATCTAAACTAGTTGTTATCCAAACCCCTCTTGATAGTGAACTGTATTTATTTCTTAGGTTTTTATCGTCATAATTATAAATTCTAAAATCAGATTTTTCTAACAAGCTTTTTTTTATGTTGAAATAGTTTTCAAGTGTTTTATGTCTTTCAAGATGATCTTCTGTGAAGGTTGTCCATATTCCAATATTAGGTTTTACTTCTGGAGATATTTCTATTTGATAACTACTTAATTCAGCTACAACCCAATCAATTTTTTCATGTTTTTTGGAGTAAGCATATTTACATAATGGTGTACCAATATTTCCAGCAAAAGGAGCATATAATCCAGTATCGCAGAGTATATGGCTTAGTAGATGAGTAACAGTAGTCTTGCCATTAGTGCCAGTAATACCTATCCAATTTGTGTCTTTTAAAATTTCCCATGCAACATTAATTTCTCCAATTACTTTAATTCCCTTTTTTTTTAATTCAAAAATAGTTATATGGTCATAAGGTATTGATGGACTTACAACAACAGATTCGATCTCTTTCACAAAAGGTTGAATTTCTTCAAACACAAATTCTTTATTTAGAGAAACTATTATATTTAGCTTTTCTAATGCTGTTTTTCTCTCTAAGAATTCTATCCCATCTTTACTTTCCCAAACAATTACTCTCTTATTGATGCTTCTCAAATACTTGGCAGCCCAAAATCCAGATTTACCTAATCCAATTACAAGATTAATATTTCTTTTACTTGAATGATTATCTATCATTAAATTTATAATTGCATTTATATTAATTGTGTTTAAGGGGTAATTCAATCATGAGATTTTTCTTCAGTATTTATAGTATTCGCCCAAGATAAAGTTAATTATGGAAGATAATACTGCAAAATATTGGTTCTCTTGGTTTTATGAAAAGTGGGAGAAAAATGCTCCAGGTGAATTAATTGAACGGGGTTTAACTCCGTCTCAGATTGCTGAGCGCTTTGTTAATGAAAACCATGATAGTTTTATTCAATTGTCAAAAAAAATTGATGAAAAAAATTATGATGCCTTAACAGAATTTATGAAACTCTCAGAGAGTGAATTACATATCTTGAAGTATTTTTTAAAGTTAGTAAAAATGAAAAATTTATAAGAAATTATTGAGTATTTCGAGGCTTTTTTCCCATAAATTTTTTCTTTCTTTTTTATTAATGGCGAAAGGAGAAGTAGGTGATAGTTTTGGATGACCTCTGAAATTAAATCTAGGACCATAATGATCACCGCCTCTTGCGTCTGGTGAAGTGGCTGCAAAAAGCTGAGGTAAAGCACCCATCTCAGCAGTTTGAAAAATAGGGCTAAATAATTCCAATGAGAATGTTTCTAATGGACCAGGGTTAGGTTTTTGAGCAGTAAAGAGATTTGTTTTTGCAATTCCTGGGTGAGCAGCTAAAGAAAGTATATTTTTGTGCTTTAAGTTCTGGTTTAGTTCCAAAGCAAACATTACATTTGCCAATTTGCTATTGGAGTAAGATTCCCATTTGTTGTAATAGTTCTCGGCTTTCAGATTTTTCCAACCAACTTTGCCAAAAAATTGTGCTCCGGAAGTAACCGTTACTATTCTAGATTCTTCTTTTTTTTCAATAATTGGAAGTAGCTTTAGAGTCAAAAGCATGTGAGCTAGATGATTAACAGCAAATTGTATTTCATATCCTTGGGCACTAAGAGTTTTAGGCGGATGCATAATGCCTGCATTATTGATTAGTAAATCCAAATTTTCAAAATTATCAAAAATTTTGGACTGAACTTCAACAATATTTTTTAAATCTGACAAATCTAATTCTAAAGGTGTAAATAATCCTTCAGGATTAAGACCTTTAAGTTTTTTGATAGTTTGATTAGCTTTTTCAAGGGATCTACAAGCTATAACAACATGAGCATTTTTTTCTCCTAAGGCTTTTGCAGTGTAGTACCCAAGCCCACTATTCGCACCAGTAATTAGCGCTGTTTTGCCTGTAAGGTTTGGAATATTAGATGCTTCCCAGTTAGAGATTTTAGGTCTTGAAATAGTGGCAAACATTTAGTGATCCTGCAAATTGCTTTGGAATTTAACCGAAATTTAATTACTTTCTTACTGTAAATACTGGAAGTCAGTATCGTGAGCTCTTTTTGAAGGTACTATTTAATAGTATTTTTGAATTGCATATTGCCATTCGTTATTTTGAGATAAACTTTTCTCTCTAAGTAACTGTAATTTCCTACTATTTATTTTTATAACTATCCCATTAGTTGGATATTTAGCAAATATTTTTCTCTCTAACCAATTTTTTTTATATATTTGGATTTCGCTTGTATGATTTGTGAAGTAACTTTCAGGGGTGCTGAAGCCACATTTTTTAAGATAGTTAAGGGTTTCGTATTGATTAAGTCTTCCATTAAGTATTTGGAAACAGCAAAAGCGGAGACTTTCTCCAATCCCTTTCTTATTATTGAGGTATTTTCTTGTAATTCTTTGGGAAATGCCGGCAACTTGTTTTGTAGCGTATAGTTCACCTCTAATTTGAAAATCTCGTTTGATAGGAATACAATCGGGGACATTTTTAATTTGTTTAATTTTGCTGGAGACATCTAATCCTTTTTTGGTAATAGCTTTATTAAAATTGCCATCTATATATCTAATTGCAATAGCACAGCCATCAATTTTTGGCTGAATGCTTAATCTTGTTTTTGTTAATAAACTTTTCAAAAATTCTTTATAGTTTTCTTTAGCTAATTTTGGCAAAAGTTTATTATTTTTTTGATTAAAATAGTTAGCCTCTGGATCAACAGGAATAAAGAGCTTTTCAAGTTGCTTAAATGCACCATCCGAAATTATGCCTTCACCTAGTCTGTATTGTTCATCTAGATAATAAGCATCTCTCACTAATAAATTATTCATAATATTTTTGAGAAATATAAAAAAACCCTTTTTCAAAAAATCATTTAAATAAAGAATTTAAATAAAGATTTGAAGATTAAAATTAGATTTAAAAAGTAATTGACCACTAAATATCCTCCTACGCAAAGAGCGATTTAAGAGTATAAAATGTACGTATTAGGAGTTTAAATTAAATACTTCAATCAAACATATTTACTTAAAAGTGAAATAGAAAATTTTAAAGATTAATTTGCAGGCAAATTTTTTAAATTTCTATCAATACAAAAAAAAATTTTTTACAGTTATTAGAAAATGTCATTTTTATTAAAAGCTCAAAATACCTGGGAAAATTTTGCGAAATACAAAATTAATGATTATGCAAAATTAAGAAATTTTGATTTTGGGCCAAATAACGAAAGTTCAGTTTCAAAATTATCGCCTTTCATTTCTCATAGAATTTTATCGGAATATGATCTGATTCATGATATTAAAAGTAAGTACAAAATCAAAAATTCAACTAAATTTGTTGAAGAAATATTTTGGAGAGTTTACTGGAAAGGGTGGATGGAAAATAGACCTAAAGTTTGGAGAAATTTTATTTCAGAAAACAATCTCGATTTTGATTATGAGCTATATACAAGTGCAATTAATGGCAATACAGAATTAGATTTTTTTAATTCTTGGGTCCATGAATTAAAGCAGTACAACTATTTGCATAACCATACAAGAATGTGGTTTGCGAGTACTTGGATATTTAATTTAGGCCTTCCATGGCAATTGGGAGCAAAGTTTTTCTTTAAATATCTTTTTGATGGTGATGCTGCATCTAATCTACTTAGCTGGAGATGGGTCGGAGGATTGCAAACGAAGGGAAAACAATATCTTTTTTCATCATCAAACCTCAGAAAATTTTCAAATAATAGATTTAATGCAGAAAAAATCAGTAATCAACAAATTTTTCTTGAAGAATCTAATCAAATACCATTAGAAGAAGAGATTTATAAAAATGATATGTATCCTAAATCAGATAATCTGATTATGTTTGAAAATGATCTGCACCTTGCAACCCTTAAAAATTTACTCACAAGCTATAAAAATGTATTTATTATCCTTTTAAAAAATGAGCAAAGACAAATTAAATTGTCTGAATCTGTTTTGAAATTTAAACAAGATTTGGTCTCTGAATTTGTAGAGGATTTTGATAATGTTGAACAGATTGATCCTTATTCACTGGAAAATACTTTTAAAAATACCAACGAAATAGATATTATTTATCCTGGAGTGGGAGAAAATTATGATTTCATAACCGAGTTTAAAAATTTACACCATAAAAAAATTTTTAACCTTGTCAGAGATGAAGATTTATTTGCTTGGAAATTCGCCAAAAAAGGGTTTTTCAAATTTAAAGAAAATATTCCGAAAATCAATCAGAGAATAGTAGAAAATTATTCAAAAAATAATTTTTGACTTAGTTGAATTCCCATCCAGAAAAAGAATACATCATAGAGCTAAGTATAAATACTTAATTAGGTGTGACTTTTACGGTTTAATCCACGATGGGTACTGTGACTAGTTATTTTTACTTAAGGATAATTTTTTTATAGTGCTTTCAACAATTCTTACTAAGTCGTTTAGCAAAGATACTGCTTTACTAATTCTTAGAGTTATAACTGGAACTGTTCTTATTCATCACGGTTATGAGAAATTAGCAAATATAGAAAATTTCGCTGATGCTTTTGTCAGACCTTTACATCTTCCATTCCCAATATTTTTATCATACATAGCTGCATTCTCTGAAATAGGTGGTAGTTGGCTACTAATTATCGGCTTAGCCACAAGGTTCGGGGCTTTGGCAATCGTTGGAACAATTTCTGTCGCTATATATCATGCGCTTGTTACTTCAGGTTTCAATATTTTCTTACTAGAGCTTTTACTTTTGTATTTTGCTTCAGCAACTTCAATTGCATTAACAGGGCCTGGTAATTTCTCCTTAGATGAAGTCATTATCAGAATTTTGAAATCAGAAGATGAAGTGGAAATCATTCCTTCAACAAAATCAAAAAATTCTAGGGAAGTAAAAGTTAAAGAAGAAACAAGTAAAGGTGGCTTATTTCAATTTCTGCAAGCGAACATCCTCTCAGATACCTCAAGCTAACTTTTTAGGATAAAGGTTATTGATTAGTTCTAACCTTTTTCTGTAACTGTTTTTCTTCTCAATTTTTATCTTAATTGTTGCTTCAGAAAGACTTATAAATAGCCCTATAGCAGTCACCCAAGATAAAAAAATAAAAGGGTTTTCTGGAATTTCTGAGAAATTCATATGTATAATACTCTTTTTTAAAACTGACTGATCACTACATGTTTTTCAACCTAAATATACAATTTAGAAATATTTAAGGATTAATTTCAACTTTTTCCCATTTCTTACTCTTTTCCCAAAGATATCGTTTATGAACAGGCTGTTCTAATTTAAGAAGATCTACTGAATCGATTTCAAAATTTAGAACTACAAAATTTTCTGACTTGGGAAAATTGGATAATATTTCATAAGCAGATTGGACTTTTGGGTTTATTTTCTCTCCAGGAGATCCCCAAAACCAAGAAGATTTTGATTTTTCTGATAATAAATCCCAATAATTTTTGTTATCACTTAATTCATGTATTTTTCCTTTGAATCTATATTGTGATTTGGTTTTCAAAAAGAACCATAATATTTCTGCATTAGGGTTGGATTTTAAATGCCCAATTTTTTCACTTCTTCTATCTGTAAAAATAATCATTGAACTATCTTTATGCCATCCTCTGAAAACAACTGTTCTTAATCTTGGCTCATTTTCTTCGCTGATTGTTGCAAGCTGTATCCATCTATTAGAGGGTGATTTGCCCTCTTTTTTTCTAGAAGATTTTAAATCTTGCCTCCAACTGGGTAAGTTGTTATCAGGCATTTAATTTAGGAAATATAAGACCACTTCTCTTTTTGTATTCTTCGAATGAATCATATTTTGAGAGCGATTTATCTTTTTTTATCATTCTTGGTAGAAAAACTATAGAGAAAAATATTGCAAGAATTACTAATGGTATGAAACTCATTGAAAGTATGACGAATGATAGATAAATTAGTATTTCTCCTAGATAATTTGTATTTCTTATATTTTTGAAAAATCCTTCTTTAATTAGATCTTTTTTTAATTTAAGAGAAAAATATTTTTGGGCATCACTGGCAAAGTGTAGAAACACACCAATTATATTTATAGATACAGATGCAGCTATTACGAAATTTGGAACAGATTTCTGAGATGAGATAAGCATGTAGGGAGCTACCCAGTAACTTCCAAGGAAAATAAAACCAGTAACTGAAGTTAAAAAATTTATTTTTTCTTTAAAGTAAGGATCTGGGAATATCTTTTCTTTTAAAAGCCAAAGTAATCCATAAGTACCATGCAGGGCTAAATAAACGTAGGGAGCGATCGTAAAATTATCAAAAAAAATCATAAGACCTATTACTACAAATGCAGTTAGCCCCTTATGTAGATTAATTATTTGATTAAGTTTCATCTTTTTTAATAATCTAAAAAATGAAATTATTTTCTGTGGATATAATCTAGGTCGTCAAAAGTTTTAATGGGCGATACTGGATTCGAACCAGTGGCCACTACCGTGTCGAGGTAGTGCTCTACCACTGAGCTAATCGCCCCAATTGAGGAATTTTTAATCCCCCTTATAAGAAAATAGCAGGTTGCGTTTCATTTTCTAAGTAATTTAACTTTCCATCGTTCTCTTTTGGTTATTTCTAAATTTAGGATTTCGATAAATCCTTTATTTTCAAGTTCTAGTTTGTCGCCAATTTTTAGATTAATTGTTGGCTTATTAACTTTGCTCCCATTTAATTTGAGCATTCCATTTTCTATCCTTTCAATGATTTTGGTTCGTGATACCCTAAAGCCAGCTGAAGCTATAGCATCTAATCTTGTTGAAGCTTCTACTGTATTGACAAGTTTTTTTGATCTTCCAGAAGGTATTTGTAATTCATCTATACCTACTACATTAACTGTTACTTTTACGTCTCTTAAATAAAAAATCTTTTCATCTAGATGCTTAATATCTGAATTATCAATTATCCCTTGTGCTCCCCTATCGCCAATAGTCCATATATCTCCAACTTTTATTTGATTAACCCCATTTTCAATTAAGAGAGATCTAAAGTCGTCTTGTGTTGCATTATCAAATAAAAAATTTCCATTAATTTTTATTCCTTGAGCTGGAAAATTACTTCTAAGCGCATCCTCTTCAGGAATATTATCTCCTCTAAAGCAAGCTATCTTAGATCTTTGAGAAGAGGAGAATCCCCCATAGATAAAAAATTTGAAATCATTTAAATTTTCAAAATCTTTTAAAATTTCTTCGCAAACATAAGTTGAATTAAACCCAGTCCAATAAGTTTCCCAGTGTTTGTAAGCTAAGTTAGCAATATTTATTAATTCCTCAGTTTCTTTTTTGTAGTTTGAATTTATTAAGATTTCTTTTAAGTCAATCATTTAGCCTTCTAAAAAAATTATATCTTTTGCTTCTGATTTTTTTATTAAAGGCCATGGCAATTCGGTTCCAATTTGATTTTCAAGCAGAACAAGCCATTTACCCTCCTTATTTAAGTTAATTATAGATCTTAATTCTTTATTTCTATTGATGTTGATACTTGCAGAAGAAACGACACTTCCTAAATATCCTGAACCCATCCCTAAAAGACCTCCAATTAATGATTCCCCGATGTTATTTAAACCAAGAAAGTTGAAGGTAGATAAATTTGTCATATTAGAAAAAGCCATTCCAGCTATAAAACCAAATGGCATTAGCCATCTACTCATATCTTGTTGTCTGATCTTTCTATCAAGTTTAGGATTTAAGATTCTTATATCTTCAAAATTTTGAGATTTGAATAAGATTTTCGCTTTCGCATTTAGCAATTCTGTTTCGGCTGATGATATTTGCTCACGTTTTGGCGGTATTAAAATAGCTTCAGACAGCATTACTGACTTTTCTTTGAAAACTTCAAATAGCTTGATACATTTATCAATGTCTTCAAATATCACAATACTTTTTGTCAAATTTCAATCCTCAAATGTTTGTGTGTTATTCAAATTAATAAAATAAGATACATACACTATAGATTAAGTTAAAGTAAAAGATTAAAGAACCAATCTTAAATGACAAAAGTTCTCATTACAGATCCAATTGATCAAACAGGAATCGATATTCTTTCACAAGTTGCTCAGGTTGATCAGAGGATAGGAATCTCAGAATCTGAGTTAGCTTCCATTATTAAAGATTATGATGGTTTAATGATTCGCTCTGGTACTCAAGTTACTGAAGAAATTATTAACTCTTCAAGTAAACTGAGAATCATAGGAAGAGCAGGAGTTGGGGTAGATAATGTAGATGTTAAGGCTGCTACGCAAAAAGGCGTTCTTGTTGTTAACTCTCCAGGAGGTAACACAATAGCGGCTGCTGAACATACTATAGCTATGATGTTGGCTTTATCTAGACATATCCCAATTGCAAATAGTAGTACTTTGTCAGGTAAATGGGAAAGAAAGAAATTCGTTGGGAATGAGCTTTATCAGAAAAAATTAGGTGTAGTAGGCTTAGGGAAAATTGGTGCTCATGTAGCGAAAGTTGCTAATGCATTAGGAATGGAAGTTTACGGGTATGATCCCTTTGTTTCAACTGAAAGGGCTCAACAAATACAAGTTAAATTATCTGAGCTAGAGGATTTATTCCAACAATCCGATTATGTAACTTTGCATTTGCCCCGTACACCAGAGACAGAGAATTTAGTAGATATGAAGGTGCTTAAAAGTATGAAAAGTAGCGCAAAATTAATTAATTGCGCCCGAGGAGGCTTAATTGACGAAGAAGCATTAGCAGAAGCTTTGAATGAATCATTGATTGGAGGTGCTGCAATAGATGTTTTTTCTAAAGAACCATTGGAATCTAATTCACCACTTTTAAAGGTTGAAAAGAATCTTATTCTTACTCCACATTTAGGAGCATCTACTCGGGAAGCTCAAGAAAATGTAGCTGTTGATGTTGCAGAACAAATCAGAGATGTCTTGCTTGGTTTATCTGCTAGAACTGCCGTAAATATACCAGGTTTGAGCCCTGATATTATGGATAGCTTAAAACCTCATTTGCAGTTGGCTGAAACCATGGGTCTGCTTATAAGCCAGCTTTCGGGTGGACAGATACAGAAACTAGAAGTAAAGCTTCAAGGTGAATTCGTTCAACACCCTTCTCAGCCATTAATAATAGCTAGTCTTAAAGGTCTTCTAAGTAAAGCTTTGGGAGATAGGATCAATTATGTAAATGCTTCTCTAGAAGCAGATTCAAGAGGAATTTCAGTAGTCGAGAGTAAAGATGAGGCAAGACCTGAATTTGCTAGTGGATCGCTTCAATTAACCACTTATGGAGATAATGGCGACCATAGTGTAGCAGGAAGCATTTTTGCTGATGGGGAATTAAGAATTATAAGTATTGATCAATATCCTGTTAATGTATCACCAAGTAGATATATGTTGGTTACTAGACACAGAGATATGCCTGGGATTATTGGTAAACTAGGATCTTTATTGGGAAGCAATAATGTAAATATTGCCTCAATGCAAGTTGGCCGCAAAATTGTAAGAGGAGAAGCTGTCATGGTTTTAAGTATTGATGATCCAATTCCCAATAAATTGCTCGATACCATTATTGAAGTTGAGGGAATTACTAATGCTAATCCAGTGACTTTATAAAAAGTCTTTATCTAAAATAATGGAAATTAAAGATTGGTACAAACTAACTTTTCAGATAGAAAGTGATTCAGAAGAAATTATTATTTGGAAATTAAATGAGCTGGGAATATTTAGTTTTTCATTTGAATATTTAACTAAAAATGAAAATAAAAAAGAGGTGAACATATGGCTTCCAGTCCTTGATTGGGGCGAAAGTTCTAGAGGTGGTCTTGAAAAAATAATTAGCAAACTTCTAAATATAAATGCCTCTAAGAATCAATTTTTTGACTGGAGTATTATTAAAGAGGAGGATTGGTTGACAAGCTGGAAGAAATATTGGGCGCCTGAATTAATAGGAAATCATTTTTTAATATTGCCTTGTTGGATAAATCTAAATGAAAAATTTAAAGATAAACAAATCATAAAAATTGATCCTGGAGCAGCCTTTGGTACAGGAAGTCACCCTTCAACTTATCTCTGCTTGGAAAAAATGGAGAATATTTTATTTTCTGATAAAAAGGTTTTAGATATTGGTAGTGGTAGCGGGATTTTAAGTGTCGCTGCAAGATTGCGCGGCGCTAATGAAGTTTGTGCAGTGGATAATGATTATTTAGCTATAAATTCAACTAACTCTAATTTCCAACTAAATTTTGGAAATTTAAAAAATTTAAATACATATTTGGGATCTTTTAATGAGGTAATACTAAAAAATCAACTAAAACAATTTGATGTTGTTTTATGCAATATTCTTGCTGAAGTAATAAAAGAAATGATTCCAAATATTTATAAGTGCTTGAGAAACAATGGGGAAGTCATTTTCAGTGGAATTCTGAATTCACAAAAAGATGAAATTATAAAAATATTAATTCAGAATGACTTGAAATTATTGGATGTATCAACTAGAAAAGATTGGGCATGTATTTCTGCTCAAAAGGCTAGCGATCAAACCTAAGTATAAGTTTTTCTTATAAATACTCATTAATACATTTTATTGTGTCATTTTTTACTTCAAAATCTCACATATCGACCCAATCGATGTTAAAAATGTAGTTGATAGGTATTAACTACCAACAATTTTTTATTTAAATGGCTTCTTACAAAGTTACACTCATCAACGAAGGTGAAGGTCTTAATTCAACTATCGAAGTACCTGATGACCAGTACATCCTTGATGCTGCTGAAGAACAAGGTATCGACCTTCCTTATTCCTGCAGAGCTGGAGCATGTTCAACATGTGCTGGAAAAGTTGCTTCAGGTAGTGTTGATCAATCAGATCAAAGTTTCTTGGATGATGACCAACTAGAAGCTGGTTTTGTACTTACATGTGTTGCTTATCCAACATCTGACGTAACAATTACAACTCATGCTGAGGAAGAATTGTATTAATTATAAAAAATTAACTTTTATAAGTTGATTATTCATTATTTCTCTGCCACCCTCTATAAAGGTGGCTTTTTTTGTGAATGAATAAATTTGAATTTTTCAAGACTGGTAGTGTTCAATCAAGTTATGGAGGTCAGTACAGTTACAGGGTAATTGGGCCATGTTGCAGACTATATGATAGAGAAGAGTTACCCTGGCCCTGTTCAAGACTTGCTTGGAGAAGTAAAGAGCCTAGTTGGAGAAGAATAGGCTCTAGGTTCGTTGCTGATATGGCTTCACGAAAATGCCCATCTTACTCAGTTCAGATTTTGGAGCCTGGATCAAAACCTGTTGAGACAGTTATAACTTTTTTTTCAAAGAAATTTTCTTCTGATATACAAGAATGGTGGTATAGCAAAAAACCAGGCTCAAAAGAGCCTGGTAATATCTTCCCTTCAGAAGTTAGTTAGCTTTAAATATTATGCTTTTGGCTTTGGGGGCATGTAACCTTTTAAGCCAGTGCATTCAAGGCTATCAATTGTATTTACTCCAGTTTGTGGGTTAGTGCCACTAGCTCTTTCACATAATGATTTTCTCTGAGAAAGATCAAGATTCGCATCTGTAAAGTCTGCTCCATCTATAATTGCTCCATCAAAAACACTTTTCATTAGCTCACCATTTGTAAGATTCGCATCAGATAAATCAGCATTATCAAAACGTACAGCATATGCAATAAGATCTTTCATGTTGGCGCTTTTGAAACTAGAATTCTTTGCAGTTGTCACGCTCATATAGGCACCTTGTAGATTAGCCTCTCCTAAATCTTGATAAGATAAATCATATTTTACAAATTCATTATTTTGAAGATCTGCGCCATGAAGATCTTCTTTCAATCCATCTACTGATGAAGGATCACTAGGATAAAGTGCATTAGCAGAAATTGGATTAATAAGTAAACCAATAATTAAAGGAAGAAAAATAAATAGTCTTTTGAAAGACTTATGTAGTGATGAAAAAATAGAAACCATTTCGATCGACATCAAATAGAAAAACCTAAGACTATTATTTCATGGGTTGGTCATTTACAACGCTCCTGCTAACGAACTGTTGCAGTTTATTTAATTTCTGCAGTTAGAAAATCTTTTGCAAGCTGAGTATTTGGAAAAACTTTTTGCGCCTCTTTAAGCAAATCGCTTGGTGTAATTGAATTTTTATTAGTGTATCTTGGACTTAAATGAGTAATAATTAATTTTTTTGTATTAGATAATAATGCTGTCTTGGCAGCCATGATTGTTGTGGAATGTAATTTTTCATAGGCCATGCTTTCATCCTTTTCTGAAAAAGTCGATTCATGTACAAGTAAATCGGCATTTTTTGAAAGTGAAACAGCTGATTCGCTAAAGATTGTATCTGTGCAATAAACAAAACTTTCACCCTTTCTAGGAGGCCCACAGAATTCTTTCCCATCAAATATCCTGCCATCCGCTAATACAACTTTTTTACCTTGTTGCAGTTCTGAATAAATTGGTCCAGGTGCTATTTTTAGAGACTCTGCTTTTTTGATATCAAATATACCTGGCTTATCTTTTTCACTAACTCGATAACCATAAGCAGGTATTTTATGTTTAAGGCAGGCGCAATTTACTTTTATTTTGTTGTTTTCAAATAGAATTTTATTTTCTGATGCAAAATTTTCAACTTCCACAAAATGCAATGGGAAAGACAATTTGCAAAAACTACTTTTAAGTGCAGAATTTATAAAACTTCTTAACTCTGAAGGACCGTAAATCTCAATACCCTTACTATTCCCTGATAAACCTAGGGTAGCCAAAAGTCCAGGTAAACCATAAATATGATCTCCATGCATGTGTGTAATAAATATTTTTTTGATTTGTGAAGATTTAATATTGCTTTTCATTATTTGATGTTGTGTTCCCTCGCCACAATCAAAAAGCCAAACTTCTGATGACTGTGATAATTTAAGAGCTAAGGAAGAAACATTTCTCGTTAAGGAGGGGACTCCAGAGCTTGTTCCTAAAAAGGTGACATTCACTTATTATGATATTTTTATTTTGATGTCTAGATTAAATCTAGACTTTTAGTCAAACTTAGGCAAATTAAGAATTTAGTTTTTAAACATAGTGACATTTAAATTCATAAAAATTAGTCATAATTTCTTTTTTATATTTTTTCTAAATTTTTGCGTATTTCAGGCAAGGCCTTTACGAGCCTCCCAAATACCAACAATTAAGGTTTTAATTTTAAAAGATAATAAAATTAGAATAAGAGCTGATAGATCAATTCCATTTACAGTTGAAGGGCAAAGATTTTTAAATAAAAAATTTAGAGGTTTAACTTTAAAAATAGAAAATAATAGAAAAATTATGTTTTTTGATAAAAACAAACAAAAAATTTATGATCTTAAGAATAAAGATAAATTTTTAGTTAGGACTTCAGATTCTAGAGGTATTTGGGTGGGTCAGAAAAGATATGAAGGTAAATTGAATATTTTCATAGGTGATAAAAATATATCGGTAGTTAATATTATCGGAGTTGAGAATTATTTGAGTAGTGTAGTTGGCTCAGAGATGCCAACAAAATGGCCTATGGAAGCATTGGCAGCACAGGCTATTGCCTCAAGAACTTATGCCCTAAAACAAAAGGGTAATAGCCTATTTGATATAGATTCTACAGATAAGAATCAAGTCTACAATGGCTTGGAATCAAGAACTTTTAAAACTAAAAAAGCCGTTAGAGCTACAAGATCTTTGGTTTTGGTGTACAAAAATAAATTAATTAATGCTTTATTTCATAGTAGTTCAGCTGGTATGACCGAAAATAGTCAGGATGTTTGGAAAAATAAATTTCCATATTTATCAAGCGTTAAAGATTTCGATAAAAATAATCCTAAACTTCAGTGGCAGAAAAGATTTTCAAGTGAAGAATTGCAAAAATTATTTCCAAGAATTGGAGGCATTAAACAAATTGAGATTTTAAGTATTACTAATACAGGGAGAGTAAAAAATGTAAAAATTCAAGGTGATTATGGATCGGCTCAATTCTCAGGATTAGATATTCGTAAAAAGATGAATCTTAAAAGTACCTTAGTAAGGTTCAAATTAATTAAAGAAAATGATAAACGAAACACAACATCAACTAAACTATTGGAAGATAAAACCATAACTTATCTTGTCAAAGCCGGTGATAACTTATCTGATATTGCTTATCGATATAACGTAAGCCTTTCTGAATTAGTAACTTTTAATAGTATTAAAGATCCAACATTAATAAAAATAAATCAAATTTTATTAATTCCAAGAAACCAAGTTAAAAATGTCTCCTCCAATGATAAGACTTTAGTAGTTTCAGGATATGGTTCTGGTCATGGTGTAGGAATGAGTCAATGGGGCGCAAAAAACATGGCTTCTAAAGGAGCAAAAGCGGAAGAAATATTAAAACATTTTTATAAAGGGGTTAAAATAAAACCTTTTAAAAGGTATTTTTTATAAAGAGTCATTTTGCATTAAGGACTAACTTTGGATTTATATTAGATTGATCTTTATTTAAGAAGCCTATCCCAAGTAGTGTTTGTTTATTATCTATTACTTTTATGGGTTTTTTGTAGTCAAAAGATTTGCTTTCTTGGAAGTAATTTATATCAACTTTAATTACTCTTCCTGTTCGCCAAAAATTTATTTGTTCTTCATTCTTTAAGACAAATGTTGAAATGTGATTAAGAGCAGAAATTGTTGGAATAATAAAGTTTTTCGAGTTCCTCCCCTCTTTTCCTTTTTCGATATCAGATATCTTTATTGAGTTTTGTTCATTAAAGCCACAAGCTGAAATTCTTTTTAGTTCTAGAAGACAACCTTCTGAATTAAGAATTTGTCCTATATCTCTTGCAATTGCTCTTATATACGTGCCAGCTGAACATTTGATTTTTATTTCTATGATTCCGTTTATTTGGTCCCATTTCATTAAAATCAGTTCGTCTATTTTTACTTCTCTTGGTGCTAACTCAAAAATTTCATTCCTGAAAGATTTTTTATAAGCTCTCTCACCATTGACGTGCACACTAGATACTTTTGGCGGAATTTGTTTAATAATTCCTCTTAATTTATTTAAGTATTGATCTAATTTTTCATAACTGATTTTAGGCCAACTTTTTTGATTAATTATTTCCCCGTGAATATCATCAGTATTAGTTCTTATCCCTAATTTAATTTGTCCTATATAAGTTTTACCCTGAGGAAGATATTGAATAAATCTTGTTGCACTGCCTATTGCGATTGGTAATGTTCCTATAACTTCTGGGTCAAGAGTTCCTGTATGCCCTACCTTTTTTGTATTTAGTAACTTCCTTATTTGTTTAACACAATCATGCGAGGTACATCCTTTATCTTTATTAATTACTAAGAATCCATCTTTAGTTTCCATTTTTAATATTAAGAATACTTTGAGAAAGATTTATAACCATTCTATGATTTTGGTATCGGAAATTTAGAGTAAGAAATTGAAAAACAATAATTTTATTTTAAAAGAGTTTTTAGATAATGCTTTTAATTTGAAATCACATTTAATGGAATACTTATCTATTAAAGAATGTGATTTAGATGGATTCCTTTCAAATGCAAAGATGAATTTGGCAAATTCACATCCTGGAGATGCTTTGAATGATGTTTCAGATTTTTATACTGAGATTGTAGGAGATAGGCATGTAGCTGATTTAGCTGCTTGGCATATCACAAGTAGGGACTACATTGCTGATACTTTAAAACTTCAGCAAAGATTTTCTAGAGATTTAGTTTTGGATTTTGGAGGAGGTATTGGTACGCATGCCTTGGCTAACGCTATGTCTTCAAAAGTGGAGCATGTTTTTTTTGTAGATATTAATCAAACAAATAGAAATTTTGTAGAATACAGGGCTAAGAAATTAGGAGTCGAAAAAAAACTTACTTTCTGCAAGACAATAAAAGATACACAAATATTGAAATTTGATACGATAATTTGTCTTGATGTTTTGGAACATCTTGCAGATCCAGCTTCTCAAATTAATAATTTCAGTAAGATTATGGATAGTAATTCTATTGCTCTATTTAATTGGTATTTTTACAAAGGAGACAAGAATGAATATCCGTTTCATATCGACGACGAACAAATTGTTGAAAAGTTTTTTGAGACTCTTCAATCAAATTTTTTAGAAGTATTTCATCCTATTCTTATAACGACAAGAGCTTATAAGAAAATTAAATAACTATATTAACTCTTTTTCTATTTCTTAGGTTTCTTTTAATGCTTTCGAAGCTTACTGTTCCTTCTTTTAGTGCAAAAAGTGTGTCATCTTTACCTTTCCCAACGTTGGTCCCTGGTAAAAAAGATGTACCTCTTTGGCGAATTAAAATTGATCCAGCAGTTACTTTTTCTCCTCCATAAGCTTTCACACCCAATCTTTTTGAATTTGAATCTCTTCCGTTTCTAGTAGAACCTGTTCCTTTTTTATGTGCCATTAGAAGTTTTTAATTAGTAGATTTTTCGGATTTTGGTTTAGTTTCCTTTTTTACATTTTCTTCCTTTTTAGAAGAAGGCTTAGGAACACTTTTTCCTATTTTAATAGATTTTACCATAACTCTTGTGAGTTCTTGTCTATGGCCCATTTTTCTTCTTGTCTTTTTTTTTGGACGCATTTTGTATACAAGAATCTTCTTGTCTCTTTTATGGGAAACAACTTCTAATTCAATTTTCGCATCTTTAACGTATGGATTCCCAACAGTGATAAGGTCTTTGTCTTTTAAAAGTAAAACTTTTTCTAGTGTTATCTTATCCTTCTCTTTTGCATTTAACCTATCTATGTCATAGTATCTGTTGACTTCGAACCAAAATTGTTGCCCGGAAGTTTCTGCTATCGCGTACAATTCATTATTTTTTGAAGAATTGTTTGAGGATTTTTTAGAATTTGTCATATCTTAAAGACGCTATCAGGCTCAAATTGATAATTTGATTAAGCCAAATAAGCAATCATAATAGTTTGTCTATTTTCTTATTTTGTAGTGTAATAAGTCAAGGGTTGTTTAAATCTTTTATATCAATTAAGGAAATTTATCGATGGCAGCAAGAAAAACATATATTTTAAAACTCTATGTTGCTGGAAATACTCCAAATTCGATGAGAGCTTTAAATACTTTAAAAGAAATTCTAGAAAATGAATTCAAAGGAGTTTATGCTTTGAAAGTTATTGATGTACTTAAGCAACCACAACTTGCAGAAGAAGATAAGATTTTAGCCACCCCAACTTTAGCTAAAATCTTACCTCCACCAGTGAGAAAAATAATTGGTGACCTCTCAGATAGAGAGAAAGTTTTAATTGGTTTAGATCTACTTTTTGATGAATTAACTGAAACTGAATATAGTGGAGATAAATAATATATTAAAAACTTTTATTATTAAAGATAAATCAAAACTTTTTTACTTTTGTTTAATTAGCACAAAACTATGAATGATAAGAAATTTGGTAAATCAAATAAAATGCAAGTACAGAAATTACCGACTGGAATAGAGGGATTTGATGATGTTTGTAGGGGCGGTTTGCCAGTATCTCGAAGTACACTCGTTAGCGGTACGTCTGGAACAGGTAAAACTGTTTTTTCACTGCAATATTTACACCATGGAATTTGTAATTTCGATGAGCCCGGAATCTTTGTAACATTTGAGGAATCGCCTTTGGATATTATTAGAAATGCCGCGAGTTTTGGTTGGGATTTACAAGAATTAATTGATCAAAATAAACTGTTTATTTTGGATGCTTCTCCCGACCCTGATGGTCAAGATGTTGCGGGTAATTTTGATTTGTCTGGTCTTATTGAAAGAATTAGTTATGCAATTAGAAAATATAAAGCTAAAAGAGTTGCAATAGATTCAATAACTGCGGTCTTTCAACAGTATGATGCTATTTATGTAGTTAGAAGAGAAATATTCAGACTGATAGCAAGATTAAAAGAAATAGGTGTGACAACTGTTATGACTACTGAAAGGGTTGATGATTACGGTCCAATCGCAAGATATGGAGTAGAAGAATTTGTATCTGATAATGTTGTCTTATTGAGAAATGTTCTTGAGTCTGAAAAGAGAAGAAGAACTCTAGAAGTTTTAAAGTTAAGAGGTACTGTACATATGAAAGGAGAATATCCATTCACTATGGGAATGGACGGAATAAGTGTTTTTGCCCTCGGGGCGATGAGATTAACTCAGAGATCCTCAAATATTAGGATTAGCTCTGGAGTTAAAGATCTTGATGATATGTGTGGTGGTGGATATTTTCAAGATTCCATCATTCTCGCCACTGGAGCTACTGGTACAGGCAAAACAATGCTTGTATCAAAATTTGTTGAAGATGCTTATAACAACAATGAGAGAGCAATACTTTTTGCATATGAAGAATCAAGGGCTCAATTGCTTAGGAATGCGACTAGTTGGGGAATAGATTTTGAAAAAATGGAAAGTGATGGGTTATTGAAAATTATTTGTGCATATCCTGAATCAACTGGTTTAGAAGATCACTTACAAATTATAAAAACGCAAATTAATCAATTTAAACCAAAAAGGATGGCAATTGATTCTCTCTCTGCATTAGCTAGAGGTGTAAGTTTGAATGCATTTAGACAGTTTGTCATAGCTGTTACCGGATATACAAAACAAGAAGAGATAGCAGGCTTTTTTACTAATACTGCAGAAGAATTTATGGGAAGTCATTCTATAACTGATTCTCATATCTCAACTATCACAGATACCATATTGTTGCTTCAATATGTAGAAATAAAAGGTGAGATGGCAAGAGCCTTAAATGTTTTCAAAATGCGGGGGTCATGGCATGATAAACGAATAAGAGAATTTATCATTACAAATAGTGGCCCTGAAATAAAAGACTCTTTTTCTAATTTTGAACAAATATTTAGTGGTGCTCCTCACAGAGTTGTGCCTGATCAAAATGTTCAAAATGTTTTTAAAGGATTAGATGATAATTAGATAATTTCTTTAATTTCAGAACCTGAAAAAGAATCTGAATTATTTATGGCTTTTGTCAATAATTCATCTTTATCAGATTGTGCTAGAGCTAAATCAAACCAGAAAGTTGTTCCTACCCCTAATTCACTAGCCATACGAATCTCCCCACCGTGTTTTTCAATTATTCCCCGAACTATAGATAAACCCAAACCGGTACCTTGCTCAGTATGCACAGAATTCTCTACTCTATAAAAGCGATCAAATATCTTGTCTTGATCAGCCTGCGATATACCTGAGCCAGTATCAGCAATCTCAATTCTTACTTTTGGTAATGGTGAAACTAATTCACATTGAGGGGCTCCATCGTTTTTAATGCTTGGAGGGAAAGCTGGACAGGAATCTGGCCAAGTATAAGCTCTTATAATTAGGGAGCTATTTTTTGGACTAAATTTCAATCCATTACCCAGTAAATTATCAAAAACCTGTAAAAGTAAATCAAAATTTCCAAGAATTTGAGGAATAGTTTCCTCAATATCATGAGCTAATGAAACATTTTTTTCTATAGCATTAAGTCTATAATTTCTAAGAGTCTGTTCTATTGCTGGTTTTATGTCCATTTGCTCAAGCTGAACAATTTTTCCAGACTCCAGTCTTGATAAATCTAATACATCATTTACAAGTCTTGTTAACCTATCAGTCTCTGAATTTGCAATTCCCAAAAATTCTATTTGTTCTTCATCCGAAAGCTGATCTTTTAAATCATGTAAGGTCTCTACATAACTTTTGATGTTAAAAAGTGGTGTCCTCAATTCATGAGAAACATTACTAATAAATCTATTTTGTGCCGCGTTAAGTTCAACTTCTCTAGTTAAATCTTGGATTGTTACAGCAATTCCCTTTAATTCAACTTTATTTGTATCTAAGACTGATTGTAAGACAATTCTTAAGGTTCTTGCTGGTTCTCCTAAACTAAATCTTAAATCATCCTTTTCCTTTTCCCTGTTTAAGATGGATTCTATATTTGTATGTAAGTCGTTAGATAAAATCTCGGGGATTTCATTCAAAAAGTGTTTACCCTCTAGGAATCTTCCTTCCCAACGGAATAATCTCTTTGCTGTTGGATTAGTAAGTACAATCCTGCCTTGTGAGTCCAATAATATGGCACCATCAGCCATTGTAGCTATTAAGGATTGCTGTTTGATTTGTGCCGCTTTTAATTCTTCTATATTAGCCTCGTCATAATTTTCTAACTGTGTGGCCATTCGGTTAAATCCATTTAAGAGTTCTCCTAGATCACCTGTCATAGGTAAAGAAATTCTGGACTTAAAATTTCCTCTTGAAATTTCTCTGACACCTCTTACTAACTCTCTGACAGGTCTTGTAATTGTTAGTGCATTAAATACAGCTCCAAGTATTACTAAAACCCAAATAGAAATAAAAACTGCAATGGTTACTTCTCTAGTGAGGGCAGCACTGGCTAGTGCTTTTTTATTAGGGGTGACTCCCAAAGCTAAAGTCCCAAGATATTTACCTTTCCACAACATTGGGACAAAAACATCTGTTACTTGACCTTGAGGTGTCGCATGCTGCCTAACTAAAGGGAATTGTGGCCTTTTCTTTAATTCTGAGGGCAGTTTTAACCTTCGAGTGAGCTGAAACTGACTGTCTGAGCTTGCCGGTGTTGCACTGATCGGTATCCCAAGTTGAACAATATCCTCAGCATCAGTAAAAAAAATATAACGCAGGTTTCGACTTGATCTCCAAAACTTTTCAGCTACATTTGAAATTTCTTTTTTTTGGTTATTAGCAACTAATTCTGTAACATTCCCAGATAATAATAAGCCAAGGTCTCGAGCATATCTAGTATCGTTCATTCCTGCATCTCTTTGAATGCTATTTAAGGCAAAAAAAGTTATTCCTGTCATTAGGAGGCTTACTACAAGAGTCGCTATAGCTAGCAACTTTGTTCTTAAACTAAACCCACTCCACCAAGCGATGAGTCCATTAATCCAATAGTTACCATTCATATCTTCATTATTAGTGACGTTATATTTTCTACTTTCTTGACTATTGGTATTAACCATAGGATTAATCCTCCCTAGAAAAGTTTTCTCTAACTTGATGTCCTATGTCATTTCTATAGTAGATACCCTCAAAATGAATTTCTTTTAGGTTTTTGTATACTTTTTCAAAAACCATATCGAAATCTTTATCTTGACAGACAATACTTAAGACTCTTCCTCCATCTGTTAATAATTTGCCATTTTCACTTAGAGAAGTACCAGAGTCAAAGATTTGACAATCATTTGAATCAATCTCACCTATTTTTATTTGAAAGCCAGTTTTATATTCATTGGGATATCCACTGGAGGTAGCTACTACACAACCACTAAATTTATCAGAGGTATTAATTTTTTCATCCCCAGTTAAATTTCCCATTGAGCATTTTTCTAGAAGAAATACAAAATTTTGATCCATTAAAGGCATTATCGTTTGGCATTCTGGATCACCAAATCTGCAATTATATTCTATAACCTTGGGCCCGAAATTTGTGATCATTAACCCAAAATAAATTACGCCTTTATAATCAATATTTCTTTTGTTTAGTTCACTAATTGTAGGTTCAATTATCTCCTTGATAATTCTATCAAGGTAATCTTCTGTTAATAATGGGGCAGGAGAATAAGCTCCCATACCTCCAGTATTTGGGCCTTTATCATTCTCGTTAAGTCGTTTGTGATCTTGGGCAGTTGGAAGTAATTTATATCTCTCTCCATCGCATAAAGCAAAAACCGAAACTTCTGGCCCTTGAATTTTTTCTTCTAGAACTACTATGCTCCCAGAGTTGCCAAATTTACCATTGAAAATTGACTCTGCTGCTTTAAAACATTCATCTTTTGTATTAGGGATAAAAACTCCTTTACCTGAAGCTAGTCCATCTGCTTTTACTACTAGTGGAATTGATGATGAATCGATAATTTTTTTGGCTTCTTCCAGAGAATTAACTTTCCAAAAGTTTGCAGTGGGAATATTTGCTTCTTGCATAAATTCCTTAGCCCAAGATTTGCTGAATTCTAATTTTGCTCCATCTTTATTAGGACCAAATACTTTAAAATCTTTATTGCGAAGAAAATCAGCTAATCCATTTGCTAAAGGAATTTCTGGTCCAATTACAACTAAATCTATCTTTAGAAATTCAAGCTTTTCTACTAGTTCATTTCTATTATTAATATCAATTTTTATTCTCTCACATTTATTTATTCTTTCTGAACCAGCATTACCAGGTATTAAATAAACTTTTTTAACTAATTCATTTTTTTGAATAGCCCAAGCTAAAGAGTTTTCTCTCCCGCCATTTCCAATTATTAAGACATTTTCTAATCTAATACAGCTAGAACTTGTTGAATGAATTCCCATATATTTGTTTTTTTTGGTTATTAGGTTTCAATGAATAATCAGCTAAAATGAATTTAATTGAAGTAGATCTTTAATAATTATGTTAATTATAAAAAAGTACTTTAGTTATCATAATGAGGTTTTAAGTTAATGAATAATAAATATGAGTTGATTTATGAAGGCAAAGCAAAAAAAGTATTTACTCATGATGACCTAGATAAAGTAAAAATTGAATTTAAAGATGATGCTACAGCTTTTAATGCGTTGAAAAAAGAAAAATTTGAAGGTAAAGGCAAACTTAATTGCTTAATAAGTTCAAGAATTTTTGAGATTCTCATTAAAAGTAATATTCCAACGCATTTTGTTCAACTTGAAAATGAAAATATAATGATTGCAAAGAAAATAAGAGTAATTCCATTAGAAATTGTTCTAAGAAATACAGCTTATGGTTCTTTATGTAAACAAACGACTATTAAACCTGGAACTTCCCTATCAAAACCATTAATTGATATCTATCTTAAGAATGATGAACTTAATGATCCCCTGATTACAAAAGATAGAATTGAATTAATGAATGTATTAAGCTCTCATGATTTGGAGTTAATAATAAATTTAACGTTAAAGATTAATGTAATCTTGAAAAGTTTTTTTGAAAATATTCAACTTAAACTTGTGGATTTCAAGTTGGAATTTGGATATGACACTAGAAATAACATCCTTCTAGCGGATGAAATAAGTCCTGATAATTGTAGATTGTGGGATTTAAGTCAAAACAATGATACAATATTAAGCCTAGATAAAGATAGATTTAGGAATGATTTAGGTGGTCTAATTGAAGCTTATAGTGAAATTCTCAGAAGGATTAACAATTTTCTTAAAACTAATTAAATAAATTATGACTTATTTAGCCTAATCAAAAGTACTATGCAAAAACATTTTTTAAAATTTGGAAAGGTTTTCACAAATGTTACCTGCACTCCCTTAATTTTGATATTCAATAATTCAGAACTGGCTGCTAAGTATTTGCCAAATGACGTTGATCAATTCAAAACAAGCTTAGAAATACCAAAAATTAATAACAATTTTTTTCAAGGGATTGATATCCAAAAAAAGAATAAATTTCTTCTTGCGGAAAATAATAATGACATTAATGAAGAAAGTGTTCTTATCTCAGAAATAATTATAGAAGGGTGGGAAAATCATCCTGAGGGTAGAAAACTTGAATTGGCTGCATATGATTCTATGAGTATAAAGCCTGGAAGTATTGTTGATAATGGAATTTTAAATCAAGACCTTAACGCAATATATGCTAGTGGTTGGTTTTCAGGAGTTAAAATAAAATCACAAGATGGGCCACTAGGCGTGAGGCTAATAGTAAATGTAGTGCCTAATCCAATTTTGAAGAAAGTTGAACTTAAACCAATAAATTCTGTAATCTCTAATGAATACGTAGATGATATTTTTAATAATTATTATGGGACAACTCTTAACTTGAATGAACTTCAAAATAAGATAGAAATAATAAAAAAACGTTACGAAGAAAAAGGGTATTCTTTAGCTAGAATTATTGGCCCCGATAGGATTTCTGAGAACGGAATAGTAAGATTAAAAGTTTCTGAGGGTATTATATCTGACGTAAAAATAAGATTCCCAGATTCTGATGGTGAATTTGTTATTGATGGAAAACCTAGGAAAGGAAAAACAAAAGACTGGGTTATAAAGAGAGAATTAAAAACACAACCTGGTTCAATATTTAATCGGAAAATTTTAGAAGCTGATATCGGGAGACTCTATGCCACATCATTATTTGATGATGTAAAGGTTTCTCTTGGTCCTGACAATTTGAATCCCGGTCAAGTCATAATTTTTTTAGACTTGAGTGAGCAAAGAACAGGATCACTTACCGGTGGATTAGGTTATAGCAATGGTTCAGGGATTTTTGCCTCATTGGGTTTGCAGGAAACAAATGCACTTGGAAGAGCATGGTCTACAAATTTAAATCTCAATTTCGGAGAATATTCAACTACCTATAATTTTTCATTATCTGATCCATGGATTAAAGGAGATAAACATAAAACATCTTTTAGAACAAATATTTTTTTAAGTAGAGATTATCCACAAGAATTTAAAAGTGAAAAAAATGGAAGATTATATGCAGTAGATGATCAAACACCATCAAATTCTGATACTTTTTCATCAATAGTTTTAGAAAAAACAGGTGGTGGATTTTCTTTCTCAAGGCCGTTAAATGGTGGGGATCCATTTAAGGTCGCTAAGTGGAGAGTTCTTGCAGGGATGAATTTTAAGCAAGTAAAAATGATCGATGGTGACGGTAATAAGAAACCTTATGGTGATAGGACGCCAACCACAACTAGAAATAATATAAGCGATATTATTTGTATTGGATTTTCTCCAAATGATGGTTCATGCCCTGAAGAAAATACATTAGTGAGTGTTATTGCGAGTACTTCTAGAAATAATTTGAACAATTCCATAAACCCAACTTCGGGAAATAAATTTAGCTTTGGTGCCGAACAATTTTTTTCAATGGGGAAAAACTCTCCAACTTTTAATAGAATGAAAGCCTCATATTCATTTTTTATACCAACAAAATTAGTAAATCTAACAAAAGCATGTAAATCTAGTGATTCTAGTAGCGAAGATTGTCCTCAAGCTATTGGATTTCAATTTAAGGCAGGAACTATTCTTGGGGAATTGCCACCTTACGAAGCATTTTGTATGGGAGGAACATCATCTGTAAGAGGTTGGGGATCTTGTGATTTGTCTGTAAGTAGAAGTTTTGTTGAGGGCACAGCAGAATATAGATTCCCTGTTTGGAGAATGATATCTGGAGCTTTATTCGTCGATGCAGGAAGTGATCTAGGGTCTCAAAAAGAAGTTCCTGGAAAACCTGGCAAATTATTGCAGAAATCTGGTGCTGGTTTTTCCCTAGGAGGGGGGGTTGGGGTAAAAACACCAATAGGTCCATTAAGATTAGATGTTGCTAGCAAGGACCTAAGTGGAGATTGGAGATATACACTGGGAGTTGGATGGAAGTTTTAAGTGTTTTCTTGGCCTGCTAATTATGATTCTTGCTATACCTTGGCTGGTGTTATCTCCAGAGAGGGTATAGGCCTACACAGTGGTGAAAAAACAAGAGTTACAATTTCTCCTTATGAAAAAGAGGGATATTATGTTTCTTTCAAGGATAAACCTGGCGAGACTTTTAAACTTTCTCAAGATTTAATTGGAAGTACCATGCTTTGTACGGCAGTTAAATTGGGAGGAAGGAATTTATATACTATTGAGCATTTATTATCTTCAATGGCAGGGTGCGGGTTAAGTTATATTCATATTGAGGTTGAGGGGAAAGAGATCCCACTTTTGGATGGATCTGCAATTCAATGGGTTAAGGCCTTTGAAGAGGTAGGGATAAAAAAGGCCCCAAAACCAGATAATTTTTTTCGAGAAATTAATAAATCAATAATTTTAAATAAAGAAGGCTCAGTTATAGCGGCAACTCCCTCTGAAAAAACTACAATCATATCCACCATAAGCTTTTCTTACAAAGCAATTGGAAATCAAACATTTGTGATTGATTTGAATCCAAAAAGTTTCGTCCAAATGATTGCTCCTGCCAGAACATTTGGTTTTAAAGATCAATTTCAAGAGTTAAGTGAACTTGGATTAATAAAAGGCGGAAGTTTGGAAAATGCACTTGTCTGTGATGGTGATAAATGGGTTAATCCACCATTAAGATTTGATAATGAACCAATAAGACATAAAATTTTAGACCTAATTGGGGACTTGGCTTTGGTAGGGTTACCTAAGGCTCAAATTTTAGTTTATAAAGGATCACATTCTTTAAATGCTTTATTGGCCTCATCGCTAAAAAATTAACTTTATTTTTAATTGTTTTGAAAAAAAAACTAATCAGTGAAAATAATCAACTTTCCTCTGAGCACATACTAGGTTTATTACCCCATAGATATCCTTTTGCTCTTGTGGATAAGGTCATAGAACATATTCCTGGGGAGAGAGCTGTTGCAGTAAAAAATGTAACTATAAATGAGCCTCAATTTCAGGGACATTTTCCTGATAGACCTTTGATGCCAGGGGTTCTCATTGTTGAATCAATGGCTCAAGTTGGTGGAATAATTGTAACGCAAATGCCAGATCTTCCTAAGGGACTTTTCGTCTTCGCTGGGATTAATAATGTTAAATTCAGAAAACCTGTTTTACCTGGAGATCAATTGATAATTTCTTGTGATTTATTGAGTATTAAAAGACAAAGATTTGGGAAGGTTAAAGGTGAGGCTCATGTTGATGGGAATTTGGTTTGTTCTGGAGAATTAATGTTCTCATTAGTCGACTAAGAAAATGGAAAATAAAAATACTGAATCAAAGTCAAATTTTAGTGGTGTTAAAGTTCACCTAAACGCTTTTGTTGATCCAAAAGCAGAATTGCATGATGGGGTAATTATTTCTCAAGGAGCTATTGTCGGTCCTGATGTGACTATTGGGAAAGGAACTGAAATAGGACCAAATGCTGTTATTACTGGAAGAACTAAAATTGGAATTAACAATAAAGTTTTCCCTAATGTTTTTATAGGACTTGATCCCCAAGATCTTAAATATAAAGGGGCCCCTACTGAAGTAATCATTGGAGATAATAATACATTTAGAGAATGCGTAACTATTAATAAGGCAACTGAGGAAGGAGAACAAACTATTATTGGTAATAATAATTTGTTAATGGCTTACTCTCATATTGGTCATAATTGTGAACTTGCCAATGGGATAGTCTTATCAAATAGTGTTCAAGTTGCAGGTCATGTAAAGATTGAAGAAAAAGCTATTATTGGTGGCTGTTTAGGTATCCATCAATTTGTACATATTGGATATTTGGCAATGATTGGGGGAATGACAAGAGTAGATAGAGACGTACCTCCTTTTTGTTTAGCAGAAGGTCATCCAGGAAGATTAAGAGGTTTGAATAGGATTGGAATTAAAAGAAGTGGTTTGATGGAAAACAAAGATTTTGATTTTAAATTACTTCAAAGTACTTGGAATCTCCTCTTTAAATCTAGCGATGCTATTTCAAATTCATTAGAAAAAGCAATGAAAAGAGAATTAGATCTTTCATCTTCAAAGTTATGTAATTTTTTAAAAGATTCAATATCTAAAGAAAGACGAGGACCAATGCCTGTAGTGAATTCATGAATAAAAAGATATTTATAAGTACTGGAGAAGTCTCTGGCGATTTGCACGGAAGTTTGTTATCGAAAGCATTATTAGATGAAGCTAAAAAAAAATCCATAGATTTAGAAATTTGTGGATTAGGTGGGGAAAGAATGAAAAAAGAAGGTGTCAAAATTCTTCGAGACACTACATCAATCAGTGCAATAGGGATTTGGGAGGCTTTACCTCTTATTCTGCCAACAATCAGAATTCAAAAAAGATTCTATAAATTACTAAAAAAGCATCCTCCAGATTGCTTAATTTTGATTGATTATATGGGTCCCAATATAAAAATTGGAACTAAATTAAAAAGATCGAAGACTAATATTCCAATTTTCTACTATATTGCTCCTCAAGAGTGGGCCTGGAGGGTAGGAAATAATACTACAACAAATCTTATAAAATTTTCTGATAAAATTTTTGCGATTTTCAAGAAGGAAGCATCATTTTATAAAAAAAGGGGCGGAAATGTTTTGTGGGTTGGACATCCAATGATTGATTTGACAAAAAAACTTCCTCTTAAGAAAGATGCCAGAACTATTCTGAACCTTCGTCCAGATCAAAATATACTACTTTTGATGCCGGCATCAAGACCTCAAGAATTAAGATATATATTACCTACTTTTATGAGAGCTGCTAAAAAATTACAACAAAAATATCCAAGTTTGATTGTCTATATTCCCTCCTGTCGGAGGGCTTTTGATGAAATATTCAAAAAATCCATTAGAAAATATCAAGTCAAAGGCCTTGTGATTTCTCCAAAGGACAGTGCTAAATTAAAGCCTTATATTTATTCGCTCACTAAAATTGCTTTTTGTAAATCTGGGACAGTTAATATGGAATTAGCTTTATATGGAATTCCGCAGATTGTTGGTTATAGAGTAAGTAGGGTAACTGCCTTTATTGCTAAAAAAATACTCAATTTTAAAGTAAGATTTATTTCTCCTGTAAATTTGTTAGTTAATAAATTAATTATTCCTGAGTTTGTACAGAAAGAGTTTGACGAAAATAAAATATTCTATAAATCTTGTAGGATTCTTGAGGGGAAGTCAGAAAAAATAAAAAAAGGTTATACTTTTTTAAAAAAAGAATTAGGTGAAGAGGGCGCAGTCCAAAAAACTGCAAAAGAGATTATTAATTCTATTATTTGAACTTTATAATAAAAAAATGAAATATCTGTTACCTCTAATAATTGCTTTTTCAATATTTATTAACCCTGTAAACGCTTTTGCTGAGGAATTGATCCTTGCAGGAGGATGTTTTTGGTGTTTAGAGCATGATTTAGAGTCTTTAAAGGGGATAAATTTTGTAAAAAGTGGATATTCAGGTGGAGATTTACAAAATCCTACCTACGAAAATCATGAAGGACATCAAGAAGTGGTTTTGGTGGACTTTAATACCCAATTGGTGACTTTACCCGAGATACTTAGGCTTTATTTCAGGAATATTGATCCTTTGGACGCCAAGGGTCAATTTTGTGATCGTGGAGATTCTTATAGGCCAGTGATCTTTTATAAAGATCAAACTGAGGCAAGTGATGCAAAAAATGCAATTGTTTCGGCCTCCAATGAATTGCGAGTGCCATTAGAAAAAATATCTGTAGAATTAAAAACAAAAGGTCAATTTTGGTTGGCTGAAGAATATCATCAGGATTTTGCTGAGAGAAATGAATTAAAATATAAGTTCTACAGATTCTCATGCGGGAGAGATCAGAGATTGGATAAATTATGGGGGAATAACGCTAGATCAACAAATCTTTGGACTGAATGATTCTAATTATAATTATTTATTTTTAATCCATTGAACAAGAGTTTTTACTCCAAAACCTGTTGCACCTGATGGATTAATCCCCTTATTCTTATCAGTCCAACAAGTACCAGCAATATCAATATGAGCCCATTTAATATCTGTATCAAAGAATTCCTCTAAAAACAAAGCAGCAGTTATTGACCCACCAGCTCTAGGACCCGTATTTTTCATATCAGCTATATGAGACTTTAACCCGTCTTTATAAGATTTTTGTAAAGGCATTTGCCATAATTCTTCTCCTGACTTTACAGATGCAGCTTTTAGATCATTTGCTAGATCATCATCATTGCTCCAAAATCCTGCTACATCATTCCCTAATGCAACAACAATAGCTCCTGTCAAAGTGGCGAGATCTATTATTGAATCAGGTTTTAAATTCGATGCGTAAGTTAAAGCATCAGCTAATGTGAGTCTACCCTCCGCATCAGTGTTATTTATTTCAATTGTCTTACCATTAGATGCCTTAACGACATCTCCAGGATGTACTGCAGATCCATTTATCATATTTTCGCAAGCTGCCACAATAAAATGTATTTCTAATCCCTTTGGTTTTATTGCCCCAAGTGCTTTTGCTGCTCCTAAAACTGCAGCGCTTCCGCCCATATCATATTTCATCATTTCAATTTGAGAGGCTCCTACTTTAAGGTTGTATCCTCCAGAATCAAAAGTTAAACCCTTTCCAACAAGAGCAATCTTTTCTTTTATAGGCCCCTCTGTCTTCAAAGTGAGATGTATGAATTTCGGATCCAGATCAGAACCTTTTGCTACAGCTAAATATGCACCCATTCCTAGATCTTCACATTCTTTCGTCTCTAAAATTTTTAATTCCAAACCATGATCTTTAGCTATTTGAGAAGCTTGCATAGACATTTCCTGGGGCGTAAGACTATTTGGAGGGGCGGCTACAAGTCTTCTAGCTAGTTCTACACCTTCACATATTTTTTCTGTTTCTTCAAAGCTAATATTCCCAAATGTTTTTAAATTCAAAAACTCTATTTCTTTAAGAACTTTATCTTCATCTTTTTTCTTGTTGAATCTATTGTCCTTATAAGCAGATAATCTGGCTGACTCTGCTAATTGATTAATTTCTAGTTGGGAATTTATTAATTCCCAAGGTAGTAAGATGCTGATTTTTTCATTTTTATCAACAGTTTTCCTAATTAAATTTCCTAGAGAGTTTTCTATATCACTTTTATTAAGGTCTTTCGATTTGCCAAGACCAACTATTATTAAAGTTTCTAATTTTTGATCTAAAAATTCAAAGCTTAGGGTTTTTCCTTTTTCTCCTTTGAATTTTTTTTGAGTGACTTTTTTAAGTAATAATTTTGGGTCAACAACAAATTTTATGTTTTCAAGTTGGCTTGCAATTTCTTCCTCTAAAACTCCAAAAATTAATGAAGCACCTTGCCAGTTATCTAGATTTTTTTGGAATGTGGAAAATTGCATTTGTAAAAATGATTTAATTAACTTTTAATTGTTTGTGAAAGTAGTTGCCCACCTATCTCGGGTTTCTTTATTAAAAGGTGGTAACCATAAATATATCAGTTGTTGTTCTAATTTACGTCTTAATTTTACTTCTTTAGGTACATCTAAGAAAAAACGAATATCTTGGTGACTTGAGAGGTTGTTATTGGCTAGGGCTTCTTTATAGTTCATGAGGTAATTTTTACAGTCATGCTCTCCCTTCCATCTTTTATTGGCAAAGTTTGTTTCTCCTATATAAAGGATTATTTTAGAACTTTCCATCGAGTCAATTACAAAATACATTGCTGGACCATTGTGTATATACTGATTGGTTCTCCAAAAGTTTAATGATAATGGCTGCAGTGAAAACGGATCAATCTTTCTTTCATTGGAAACTGTATTTATAGGAAGACTTGTTTGGTGTAAGGTTTTATTGTGAGAATTTTTTGAAATTTTAAATTGGTGATTATGGATTCTATTTCTCCACTCATTTAGGATTTCGCCTTTAATCTTTAGATTATTTGAGTGATGGAAATTAATTGATGTATTTAAATTTGAACCAAATAATTCAAATTGCCTAATTTGTTTTGAAGTATTATTTATGATAAATTTTTCCAAAACTATAAAAATAATCTTTACTAAAGATAATTCTGATTAAATAAAAGTTAAAGAATTATTTATAAACTAAAATTTTATTAATGTTCTAATCAATTTAAAAGATTCTTGTTATCTTGGAATAGTGTCTCAACCTAGCTGAATCAAAGAAATAGAAATGGGATTTTTTGAGTCTGACATTGTACAAGAAGAAGCTAAAAAGCTTTTTACAGATTATCAAGAACTTATGAAGCTTGGTTCTGATTATGGAAAATTTGATAGAGAAGGAAAAAAAATGTTTATAAAAAAAATGGAATCTCTTATGGATCGCTATAAGGTTTTTATGAAGAGATTTGAATTATCTGAAGATTTTCAAGCAAAAATGACAGTCGAACAATTAAAGACACAGTTAAGTCAATTTGGGATTACTCCTGATCAAATGTTTGATCAAATGAATAAAACATTAATAAGAATGAAGGATGAACTTGATAAAACTTCTTAAATTTAACGGTTAAAGCTTCATGTCAGATAATTCAATATTGCCATCATGGCTGGCAAGAGGACTAGAAGAATACTTCCCAATTAGGGGCACACATCAAACTTTCTCAGAAATAATTGATCATGCGAAAAAAAATAATAAAAAATTGAGGGTTAAACTCGGAATAGATCCAACTGGAACAGATATTCACCTTGGGCACAGCATATTGTTTAAAAAACTTAGGGCATTTCAAGATAATGGACATATTGCAGTTTTAATAATTGGGGATTTTACTGCTCAAATTGGAGACCCAACCGGAAAAAACAAAACAAGAGTTCAGTTAACGGAAAAACAAGTTAAGGATAATGCAAAAACATACTTAACCCAACTAGGGATGGGAAAGCCAGCTAATGAATCTATTTTAGATTTTGATTCAAAAGATAGAATAGAAATTAGATATAACAGTGAATGGTTAAGAGGATTAAATCTTAATTCGATAATTGAATTAATGGGGAGTGCAACAGTTAGTCAAATGCTAGCTAAGGAAGAATTTAATAAAAGATACACTTCGCAAGTTCCAATTGCTTTGCATGAATTCTTATATCCACTATTACAAGGTTACGATTCGGTAGTTGTTCAATCAGATATTGAGCTTGGAGGCACAGATCAGAAATTTAATATTGCAATAGGAAGAGATCTTCAAAGGCATTTTAAACAAGATCCTCAATTTGGAGTTCTACTGCCAATTTTGACAGGTTTAGACGGAATTAAGAAGATGAGCAAATCTGAATTTAACACCGTCGGTTTGACTGAAGATCCTCTGTCAATGTATTCAAAATTAGAAAAAGTACCCGATAATATAATACCCACTTATTTTGAATTACTCACTGAATTAGATTTACGTTCTCTTGAAAACTTAAATCCTCGTGAATTACAGAGAAGAATGGCTTTAGAAGTTACTACCTTATTCCATGGAGCTGAAGAAGCATTAAAGGCGCAATCAAACTGCGAAAAATTATTCCTTGGACACAAAGAAAAAGTTGGAGAAATTCCAGAGATTTCTTTAAAAGAAGTAGTTTTTCCAGTAAAGTTTTTCTACTTATTGAGCGCTCTGAAACTTTTCAAATCTAGTAGCGAATCCAAAAGATCTATTAAAGGTGGGGGTGTAAAAATTGATAGTCAGAAAGTAATAAATCCTGATTTAGTTTTTAATTCAAAAAATGATTTAGAAGGAAAAATTTTGCAAATTGGGAAAAAAATAATTAAGAGGTTTGAAAACTGAATACTGATGAATAACAGATTTAATTCAAAAGACAAAATAATATTGGCAATAGATGGATTAGATTTAGGTCAAGTAAAATTACTTCTAGAAAAATGTCCTGAAATAAAATGGGTGAAAGTTGGGTTAGAGCTTTTTGTTAGGGAAGGTCCAAAAGTTATTGAAATATTAAAAGGTTTAAATAAAAAAATTTTTTTAGACTTAAAATTTCATGATATTCCAAACACCATGCGTGCAGCATGTTTCCAAGTTTCAAAATTAGGTGTTGATATAATTTCTATTCATGCTTCAGCAGGCCTAAAAGCTCTTAAGGATTCAAAAGAAGCATCTTTAGAAGGAGCCACCTCAGTCAGTGTAAAACCTCCTTTTGTTATTGGAATAACAGTTTTAACAAGCTTTTCTCTTAAAGATTTTCAAACTGATCTTGATAGAAATAATTCAATTGAAGAAAATGTATTGAGACTTGCAAAGTTGTCTTTTGATGCTGGATTAGATGGATGTGTTTGCTCCCCTTGGGAGGTAAAAATGTTGAGATCCATTTATAAGGATAATTTTGAACTAATTACACCAGGTATCAGATTAAATATTGACAATAAAGATGATCAAAATAGAATTATGACTCCCTATGAAGCTATAAATAATGGCGCTTCTAAGTTAGTCATTGGTAGATCAATATCAAAAGCTGTAGATCCTAATAAAGCTCTAATAGAAATATTTAAATCTATTGATTCTGATTAATTTTAGATTCTTCTCCCTTAAGCAATCTTGTTATGTTTGTTCTATGTTTCCAAATTACTAATAATGCCACAATTAAACTTATAAAAAAGTATGAATGCATAAATTTACCTAGGTAAAAAAGCATAAAAATAGGGAGAAAGATTGCAGCTGAAATACTGGATAAAGAAACAAATTTAGTTTTTGTCAGGACTATTAAAAAAATGCCAAGTGATGCTAGTCCGACTTTCCAAGAAAGAGCTAAAAACATACCTAATCCAGTCGCAACAGCTTTACCTCCTTTACCTCTAAGCCATATTGGCCAAATATGTCCTGAGATGGCGGATATCCCTGCTATTACCTCTATCAATCCTTGATCTGTGTAATATTGAGCAATTTTTACTGCAATAAGGCCTTTCCCAACGTCAATGATAAATACAAAAAGTGCTGGCCATTTTCCAACATTTCTTAAGACATTTGTGGCACCTGTAGATCCAGAACCTATAGTTCGTAGATCTATATTTTTGAGATATTTTCCAATTAAAAAACCTGTCGGAAGTGATCCTAAAAGATAACTTGTGAAAATTATTAAGATATCCATAAAGCTTAGTTCAGTTCAAGGTCATCGTAAATTTCATTATCTGAACCAGCAAATGCAAGCCATAATGGGAATTGAAGTATTGGAATTTCAACAGAGGTTTCTGCTGCATCAATAATAATAAATGGCAATTCTTCATTGGCTTCTAATCTATCAGCTCTTTCGATGACACCTTCAGGCCTTTCAAAAAGAACAATCCCACTATTAGGTCCAAAGTCATCCCTTGTGAGACCAAGTGAATCTTGAAGAATTCTTCTCCATTCACCTAATCGTTCAGGCTGCGAAGCTAATATAAGAGTCTGAAACTGATCTCCATATAATTCGCCAATAATAGATATTAAACCCGCTGTTAACAAGGCATTTTTTTGTCTAGATCCTCTACTTTCAAGAGAACCTCTTCCTCCCATGTTAAAGAACCAATCATCCATAATTTCTATATCTGATGAATCAAGACTCCGTCTTAATTTCCATGGTTCTGCATAAAAGTCAGGTTGTTCTGTGAAACTTGAAAAGCAGCTTTTTATAATCTTTTCATCTGGCTTAAATGTTTCAGAAAGAGCAGGAACACTAACTACATTATTTGTACTATTGTTTTGTTTTTTCTCATCAAGGGGAGAAGGCTTTACGATGATTGGTTGAGAAACTAATTCAAGTTTCTCTACGTTTTGTGAAAGATTCTGCAAAGCTCCAGTTAAGTACTCTTGAAATCCTTTAACTCTTTTAGCAATATTATCTGACTGTCCTTTAAAATTTGACTCAATGTCATTTTCTATTTCAATTTTTTTTGTTTCTAACTCTTTTATTTCTTTAACTAAAGAGTCTTTTTTTGAAAGGAGCTCTCGAAAAATTTCATTAGAAATTTGATCAAAAGATTTAGTTGATTGGTCTTTTTTGGGAGTAATTTTTTTATTTTGCGTTGTATTTTTTTTACTAATTTGTTTGGTTTTATCATCTGAAATTGACTTATCTATTGTTAATTCCTTTTCAGGATTATTGTCGGAAATTTCTGTATTTGTCATTTAAATAATTTTGATGATTATGCAAAGTCTGAATTTTAAGAATTTTTAATTTCCAGGGAGTCAACTTTTTTTATGAGCTCATCCTTTAATTGCTTTGGATTAAATAAAATTGGTAATAAATGAGGACTGGACTTTTCTCGAAAATAAAAAATACCTGGGATTATAGGGAAAAAGAATTTCCATGATATCCAGTTTTTGAAAGGAAAAGTTCTAATCTCTTTCCCTAATTGTAAAACGATAAAATCATCATTTGTTATTTTTATTCTTAAGGTGAATGACTGAAGTAATAAAAAAAAGCTAAAAGAAGCAAAAACTATTGTTGGCAAGGAACCAATATTCAAAAACAAAAGCATAAAACTTAAAAATATTAGAATAATTGGCAACTGAAATGAAGGGGATATTATTACTGGTTCCTCTTTTTTTGATTTAGTATTAAACATAGAATCATCCAAATAAAATTTGCGTTAGTAACACATCCATTAAAGATACAGTAACGAGAGTCATTACAACAGCACCTGTTGTACTTGTTCCAACTTCTTTTGGACCACCTTTAGTCGTGA
>CACGMX010000003.1 GCA_902574405.1 uncultured Prochlorococcus sp. | reverse complement strand
ATAATTGGTGGTGGAGATTCAGTCGCAGCAGTAGAGAAAGCAGGATTAGCCGAGAAAATGTCACATATATCTACTGGAGGTGGAGCAAGTTTGGAACTTTTAGAAGGTAAAACTTTACCTGGTGTAGCTGCTTTAAACGACGCTTAGGCTATATCTTTTCAACAATATCAATACTCTTTGTGAAAGTAATTATCCCCTCAGGATGAGCTAAAATTCCTGACCATATTTGTATCCCTGGTTTTGAAGGTGCCCTTGTCATTTTAAAAATTCCCCCAGATGGCAATGGCTCTAATAATATTTCTTGTTCAAAAAATGAATTTACTTGATGAGGTCTTATTGCTCCAGCAATAATCACTTCTTCAAGTGGCTTGTTTATAATAATATCAATGTCATATTTTGATCCAGTAAGAACTTTATCAGGGATTTTAAAACTAATATCTATCTTCTTATCGTCATTTCTTATTGTGGTGAATAAATTTTTAATGGTGCCTTCATCAATTTTTCCATTTAGAACTGAAAAAACATAATCGAAATTGGATTCGAGTATATGGATTTCTCCATTAACTATTTTTTTCCCAAAAACTTTTATTCTCAAAATTTCTTTATTTGGAATATTTGATTTTAATCTTTTGATTTTCCATTTGCTATCAGGGAAATCATTGATAATTTTTGAAAACTTTTTTGGTATATTTTTGTTTTCATCATTTCTAAAATTTTTTGTAATAAACTCTAAGTCTCGTTTATTTAATGAGGTTTCTAGATTTCTGATAAAATCAATTTTTAAAGTTTGCGTTATTGCTGAATAGGGAAAAATGAGATAAATAAATAAGTAGAGAGGGAAACCTATATTTCTGTAAAAGTTTAAATTAAACATATTTATCATTTATTGTTTTTATTCTACTAATTTAAGTTTTTATGTCTAAAAAAAATAATTTATTAGTCGCAGCCAGTGGGACAGGGGGGCATATTTTCCCAGCGTTAGCAGTATCTAGAGACTTAGAAGATAAGTGGAATATACATTGGTTGGGTGTTAACCAAAGACTTGATGCAAATTTAATTCCCAAAAAATATAATTTGAGGACTTTGAGTATAAAGACACCAAGAAAAAATGTTTTTTTGTTTTATCAATATATAGAAATTTTAATGTCAACTTTCCAAATAGTTAAGATCTTAAAAGAAAAAAAAATTAACTTGGTTTTTACGACTGGAGGTTACATCTCTGCCCCCACTATTGTTGCTTCAAAATTTCTTAGGATACCTGTCATTATTCATGAATCAAATTTAATTCCAGGAATGGTCACGAAATATTTTGGTTTTTTGTGTAATTATGTTCTTTTAGGCTTTAAGAATACAAATTCTTATTTAAGAAATTGTAAAACTATTTTCACTGGTACCCCTTTAAGAGAACAATTCTATAAATATAATCCCTTGCCAGAATGGGTTCCAAAAGGAAAAGGACCTCTTTTGATTGTTATGGGAGGTAGTCAAGGAGCAAAAGCTATAAATCAAATTCTTAACGAATCTCTGGAATTTTTATTAAAAAAACAGTTTCGGATAGTTCATATTATTGGGAAATCTAATCAACAACCTTTTTATGTAAAAAACTCCAAAAATTATATTCAAAAGAAATTTACTAATGAAATAGCAGCTTTAATTCAAAACTGTGATCTTGTAATATCGAGATCCGGTGCGGGAACCATCAATGAACTAATAGAGTCTGAAAAACCTTCCATTTTAATTCCATATCCAGATTCTAAAAATAATCATCAGGAGAAAAATGCAATGATTCTCGCTGAAAGTGGAGGCTCAGTTTTAATCAATCAGAATAAAATTTCTAAAGAAGTTTTTGAAGAAACTTTAGAAAGAATTTTTAAAATAAAATCAAAAAAGGGTAAAAATCATTATGAAATATTAGATCTCATGAAGAGGAATATGGAAAAAAATAATAAAATTAAATCTAAAAATGAGATTAAAAAATTTATTAATTATTTTCTAAAGGAATTCTGAATTTCTTTACATAAAAGAGTGTTATTTTTCCTATTCTGCAAGCTTATTCTTGCCCACTTTTCGTCGAGAAATTTAAATGAAGTACATTCTCTAAGCAATATTCCCTTATTTTCTAAGTATTTTATATTTGGCAACAAGGATGTTTTACTTTCTATTAAAAAAAAGTTGGTTGAAGAGTTATGAACTTTAATGTTCTCTATTTTTGATAATTTTCCAAATACTCTTTTTTTTTCAATATTTATCCAGCTATGAATCTGTTTTGTCCACTGTTCATAGAATTTCTTATTACTTAGTAGATCAATTCCGGCTTTAATAGCAAAGGAATTTAAAGGCCAAGGATCTCTGTTTATTTCCCATTCTTTAAGTTTTTTCGATGAGCCAATAACGTAACCTAATCTAAGGCCAGGAATATTGAAGATTTTGGTCAAGCTTCTCAAGACTAATAAATTATCAAATCTTTGTGTTAATGGTATTAAAGATTCTTTTTCTCCATTAGGTGTTATTGACAAGAAAGCTTCATCACAGATAACTAATTTATATTTTTTCACAACTTCCTCCAATGAATTCTTTTCCCATAATTGGCCGGTAGGATTATGTGGATTTGTTATCCAAATAACATCACCTTTTGGATGAAGCGGAAATGATTGAGGAAAAATATTATTCCAGTTTTTTGGTAATTCGCAATGTATTAAATTGCTATTCCAACAATTTAAAGATCTTTCATAATCAACAAAGGATGGAGAAGGAATACAACTTATTCCAATTTTGGATGCTTCGTAACCTGCCCAGGTTATTAGCTCAGAAGCTCCATTCCCAGGCAATATATTGTCTGGATTTATCCTATGAAATTTACCAATTATTTCTCTCAAATCACTTAAGTTTTTCTCAGGGTAATATCTAAATCCAATATTCTTAATTTCCTTATTTAATGAATCTAGTAGTATCTGAGGAGGATCAAAGGGCACTAAAGAGGCACTTGCGTCAATAATTTGAGAGGGTGATAAATTTAATTGCTTTGCTTTTGCATATACGTTTCCCCCATGTTTTAGGTTTGATGATTGCATGGTTAGTATTTTGTAATCATTAGGTTTCGGTTTATTCATTATTCATTTTCTTTTTTTATTCAATCCATTTTAGATCTGATCCAATGGCCTCTTTTATATTTGATAATTTATGGATATTTAGTTGCTTTATAATTCCTTGAAGTATATCGGGTACTAATTGTGGACCCTTATATATCCATCCTGTATAAAGTTGAATTAATGATGCCCCAGAACAAATTCTTTCCCATGCTGACTCAGGACTATCTATTCCACCAACGCCAATTAAAATAATCTTTTTATCAATATTATGAATATGTTTTATTATTTGATTTGCTTTTTTTTGTAGAGGCCTTCCACTTAATCCTCCATTCTCTTCAGAAAGTAATAATCCGGTTTGCATGATCTTTCTATTTTCAAGACCTAATCTATCTATGCTGGTGTTAGTAGCTATTATTCCATCAATGTTTTCCTCGACTATTAATTGGCAAATATCTTCAATATCTTTAAAGCTTAGATCTGGTGCAATTTTGACAAATAATGGAGGACAACTGGGTAAGTTTTTAATTTCTTTAAGAAGTTCTTTTAGAAGAATTGGATCTTGTAACTTTCTTAGTCCTTCAGTATTGGGAGAACTTACGTTTATTGCTGCATAATCACAATATGGAATTAATAATTTTAGAGAAGTTAAATAGTCATCTTTTGCTTGAGATAAATCTGTAATTTTAGACTTACCAAAATTTATCCCTAAACAAATATTCTTTCTATTTTTTTTAAACTCAATTCCTTGTTCGACAAAGTTTTTAACTAGATTTTCAGCACCATTGTTATTGAAACCCATTCTATTTAATGCTGCCTGTTCTTCTGCTAATCTAAATAACCTTGGTTTGGGATTTCCATTCTGAGCAAATTTAGTTACCGTTCCAAGTTCAGCAAATCCAAAACCAAAATCTTTCCATATATTTGCGGCATTTCCATTTTTGTCAAAACCGGCAGCTAAACCAATTGGATTACAAAAATTTATTCCACATATGTTCTGAGTTAACCTTTTATCAACTACAGAAAATTCTTTATTTAGATTTTTTAAGATAGAAGAAACTAAAGGCCAATTATATTTTCTTGAACTGAATGATAGGAGGCTAAGAGATAAATTTGTGAGGTATTCCGCATCAATTCCTGAGTCTTTTTTTAATACAGGGGTAATCAATTTTTTATAAAGATTTTTAAATCCCCCCTTCTGTACATTCATAAAAAATTAGGCTTCTTTTTTTTCTATTATCCAATATTTTTTATCTTTAGGAATTAATCTCCAATTACGCCATTCAAAAAGTGAATATTGTTTTATCTTTAAGTGGTTTTCTTCACCTAATAAGGTGTCTAGTTCAGTTGAACTTAAAAGGTACTTTTTTTCTGCAAATTTTTTAATTAATTCATTGCGGGAAAATAATTCCTGAATTTCTGCAGGTGCATTTTTTTCAAAAAAATCAACAGAGGATTCTGCTTTTTTTAAGTTATTTTCTATAGATATACCTTTACTGTAATTAGTTGCAATTTTATCAACCCTATCATTTTGTTTATCCCCGCTATGACCTTTAACATATTCCATTATTAGGCCATTAATTCTTAATTGATCAATTTTTTGCCATAGATCAAGATTTTGAACTGTTTTTCCTGAACTTGTTTTCCATCCATTTCTCTTCCAATTAATAATCCATTTTGTATAACCTTCTATGACATATTTACTATCAGTTCTTAGTTTAAAATTCTCTTTTAATTGGTAGGTTTTTAATTTCTCAAGAGTTTTTATAGCTGCAGTGAGTTCCATTCTATTATTAGTAGTATTTTGCTCGGAACCACCTATTTCTAATTCGCTGTTATCGTCAAAAATTATTAAACCGCCCCAACCACCTGGGCCTGGGTTACCACTGCAAGCTCCATCTGTTGCGGCTTCAATCGCAATACTATCACTATTCATAATTTTTGAAGCCGATATTAAGGTTATCGGCTTGAAAAAATGTACTCTTACTTAAGTGTAACTTTACCGCCAGCTTCTTCAATCTCTTTCTTTAAAGATTCAGCCTCTGCTTTAGCAATTCCTTCTTTTACTGTTTTTGGTGCAGATTCAACAAGTGCTTTTGCATCGCCAAGACCTAGACCAGTTGCATTTCTTACAACCTTAAGGACTTTGATTTTTGCAGCTGCATCAAAGCTTTCGAGAACTACATCAAATTCAGTTTTTTCTTCAGCAGCGCCACCATCTGCGTCACCGCCAGCCGCCCCTGGGGCTGCCATTACTACACCTGCAGAAGCTGCAGCAGAAACACCAAAAGCCTCTTCAATTTGTTTTACAAGCTCAGATGCTTCTAAAAGTGATAGAGATTTTAATGATTCAAGAATTTCTTCAGTTTTTGCGGACATTTTCTTAAAAGTTAATTAGGGTTTGAATTTAAGATTCTGATTTTTCAGAATGTTGTTTAAGTGATCTAGCAAGTCCAGAAGGCACTTCATTAATAGAGATCGCAATTTTTGTTGCGACGCCATTCAGAGCGCCAGCAATTTTTGCCATCAATACTTCTTTGGATGGAAGACTTGCAATTTCTTTTATTTCAGAATCGCTAAGAAGTCTGCCTTCAAATAAAGCTCCTTTGGTCTCGGATTTTTTGGTGTCTTTTTGAAAAGATTGGATTGCTTTTACAGCACCACCAACATCTTCTTTAATTAACACAAAAGCATTTGTTCCTGTCAGTAAAGATTCAAGATCGTTCCAATTACTATCTCCATCAATAGCTTTGCGCATTAATGAATTTTTAGTAACTTTGCAGATGCCTTTAGTTGTTTGCAATCTAGATCGCAAATCTGACATCTCTTTGATAGTTAAACCTTTATAGTCAAGAACTACAGCCATTTCCGAGTCGTCTAAAAGAGATTTAATCTCAGTAACGATTTTTTGCTTATTCTCTAGTGTTCGGCCCATTGATGTTTTTTGGATCGTAATTTAGGGAGAGCAGGAAATGCGGCAAAGTTCTTTTAAAGAGGCCGCTTTTATTAGATCCAAAAAGAAATAATTTAAGACGAGTCCTCGGTAGGAATTAAAAATTTAGAATAACTAAATCAACCTACTTTCTTTGGCCGTATTATTGCAATTTAAATTATACTACAACGCGTTAACCTTCAGGTTGGTAATCTTGTACAGCATTTATGTCTAATTGAACTGAAGGCCCCATTGTTGAAGTTACATAAAAAGTTTTCCAATACTTTCCTTTAGCTCCACTTGGTTTATTTTTATCAATTGATTCTTGTAAGGTTTTTAAGTTGTCAAATAGAGCCTCTTTTGTGAAACTTGCTTTTCCAAAGCGGACATGCACGATTCCAGCTTTATCTGCTCTAAATTCGAGCTTACCAGCTTTGAATTCTTTTATTGCATTAGCAATGTCATTAGTTACTGTACCAGCTTTAGGATTAGGCATTAAACCTCTAGGTCCTAAAACTCTTCCTAATTTTGCAACCTTTGGCATCATATCTGGAGTTGCAATAAGTAGATCAAACTCCATATTCCCTTTGTTGATGCTTTCTACAAGATCTTCTTCGCCAAATAAATCTGCACCAGCAGCCTTAGCTTTCGATACATTCTCACCGCTTGTAATTACTGCAATTTTGATACTTTGGCCAGTACCATGTGGTAATGCAACAGTGGTCCTTAATTGTTGATCAGTATATTTTGGATCAATACCTAGACGTATATGTGCTTCAATAGTTTCATCAAATTTTGCATTAGCATTTTCCTTGATAATACTAAGAGCTTCAAGTGGTGCGTAAATGCGATCTTCTATCTTTGTTGATAGAGTCGCCATTCTTTTAGATAGTTTTTTCATAATAATATTGGGTGCAAACGGTTATTAACTAACCTCCCCTAAATAGTGAGAAATTGTGTATCGAACTCAATCAGTGATAGAGACGCCCATATTACGAGCAGTACCCTCAATTACTTTCATTGCTGATTCAACACTAGAACAGTTTAGATCAGGAAGCTTAGTTTTGGCTATTTCTTCTAATTGAGCTTTACTTATATTACCAACAGAGCCTTTTGCGGATTCACCTGAACCTTTCTCTATACCAGCTGCTTTTGTTATTAAGACGGAAGCAGGAGGTGTTTTTGTGATAAAAGTAAAGCTTCTATCTTCAAAAACAGAAATCTCGACTGGAATTACAAAACCTGTTTTATCTTGTGTCCTTGCGTTGTATTCTTTGCAAAATGCCATGATATTGACACCATGTTGTCCTAAAGCTGGCCCTACAGGGGGAGCAGGATTTGCTTTGCCTGCTTGTAGAGCAAGCTTGATAACTGCAACAATTTTTTTTGCCATTAGATTAGATAATTTAAGCTGGAGTAGAAAATCATAATTTTACTCGATAAACAATAACAATTAGAAATTAATTTTGTTTATTGATTTGGGAGAATTCTAATTCTACAGGAGTCTCGCGCCCAAATATTGAAAGTAATGCTTTTAATTTATTTCTTTCTCCGGAAACTTCTATAACTTCTCCCTGGAAATCCTTGAATGGACCGCTAGTTACAATGATTCTATCTTTTTCTTCAATATCTAACTTGATTACAGCTTTTTTCTCTGATGCGCGCTTAAAGATTCTATTAACTTCTTGTCTTGATAATGGTCGAGGTTTGATATGACCTCGTGATCTTCCGCTGCCCCTACCGTCTTCAGCACCGACAAAATTAATTACATTTGGAGTACTTTTAACGGCCATCATTGTATCTTCATCCAAAATCATTCTTACGAGGACATAACCTGGGAAAACTTTTTCTTCAGTAGTTTGTCTGCTTCCATCTTTTTTTAATTTGATTCCTGGAGTTTGGGGAATTTCAATTTCAATGATTCTATTATTCACTCCTAAAGTTACTGATCTCTGCTCAAGAGTCGCTTTTACTTTTTTTTCACAGCTTGATGCTACTTGAACTGCATACCATCTTGCGATGCTTGTATTTGCTTTTGAAGAAGCAAGGTTTGTAGTTAATTCATTACTCATTTTTCTGGAAGCTTAATTAAGATCTTTATTAATGGATATTCGGGAAATAATTCAACCAAAAATTTGCGAGGCTGCCCATCCATAGAATCTGCTAACAGAAGCAATGGCTGCAGCAGAAAAAGATACCATAATTATAACTGCTACTGATTCGCTAAAAAGTTGTTGTTTGTTAGGCCACACGACAAGTTTAAGCTCGTCGTAGGTAGATCTAAAAAAATTATTCTTTTTTTTAGGCTCTTCAACTTCAGGAGAATCCTTTTTAAGAGGTTCTTTATTAGTAGTAGGACTTGTCACAAAATTTTTTTGAAATTAAGCTTTATGCTTTAGTTTTTATTTTAGCTTATTGTTTTACTCCTCAGCTAGGTTTGAAAACGATCTCATCTTTTTTAGCAGGGTTAAGTTTAATTATTATATTTTTTTTATTTTTGAAGTTATCCTCTAAAAGTTTTGCAGCCAAGGGATTTTCTATTTGTCTTCTAAGTTCCCTGCCAAGTGGCCTAGCACCATATTCAGGTTCGTAAGAATCGTTTGCAATTTTGTTGATAACTTTTTTGTCTATAGCGATATTTATTTTCTGTTCAAGTAGCAGGTTCTTTAAATCTTCTGTTTGTAGAATGATTATTTTTTGAAGTTCATCAATAGATAATGGATCGAACTTTACCACTTCGTCAATTCTATTTAAAAATTCAGGTCTAAAAATTGAAGACAATGCATTACTAATTGAATCATCCAGAGTTTGTTGATCTTTTTCTAACTTTCCATCACTATTAGAAATCTTTTGTGAATACTCCAGTATAGATTTACCAGCTAAGTTACTTGTCATAATGATCACCGTATTTTTGAAATCTACGGTCCTTCCTTGAGAGTCCGTTAATCTTCCTTCATCTAAGACTTGCAAAAGGATATTAAATACTTCTGCATGTGCTTTTTCTATCTCATCAAGAAGTATTACTGAGTATGGTTTACGTCTTACAGCTTCAGTTAATTGACCTCCCTCCTCATAACCAATATAACCTGGGGGAGCTCCTAAAAGTCTTGCTACGGCATTTTTCTCCATATATTCACTCATATCTAATCTTAAAAGTGCGTCTTCTTCATCAAATAAAACTGTTGCAAGAGATTTTGCTAATTCTGTTTTCCCAACACCAGTAGGACCCATAAATAAAAAAGATCCAATAGGTCTTTTAGGACTTTTCATACCAACTCGAGCTCTTCTAATTGCAGCAGAAACAACTTCTATGGCTTTTTCTTGTCCAATAACTTTTTCACTTAGTTCTGTTTCTAGATTGACTAATTTCTTACGTTCATTTGAAACTACTTTAGAAATTGGAATACCTGTAATTTTTGATATAACATCTGCAATATCATCAGGTTCAACTTGATATTTAAAAGGGAAATTTCTATTTTTCTTTACTTTATTAAAGTTCTCTTCAAGTTTTTGTATGTCATTCTCTATTTCACTTAACTCTTCTTCAAGCTTTTCTAAATAATCTAGATCATTTTCAATTTCGCGATTTGATTTATCTTTAATTTGTTTGGTTAGCTTATCTTCTTCTTTCATTAAAATAGATAATTCCTCCATTTCTTCACGTAAATTGCTCCAATTTTCCAAAAGAACGTTCAATTTCGCCTCTGATTGTTGTCTATTATTCAATAGTTTTTCTTGAGCTTCGATATTTTCTCCTTGCAAATTATTCAATTTTTCATCAATAGTATTAAGTTTGTTTTCTTGTTGGAGAATGATTTGAGGCATATTATTAGACTCGATTTTCAACTGTGCAGCTGCTTCATCAATTAAATCTATTGCACTATCAGGGAGACATTTATCGCTGATGTATCTATCGGCCAATTTTGCAGAATAGTTTACAGCCTCTTCTGAAATTTTTATGCCATGATGTGATTCATATTTCTTTTTGATCCCTTGTAATATTTTTGCGCTTAATTCTACTGAAGGTTCATTGACAGCTATCTTTTGAAAGCAATTATTTAATGCCTGATCTTTCTCAATAGTTTCACGAAATTTCTCAGGTGTTGTTGTACCGATACATCTAAGTTCTCCTTCAGCTAGTAAAGGTTTTAAGATATTGCTGATGTCGGTAGAAGATCTGTCAGAACTTAATATTGAGTGAATTTCATCAATAAATAAAATCATTCCTTGGTTTGGATTATTTAGTTCTTGCATTATTAAGCTTAGTCTTTCTTCTAGTTGACCTCTAAATTTGGTCCCAGAAACTAATGCACCTAAGTCAAGTGAAATAATTTTTAAGTCCTTTAAAGTATCTGGAACTTTTTTGTCTACAATTAATTGAGCAAGTAATTTTGCAATTGAGGTTTTACCAACTCCAGGATTGCCAATAAGTATAGGGTTATTTTTATTTCTTCTGCAGAGTACCCTCATTACATTATTGATCTCATTTTCTCTTCCTAAAACGGGATCCAGTAAGCCTTTTTTAGCTGATTCTGTTAAATCTTTTCCATAAATTGAAAGAGCATTTTCATCTTTTCCAACTTGTTTTTTGGTTTCAATTTGAAGTTCACTTTTCGGTATTGGAACAATAGCTTTTTTAAATTTTTCTTTTTTTACAAAAGTCTCGTTAGTCTCATTGTTTGATTCGAAATTAGATTGATTATTTATTTCAATTACATTCCCATAATTAAAAGAATCTTTTGATTGATTAATATTTGGGTAAAACTTTAATTCTTCCTCTAATTTTTCAATTGAAAGGTTTCCTTCTTCAAACACATAATTTCCAATTCTTAAATCTCTTCCAAGAGCAATTAGTAAATGAGGGATTTCTATTAATCTCGATCCCCATTGAGTTTTAATCTGATTCGCGTTATCTAATAAAATTTCTAAATCTTCTCCGATAGTAAAAATATTTGACTCATTTGTTGGAGTCTCTTCTAAAAAATCTTCTGTTATATCTAAAACTGTATCTTGGTCGATTGATAATTTTTCAATGAAGGCAAAGAATTCACTTGATGAGAACAATGTATGAATTATGTGTTCAATATTAAATTCGCTATGATCCCATTTTTTTGCGGTTTCTTCCCCTAATAAAAGAAGATTCCAACTAATATCGCTAAATAGTTCAGGACTGGATGTAAGTGTTTCTCTCATAAAACTATAAAAACTATAGTTGATTATTAATTAACATTCTAAATAGGATCTGCATTAATAATCATCCAATAATTTTCAAATTGTAAGATGAATTTGAAAATTATTTAGATGAGAGGATTTGCGGGGACTTTAGAATGAAAAAAAAACGTTAAATAATATCTAAGCTCTTATAAAATTAAAAATTATGGTTGGTTAACAAATATATTTCAGATATTAGCCAAATAGTTCAGCTATTAATAGGATTTAAATAGTAATAATTAAATTGTGAAAGAAACTATTGATTTTCTTATTGATACCGTTGAAGCAAGGCAAGTCCTTGATTCAAGAGGTAATCCAACTGTAGAGGCAGAAGTATTTTTGGAATGTGGTGCAAGTGGTAGAGCAATCGTTCCCAGCGGAGCTAGCACTGGTGCTCATGAGGCACATGAATTAAGAGATGGTGGTTCGAAATATATGGGAAAAGGCGTTTTGAATGCTGTTAATAAAATTCATGAAACAATATCGCCGGCTTTATGTGGTTTGTCATCTTTAGATCAAACTGCAGTAGATAAATTAATGATTGAAATTGATGGAACTCCTAATAAGTCTAACCTTGGAGCAAATTCAATCCTTGCAGTAAGTCTTGCAACTGCTAGAGCATCAGCAAATGCTTTAGACATTCCCCTATATAGATATCTTGGAGATCCATTATCCAATCTTCTTCCAGTCCCATTGATGAATGTAATAAATGGTGGTGCTCATGCACCAAATAGTCTTGATTTTCAGGAATTTATGCTTGTTCCACATGGAGTTAATAATTTTAGTGAATCATTAAGAATGGGCACTGAAATTTTTCACTCATTAAAATCATTACTTGATCAAAAAGGTCTATCTACTGCTGTAGGCGATGAGGGTGGATTTGCCCCAGATTTGTCATCAAGCGAGGAAGCAGGGGACTTATTATTAGAAGCAATTCAAAAAGCCGGATTTAAGCCTGGTGAACAGGTATCTTTAGCTTTAGATGCTGCTAGTACTGAATTTTATAGTGATGGTATTTATAAATATGAAGGTAAAAGTTTAAATAGTTCTGAAATGATTTCATATCTTTCAAGATTAGTTTCTAATTATCCCATAGTTTCAATAGAGGACGGTTTAGCTGAGGATGATTGGGAGGGTTGGTCAGAATTAAACAAAGAATTAGGGAATAAAGTTCAGCTTGTAGGTGATGATTTATTCGTTACTAATACAGAAAGATTACAGAAAGGGATTATAGAAAAATCCGCCAATTCAATCCTAATAAAGGTAAATCAAATTGGAACATTAACTGAAACTTTGGAAGCTATTGAGTTAGCTAAAATGTCTGGTTTCTCAAGTGTTATAAGTCATAGAAGTGGTGAGACTGAAGATACAACAATTGCAGATTTATCTGTCGCCACAAGATCGGGTCAGATCAAGACTGGCTCTTTGAGCAGAAGTGAAAGAATCGCAAAATATAATAGGCTTTTAAAAATTGAGGAGGAATTAGGAAATCAAGCAAGATTCGCTGGAGCTCTAGGTTTAGGTCCCAAAAATATATAGTTTTTTTTAGCGCTTAAGTTTTTCTAAACGTGAGCCTTTTCTCATACTTAATTGACACTTTATCCAATCAATACTTATTGGCAGTGCAAAAAAAAGTGGCAACAATGCAAAACTATTTTGTTTATTGGTTACAAGTAAAGCAGATGCAATTGATAAGCTTCCTATGAGAATTGAATGGCCTAAAGTTTTTTGAGCCGTAAACATTTTTTTGAATTGCCTATCAGACTCTCCCATTCTTATTTGCAATTGTAAATCGCCCTGTTCTAATCTTTCTAAACTTTCATCTATTCTTTTGGGAATTCCAACAGCTTTCGATCCTAGTTCACCTACTTGCCTTCCAAATTGGTTAATTAAATCGTTGGGACTTTGATTATTTGAAGTCATAAGTTCTATTAAGTAAGGCTTGGTAACTGATACAAGGTTAAACCCTGGATCAAGCATTCTACCAACTCCTTCAAAAGTTGATAAAGCTCTCATCACAAAGATTAAATCTACTGGCAGTTGAAATGGCGTTTCATAAACCAGTTCGTATAAATCTCCAGATAATTTTTCAATAATATTAGAACTAAATGGCGGAGTTAAGGCTTCTTTAAGCATCAATCTGACTAATCTTCTGACTGGTCCTACATCAATATCTTTTGAAATTAGCCCAGCTTGTTGTAATTGACTAACAAGTGATGAAGCATCTCTTAAAGCAGCAGCCTTAACCATCCCCCCTAATCTTGTTTGAAGATTATTTGAGATGTTCCCCATCATTCCAAAATCATAAAAAATCAATTTACCTTCACTTGAAACTGCTAGATTCCCTGGATGAGGATCTGCATGAAAAAAACCGTAATTTACTAATTGTTTTAAGTAGCTGATTGCACCTATCTCTGCAATTTTAGATAAATTAATTTCTTGTGATTTTAATTTTTCTAAATCACTTATTTTTGTCCCTTCTACATAACTTAAACAAAGCACTTTTTCACTGCTCATATCCCAAATTACTTCAGGAACTACAACATTTTCATCATCAAGAAATTGCTGCCTAAATCTTGCTGCATATTGCGCTTCGCAATTAAAATCAAGTTCTTTCATCAAAACTTTCCTACACTCTTTAGCAATCTCAACCCAGTTTCTACCTCGACTCCAATTCTTATTTTTCTGCAATAATCCTGCTATTTGCTGCATTATGCCCAAATCGATTGTAAACAATTCTTTTAAATTGGGTCTTTGAACTTTAAAAACTACTTTCTTCCCATCTTTTAAAGTCGCCCTATGAACCTGAGCTAGTGATGCTGATCCAACCGGATCACATGTTATTTGATCTATTTCATTAAACTTAGACCCTAGTTCATTTCTTATAGTCTTTTCAACTTGCGTAAATGAAAAATTAGGAACTTGATCCTGCAATTTAGACAATTCCTGTATCCAGGTATTAGGAATTAAATCAGGTCTCGCTGATAATAATTGTCCGATTTTAATAAATGCTGAACCAAGCTTTATTAATTGATTAGTAAACCACCTAGCTCTTTGAATTTGTACCCTACTTTTTTCATTCTTCTTAGCTTGGAAAATTGTAAATCTAATATTATCTATCCACAAATTTATTAAAAGTGAAATCAGAGTTATCCAAATAAGAAAGGCCCTCTTCAACTTTTTAAAACGATAATGAAGAATGTGAAAACTCATTGCATTTGATTATTTGTGGTCTTATTAAAGAGATCAATTTGTTTATTGATATCTTCAATTTCATTTAAAGCTTTTTTTATTTTGGAATCTTGATGAGTATTTGCAGACTCATTTTCTTGAATATTTTCGGCTTTTTCCATTCTTGAGGCTTCTTCAATTATGGATTCTTTCAAACTATCAAATTCTTTTTTGAGAATTTCTGGAGAATCCTTAGCAATATTTGTTGCTTCTTCAATTTTGTCAACCAATATCTCGTTTAATTTTTCGGTTACTTTCTTAATGGCAGCTTTTAAAAGGTAATCAGAGTTGGTCATGAAAAATATAATGTTTCTACAGCAATTAATCTTGCATACTAACTAATAATAGATCAATTCAGAACATTTCACGTACCTAATCAGTTTGATAATTAATTTTTTATGTTTTTCCTATGTAAGTTTGTTTCTATATTATGCTTTTTTCTCTTTTTTCTTTTAACTTATATCTATATAAAGGTTTAGGTATTTACATTAGAATACCTTCTAACCAAGAACTCATCGAATTAACTACTAAAAAGGAGTTTTTAAAAATTGGAAATCATTGAGTCAGATGTAGTTATTATCGGAGGAGGCCCGGCCGGATGTACATGCGCACTTTATACATCTCGTTCAAACTTAAAGACAGTAATTTTAGATAAAAATCCATCTGTTGGCGCCTTAGCAATAACTCATCAAATCGCTAATTATCCAGGTGTTCCGGTTGATATAAGTGGGGAGAAATTGCTTACTCTAATGAGAGAACAGGCTGTGCAATACGGCACAGACTATAGAAGAGCACAAGTGTTTGGAATAGATGCTAGTGGAGAATGGAAAATGGTTTATACGCCAGAAGGCACTTTCAAAGCTAAAGCACTTGTACTTGCAAGTGGAGCTATGGGTAGGCCTGCATCATTTAAGGGCGAAGCCGATTTTCTTGGCAAAGGAGTAAGTTATTGTGCTACATGTGATGGGGCTTTTTATAAGAATAGAGAAGTTGCCGTTGTTGGAGTGAACAAGGAGGCAATAGAAGAGGCAACTGTTTTAACTAAATTTGCATCAACTGTGCATTGGATTACATCAAGTGATCCTAAATCAGATAATGAAGAAGCTATGGAATTGATGGATAATTCAAATATAAAACATTGGAGTAGAACAAGATTATTGGAAATATTGGGCGATGATATGGGTGTGAATGGGGTTGTTGTAAAAAATAAAAAAGAAGAAAATCCTATCAATTTAAATTTAGATGGAGTGTTTGTCTATATGAGTGGTTCAAAGCCGATTACTGATTTTTTAGGGGACCAGATTGCTTTAAAAGAAGACGGAGGGGTTATTGTTGATGACTTTATGTCTACAAACTCTGATGGAGTATGGGCTATTGGAGATATAAGAAATACACCATTTAAGCAAGCCGTAGTTGCAGCCTCTGATGGATGTATTGCTGCAATGTCAATTGATAGATACTTAAATAGTCGAAAAAATATAAGAGTAGATTGGATTCATTCTTAAAAATAAATATTGCTTCTTTAATCTAAAGGGGTGTTGCCTCAGAAATATAAGCAACTCCTCCGTAGTAGCTTAAATCGTCCCTGATGTTATCTCTCATTTTATCTATTAATTCTTGCTCACAAAAAACAATTACATGAGCATTTGCCCCTAATCCTGTAAATTCCATATCTTCAGTAACAACTCTTTCAGGCCCTCTGCCTGTGGCGTGTTTCATAACTGTATATCCAGGAACATTAGCTTTTTCTAATGTTTTAATGATTGCATCTAGTTCTCTTTCACTAAATATTAAGTCTAATCTTTTCATTTTTATAGAGGGGTCAATGGAATAATGGTATTTACTAAACTCATATATATGGGAATGCCAAGAACTATATTAAATGGGAAAGTTAGACCTAGTGTAGTTGAAATATAATAACTAGATTTAGCTTCTGGTACCGTCATCCTCATCGCAGCAGGAACTGCTAAATAAGAGGCGCTAGCACATAAAACCACAAATAAAAGTGCGTTGCCAGGTCCTAAAGATAAAAATCTTGCAACGAAAACACCAATAAATGCATTAAATAAAGGCATAAAAATGGCAAAGCCAATCAAGAACGAACCCGCATTCTTCAGTCTTGGTAATCTTTGAGCAGCGACTATTCCCATATCTAACAAAAAGAAGCATTCTGCTCCATAGAATAATTGTCCAGTAAAAGGCTCCATTTTTGCAATCCCTGAGGGATTACTGGAAGCAGTAAGAAATCCTACAATTAAGCTTGAGAGCAATAAATAAACTGATCCATTCAAAAGTGATTCGTGTAATATTGCGCTTAGATGCATTTTTCTTGATTTTGGCCTATTTTTTGGGGCTGCAAATTTTACTAGTAATAATCCAACAATTATTGCTGGAGACTCCATTAAAGCTAAGGCTCCAACCATAAACCCATCAAAAGCTATTTTTTGACTTTCCAAAAAACTTTCTGCGGAAATAAATGTAACAGCACTAATTGAACCGTATGCTGCTGCTATTGCTGCTGAATTAAAGACATCAAACTTAAATCTTAAAATTAAAAATCCAATCAGCGGAATTACTAATGACATAAGAATTGCAGCACTTAAAGTAGGCAATACTTGATCTGTAAAACCACTTTTCTGTATCTCTATACCTCCTTTAAAACCAATTGCCAGTAGCAGATATAAGGAGAAGAGTTTAGGTAATGGAGCTGGTATTTCTAAATCAGATTTAAAGAGTACTGATATTGCTCCAATCAAAAAGAAAAGAACTGGCGGGGCTAATACATTTTGCAGAATTGGATTTATTTCCATCAATTATTAGGCTATTTCATTTAGAGCGGTTTCTAAAGCTTCTTTTCTTGTTTCAATAATGCCTTCAACTCCAAACTTAGCTAATCTATCTTTTACTTTTTCATTTGCCCCAGCAACAAATGCTTTTCTGGAATTATTTTTTGCTTCCTGCATCATGTCCTCTATTGCAAGAGTCGCCGTCACTCCAAGTCTTGGTACGTCAGTGATATCTAGTATTAAAACTTTGTAGTTTCTTACCAGCATCATTCTCTCAGATATACCTTTAGCTGCTCCAAAACTAAGTGGTCCTTTAAGTCTAAACAACATTACTTCTCCTGAGCATCTATCTAGTAGTGCTTTTTCATCAGCAGGTAATGCATTTTTGGCTTGATCATCATTCGATAAAGGATTATCCTCGTCCATACCTTCTAGTTGAGTTTCGGTTATAGAATCGATAGTGAGCATATTTGCTATGAATACACCTACTAAAACTGCCCAAATTAAATCCCAAAAAACAGTCATTAGGAGTACTCCATACATTACAACTGAAGTTTTTAAAGATAATTTGTGAGCCCTCCTCAAGAATCCCCAATCAATAATATCTAGGCCAACTTTTATAAGAATTCCTGCGAGCAATGCAGTTGGTATTTGCTCAGCTAAAGGTCCTGCACCAACTAAAACTATCAACAACACAACCGAGTGAACCATTCCGGAAATGGGGGTTGATCCTCCAGATTTAACATTTATAACTGTTCTCATGGTTGCTCCTGCTCCAGGTAAACCTGAAAACAGACCTGCTACAGCATTTCCTATTCCTTGACCAATAAGTTCTCTATCAGAATTATGTTTTGTTTGAGAGATATTATCTGCTACTAGAGATGTCAGTAAAGAGTCAATAGCGCCAAGTACTGCTAGGACTAATCCTGCTTTGAAAATAATTGGGAAATATTGATTAAAACTTGGGAAATTTAAAGATGGAACTCCCCTTGGAATTTCTCCAATTCTATCAATAGCTCCATCTCCAAAAATTAATATTGATATTGGGGTAACTATCAATAGGGCCAAGAGAGGAGAAGGCACCCACTGACTTATTTTTCTAGGAGTAAGAAATACTATACCTAATGTCATTATTGCTACTCCAATAGCAGCACCATTTGGCTGGAAGTTTGAAAATACAGTAGTTAAAGATTCGACTACTCCACCTCGAGTGCTAATTCCAAGTAATGGTCCAATCTGAAGTGCAATGATTATTACACCAATACCAGACATAAATCCTGAAACAACAGAATATGGAACCAAAGTAATGTATTTACCTAGTTTTAGAATCCCGAATAATATTTGCAGTAAGCCGCCAATGACTACCGCTGCCATAACTAAAGGTAAAATTTGTCCTGCAGAAAGATCTCTTGGAACCCCTACTGCTGCTAAGCCTGCCACTACCCCTGCAACAGTTACACTCATGGGACCTGTAGGTCCACTAACTTGAGCAGGTGTTCCTCCGAATAATGCTGCTAAAAAACCAACTACTACTGCTCCGTATAGTCCATAAATTGCTCCGCCAGGCCCTAACGCAGCATTACCAAAAGCAAGAGCGAGAGGTAAAGCCACTACAGCAGCTGTGATGCCTCCAAGAATATCGCCTCTTACATTTTTCAGATGAAATCCATTAATTATTTTCAAAGATGCTCTCCTTAAAATAAACACTTAACTAGAAGATATTATCTCTTAATGACGTAAATTTGTGGAAAATGAAGATTGTGCAAAATATTTTTGTAACTTTTTTTGCTCTTACTAAATAAATTTTAGTTAATTTTCCTGAACAAAAGTAGTCTCTGATTGATTTATGTGCGAGGCGAACGATTAATGTATTAAATAAATATTTTTCAATTTAAATAATATTCAAATGAATTCGATTATTCGTCCTAGAAGATTAAGAAGAACTGAGGCAATTAGAGAAATGGTTAGAGAAAACCATTTAAAGGCAGCGGACTTCATATATCCATTATTTATTCATGAAAAAGATTTTAAACAGGAAATTTCAGCGATGCCTGGAACATTTAGATGGGATATTAATGGCTTAATAAAGGAGGTTACTAGGGCATGGGAATTGGGAATAAGGTGTGTGGTTCTTTTCCCAAAAGTAAACGATAGCCAAAAGACTGAAGATGGAGCAGAATGTTTTAATGAGGACGGTTTAATACCTAAAGCTATTCGAATATTAAAAAAAGAGATTCCAGAAATGGCAATAATGACAGATGTTGCCTTGGACCCTTACTCTTGTGATGGTCATGATGGATTAGTTGATGAAACTGGAAAAATATTGAACGACGAAACAATCGAAATTTTAAAAAAACAAGCTTTAACTCAAGCTAGAGCTGGAGCAGATTTTATTGGCCCTAGTGACATGATGGATGGGAGAGTTGGAGCAATTAGGACTGCTCTTGATAGTGAAGGATTTAGTGATGTAGGTATTATTAGTTATACAGCTAAATATTCATCTGCTTATTATGGTCCGTTTCGAACTGCTTTAGATTCGGCTCCTAGAGAAAATAGTAAGAAAGTAATTCCAGACAATAAGTCTACATATCAAATGGACCCTGCCAATTCAAAAGAGGCTTTAATTGAATCTGCATTGGATCAGTATGAAGGGGCTGATATTTTGATGGTAAAACCAGGAATTTCATATTTGGATATTGTTTATAGACTAAGCACATTTTCAAATAAGCCCATAGCTGCATACAATGTTAGTGGGGAGTATTCCATGGTAAAGTCTGCTGCTATGAAGAACTGGATTAACGAAAAAGATATTGTTTTAGAGACATTGCTTAGTTTTAAAAGAGCAGGAGCAAAATTAATACTCACTTATCATGCTTGTGATGCATCTCAATGGTTGCAGGATACTTAAAAACTCATTATTAACAAAAATTTGGTTTATTCTTAGATAAGTAATAAATAATTGCTTTGTTTTGAAGTTTTCACAAGGAGTAAATAGGATTGGTCACATTGCACTTAGAGTAGAGAATCTCGAAAGGGCGAAATCTTTTTATATTAAGCTTGGTATGAATTTGGTTTGGGATGATAAAGATTGGTCTTATTTAGAGGCAGGTAAAGGGAAAGATGGACTTGCGTTGTTAGGCCCTAGCTACAAAGCTGCGGGACCTCACTTTGCTTTTCATTTTGAAAATAAAAAAGAAGTGGAAAATATTCAAAATGATTTAAAAAATTCTGGTGTAAAAGTTGGTCCTTTACATGAGCATAGAGATGGAACAGCATCTTTTTATATGAAGGATACTGAAGGAAACTGGCTTGAAATGCTTTATGTTCCTCCTGAAGGGATTCAATCGAATGTTTGATTCTTTTTTTTTGTATGCAAGAGAAAAGTTATTCTAAAAATTCATATTCAGATAACACCTTAGAAGAAGAATCTATAAACCTTTTAGAGTGGGATTCATTAAAAACGCATTTATCTTCATTCGCCTCAACGGAAATGGGTAAACGAGCCATTTTAAGTTTTGTTATACCTTCAGAATACGAGGCATCTAAAAGGCTTTTGAATGAAACTGTTGAAATTAATGAGTTAGAAGAAAATTTAGATAAATCAATTAGTTTTTCTGGTGTTTTTGATATTAGTAGAAATATTGAAATTTGTTCGAAGGGAGGCGTAATTTCATCTTCTGAATTGTTAGAGATAGCGAAAACAATTGCTGCAGCAAGAAATTTAAAAGAAATCTTATTAGATTTTGAACAAAGGCCTTATATTTCATCATTCACAATAAATTTAATTGACCATCAGAATATCGAAACGATTTTTAATAAAGGCATTGAATCGAATGGAAGGATTTCAGACAATGCTAGTAATGAACTATCTATTCTTAGAAAAGAATTTTTATCTAAGAAACTTGAAAGAAAAATATTAGTTGAAAAATTTATTCAAAAGAATTTAGCTTATTTGCAAGATACTACTATTGGAGATCGATATGGAAGGCCTGTTTTAGCAGTGAAAGTTAATTATGTAGATAAATTTAAAGGAATAATTCATGACTCTTCATCTTCAGGAAATACAGTATATTTTGAGCCTGAAAGTGTAGTAAATAAAGGTAATAAGATAGCTTCTTTAGAGGCTAGGATCACATCAGAAGAATTTAAATTACTTAAGAAATGGTCACAAGTTGTTTGTGATAATTCAGAAAATCTTATTGAAATGACATCCATTTTGTTGAGATTAGAAAATGCCCTAACTCGTTCAAGATATTCGAAATGGATTGGAGGTAAAACTCCTACATTTGAGAAAAATCCTATTATTTCTTTAATTGGTTTTTCTCATCCATTATTAATTTGGGAACATAAGAAAAAAGGAGCCCCTCCACCAGTAGCTGTCGATTTTTATATAAATAGAAATATTAAGGTTGTAGCTATTACAGGTCCAAATACTGGAGGTAAAACAGCAGCTTTAAAAGGTTTGGGCTTGTCTTTACTTATGGCTAGAGCAGGATTATTGATACCTTCAACTAATAATCCTATTATCCCTTTTTGTCCAAATATATACGTGGATATAGGAGATAATCAATCATTAGAAGAAAATTTATCTACCTTCAGTGGGCATATATCCCGCATAAAAGAGATATTAGATTCACTTAATAATAAGAAAGGATTATCGGTTGTTTTAATAGATGAGATTGGATCCGGAACAGATCCTCTTGAAGGAAGTGCTCTTGCGATGGCTTTATTAAAAGAATTTGCAAATAAATCTGATATCACTTTAGCAACTACACATTATGGGGATATTAAGGCTTTAAAATATAATGACTCAAGATTTGAAAACGTATCAGTTGCCTTTGATGAGGAATCTTTGAAGCCAAAATATATACTTAACTGGGGTATTCCTGGGAGAAGTAATGCTTTGTCAATTTCAAAGAGAATTGGTCTAGATGAAAGCATACTCAATGAAGCTGCAAATTATCTAAAGCCAAAAGAAGTTGATAATATTAATACTATTATCAAAGGACTTGAGGAAGAGAGGATAAAACAACAAAATTCTGCAGAAGCGGCTGCAGAACTGATTGCAAGGACTGAAATATTACATGATGAATTGAAGAGAAATTATGAATATCAAAAAATAAATGCTGAAAAAATCCAGGAAATCGAAAGGTCTAAATTATCAAAACATATTGTATCTGCTAAAAAAGAGGTGATAGATTTGATTAAAAAATTAAGAGATAAAAATGTCAATGGAGAAGATACGAGAATTATTGGAAAAAGATTAAAGGAAATTGAGACGGAACATTTAACCCAAGAAAAATTTGAAAAGTCAATATCATGGAATCCTCAGGTAGGCGATTTTGTGAAAATTAAAAGTCTAAATAGTACGGGACAAATTGTAGATTTAGATAAAAAAAGTGGTTTCTACGAAGTTAAATGTGGTTCATTCAGAAGTATATTATCTGTAATGGACTTTGAAGGTATTAATGGAGAAAAGCCTAATTTCAAAAGTTCAAAAATTGAGATCAAGTCTACAAGAGAAGATTTTTCTTTTTCTAAAATTAGAACGAGTAAAAATACAATTGACGTAAGAGGGCTAAGAGTTCATGAAGCCGAAATAATCATTGAGGAGAAAATTAGAAAATTTCATGGACCGCTATGGATTGTTCATGGAATAGGCACAGGGAAATTAAAAAAAGGCCTAAGAAATTGGTTATCGGGTTTAAATTATGTTGATAAGATTCAAGATGCAGCCAACAACGAGGGTGGACCTGGTTGCAGTATTGCGTGGATAAAATAAAATTTAAATTACTTAGAAAACAATTTAATAAACGTATTTAAGTGCAATTTATTGATCAAGCAAACATTATTCTTAAAGCTGGAAAAGGCGGAAATGGAATAGTTTCATTTAGAAGAGAAAAATTCGTTCCTGCTGGAGGACCTTCTGGGGGAAATGGTGGCAGAGGGGGGTCAGTCATTTTGATGGCTGATAATAATCTTCAAACATTATTAGATTTCAAATTCAAACGTGAAATAATTGCTGAAGATGGATGCAAAGGAGGTCCTAATAAGAGATCAGGGGCTTCAGGTGAAGACACAATCCTTAAAGTTCCCTGCGGGACAGAAATAAGGGATATTAAAACCGGTATTATTTTAGGAGACTTAACTAAAGATAAACAGAGTTTAACTATTGCCATTGGAGGAAAAGGTGGACATGGTAATGCTTATTATTTAAGTAATCAAAATAGAGCCCCAGAATCGTTTACTGAAGGAAAAGATGGTGAGATATGGGAGGTTCAATTAGAACTAAAACTTCTTGCAGAGGTTGGGATTATTGGCCTTCCAAATGCTGGGAAAAGTACTTTAATTTCCGTTGTATCATCTGCACGTCCAAAAATCGCGAATTATCCTTTCACAACTCTAATACCTAACTTAGGTGTAGTAAGAAAAATTGATGGGAATGGTTGCCTTTTTGCGGATATTCCTGGATTAATATCAGGGGCAGCTGATGGAGTAGGTTTAGGGCATGATTTTTTAAGGCACATCCAAAGAACGAAAATACTTGTTCACTTAATTGATTCAATTGCAGAAAATCCTTTACATGATTTTGAGATAATTGAGCAGGAATTAAAAAAATATGGGAAAGGTCTTTTAGATAAAGAGAGGATAATAGTATTGAATAAAATGGAGTTGGTAGATGATGATTATTTGAAAATAATTTCAAAAAAGTTAGAAGATTTATCTAAAAAGAAAGTTTTAGTTATTTCTTCATCTTTAAAAAAAGGTTTATCTTCACTACTTTCTGAAGTATGGAAAAGGATTTAATTTTAATTTAAAATTTTATTGTTAAAAAAACACTTGATTTAATAATGAAAATTAGTCATAAATAAGATACTTCTTTAAACACAATATGAATTTCTATACTTGCTTTGATCAACAAGGAAAAATAATAGCTAGATGTCAAACCATTCAAGATATTGAGGTTTTGAAGAAGATGGGAAGACCGATTGTAGAAGTTAAAGAAATGAAAAATGAGGAGTCGGTTGTATGTTCCCTTACAGGAAGTCCATCCGACTTTAATAGAGATTACTAATAGAAGTTACAAATAAAAAAAGGGCTTTTAAAGCCCTTTTTTTTGTGCATTATCCATTAAATAGAAAACTTAATCATCATAAACGAGACATTCTGGTTCATCTGGGTTGGCATCGCAGAATAGTTCCAAAGCATTAGGGTCATGTTTATCCTCTGGATGATGATCCTTATATTCTTCGAGTTCTTTTAGTTCTTCAGTTAAATGTCTGACCTTGGGAAGATTGCCCTCTGCTTTTGCAGATTCGATTTCCGATTGATCTTTTTGGATGTGTTCGTCAATGGATTTCATTTTAAGCTTTTCGTACTTTAGTAGACTCTTATAACATAGTTAATTTCGAATGAAATTGCATTATCTATGAACTAAATAAGTGTTCATTACAACATCATTTTTTTTTTTTCGAAATTGATTTATTTATTTTTTAGGACTCTATTCTCATTATTTCCTCTAAGGATGGTAACACTGGGATTAGTTGATTTGGGTTTAAAGGGAATAAAGCTTTGTAGTAATCTTTTTTCCATTTATTGTCGAAGCATGTCTTATTTACATTAGATAATTTAAAAAATTTTAATCTCCATTCAATAATCTTTTCGAAACTCGATAGTTCTTGTTCAGTACATTTGAAAAGTTTGCTATATATCAATTCCCATCTTATAAGCGTTGGAAAAAGGTAAATATCTGCGTAGGTTAACTCTTCGCCAAATATCCAGTCACCTTTATTTTTTTGTAGTGAATTTTCAACTTTATTTATAGCAGCGAAAAGATTGTGACTTGCTTTTTCGTAAGCTGACTGGTTTCTGGCGAAACCACATTTATATACGCCATCATTAATCCTATTATTAATTAAATCTAGAAATTTTTTGTTACAGTCCTGAATAGTTAAAATCTGATATTTTGATTCAATTGTTATTGAATTTAGTAGTCTTATAATCTGTGAACTTTCATTAGACAAAATATTTACTTCATTTTTTACAAAACTAATTAAAAGAGGTAATGTAGCTCTAAAAATAATCTTTTTATTAGCGCTTTTGTAAAGGTCTGAAAGTCTCATATATCCTTTAAACTTATTATTGAAAATCCATTCGCCATGCTCAATATCTGCTCTTAAAAAAATAACTTTCACTTTTTTAGATAAATGTTTTATTTCGTGGACGAGTAAAGTTCTTTGACACCATGGACAAGAATTCCCTACCAATAAATAAATTTGTCCATTCTCATTATTAATATCGTATTCACTATCAATTGTTATACCTTTAGGCCTTTTATAATTACCATGTAAATCTGATGGTGCGAAGCCATTCATTAGTTGTTTCCAAAACCAAAACCAGAATTTTTTGGAGGCCTTAATAAGGTATTTATTTTGCATAAAATTTTATTTTTAAAGAAAAAATGACTGTTCAAAGAATACTTATCGTTTCAGGTACTCATGGGAATGAAATTAATCCTGTTTGGGCGGTTAAACAATTTAATAGAGAGGAAAATAGTCTAAATCATGGTATTGAGTATGAGTACATCATAGGTAATCCCGCTGCATATAAAAAAGGGTGCAGATATATAGATGTAGATTTAAATAGATCTTTTAAAGTAAGTGAGAATTCCGATCCACACAAGAATAGCTTTTATGAAATTAATAGAGCTAATTTTTTAGTAGATCAATTTGGAATTTACGGATCTAAACCCTGTCAAATTGCTATTGATTTGCATACTACTACTGCAAATATGGGAACTTGCATCGTTTTGTATGGGAGGAGATTCAAAGATTTTTGTTTAGCTGCATTACTGCAGAACAAATTTGGATTGCCTATTTATTTGCATGAAAAAGATAAAGATCAAACAGGCTTTCTTGTAGAAGCATGACCATGTGGTCTAGTTATTGAAATAGGAGCTGTCGCGCAAAATTTTTATGATCCAAAAATCATTGATAGATTTTCTTTAATAATTAGCTCCCTAAGGGAAGAGATAGATAAATTAAAAAACAATCTTATCGAACTTCCAAAAGAATTAGTTGTTCACGTTCATCAAGGGAGTATAGATTATCCAAGAGATAAAAAAGGAGATATTGATGGCCTAATTCATCCTGAGAGAATAAACCAAGATTGGAAAATGATTAAAAAAGGAGATCCATTATTTCTGGATAGCAAAGGGATAATTCACAAATATGACGGAGACCAATTGATTTGGCCTGTTTTTATTGGAGAAGTGGCTTATAAGGAAAAAAAAATTGCCATGAGCTACACAAAAAAAGAAGTGATTTGTTCTAAAAAACAATGGGTTCAAGAGTTTGAAAGTCTTTAAATTAAGAAATCGGAACAATAAATCAATGAAAACTAATAAGGATTTTTTATTTAAAATATAAGTTTACTTAATATTCGATACTTTTATTTTTTTTGCTAACTCTTAAGCCTTAAAAACCTAAATTCTTTCACTCCAATAAATAACAGCTCCAAAACCCTCTAATTGCAGTCTTCTATGCTTAGCCTCTCTTAAGGAAACTACCTCTCTAGATCTTTTTCCGTTAAGAAGCCATTCGATTATTACCAAGTTGAATCCTCAATAACAAAGAAAATATTAAGACATGTAAGTTCTTTTATTGTGTTTTTCAAAAAATAAATTTACCTTAAGAAAAATTTTTTACACATTTTTAGCGATTTTGGTCTAAAATCTTCGAAGCGGAATTAAATTTCCGTTTTTATTTACACGTCTCGCTTTAGAGACATACTTTACGAACTCATGACAACTATTCAGCAGCAGCGTTCTTCGCTGTTAAAAGGTTGGCCACAATTTTGTGAGTGGGTAACATCAACTAACAATAGAATTTATGTTGGTTGGTTCGGCGTCTTAATGATTCCATGCCTTCTTACAGCAGCGGCTTGCTTCATCGTTGCATTCATCGCAGCACCACCAGTAGACATCGACGGAATTAGAGAGCCAGTTGCTGGTTCATTCCTATATGGAAACAACATCATCTCAGGTGCAGTTGTTCCTTCATCTAATGCTATTGGTTTACACTTCTACCCAATTTGGGAAGCAGCTACTGTAGATGAGTGGTTATACAACGGTGGTCCTTACCAGCTTGTAATTTTCCACTTCCTAATCGGTATCTCAGCATACATGGGAAGACAGTGGGAGCTTTCATACCGTTTAGGTATGCGTCCTTGGATCTGTGTTGCATACTCTGCACCAGTTTCAGCAGCTTTCGCAGTATTTCTTGTATACCCATTCGGTCAAGGTTCATTCTCTGACGGAATGCCTCTAGGTATATCTGGAACATTCAACTTCATGTTTGTTTTCCAGGCAGAGCACAACATTCTTATGCACCCATTCCACATGGCTGGTGTTGCTGGTATGTTCGGAGGATCTTTATTCTCAGCTATGCATGGTTCACTTGTTACTTCATCTCTAATCAGAGAAACAACTGAGACAGAATCTCAGAACTACGGTTACAAGTTCGGACAAGAAGAAGAAACATACAACATCGTTGCAGCTCATGGCTACTTCGGTCGTTTGATCTTCCAATATGCAAGTTTCAACAACAGCAGAAGTCTTCACTTCTTCCTAGCTGTATTCCCAGTTGTTTGTGTATGGTTAACTTCAATGGGTATCTGCACAATGGCATTCAACCTTAACGGATTCAACTTCAACCAGTCAGTTGTTGATGCAAACGGTAAGATTGTTCCTACATGGGGTGACGTTCTTAACAGAGCAAACCTAGGTATGGAAGTAATGCACGAGCGTAATGCTCACAACTTCCCACTTGATCTAGCAGCAGCTGAGTCTACAACAGTAGCTCTTTCAGCTCCAGCTATCGGTTAAGCTTAAAGTTCTTAAATTTACAAGCCCCCTTTTTGGGGGCTTTTTTTTTGTTTAATTTTCAATTGGTTTCATATAATGTTTATATATAGATAAAACATTTGATATTTCTATGAGTAGTAGTTTTGGAAAAATTTTTCGTGTTAGTACTTTTGGAGAATCACATGGTGGTGCAGTAGGAGTTATCCTTGATGGATGTCCCCCAAAGTTAAAAGTAGATATAAATCTGATACAAAATGACTTAGATAGGCGTAGACCTGGACAAAGTGACATTACAACACCCAGAAATGAAGAAGATAAAATTGAAATATTAAGTGGGATAAAGGAAGGGTTAACACTTGGAACTCCAATAGCGATGTTGGTAAGAAACAAGGATCAAAGACCAAGAGATTATAATAATTTGGAGCAGGTATTTAGACCTTCTCATGCAGATGGTACATATCATCTGAAATATGGAATTCAGGCAAGTTCTGGCGGTGGAAGAGCCTCTGCAAGAGAAACAATTGGGAGAGTAGCTGCTGGTGCTATAGCAAAACAATTATTAAAAAGCTTCTGTAACACTGAAATACTATCTTGGGTAAAGCGGATACATGATATCGATTCTGATATAAATAAAGAGAAGATTTCTCTTAAAAAAATTGATTCAAATATCGTTAGATGTCCTGATGAAAAGGTATCAACAGAAATGATAGAGAGAATTCAGGAATTAAAGCGTCAAGGAGACTCTTGTGGCGGTGTTATTGAATGCCTTGTAAGAAATGTTCCGTCAGGGCTTGGGATGCCTGTTTTTGATAAATTAGAAGCTGATTTAGCAAAAGCTTTGATGTCTTTGCCTGCCACGAAAGGCTTTGAAATAGGTTCAGGTTTCTCTGGAACTTATTTAAAAGGAAGCGAACATAATGATGCCTTCATTAAATCTGATGATATTAGGAAGTTAAGAACAATATCTAACAATTCGGGAGGTATACAGGGAGGAATAAGTAATGGCGAAAATATTGAGATGAAGATAGCTTTTAAACCTACAGCAACTATCGGGAAAGAACAGAAAACAGTAAATGCTGAAGGGAAAGAAGTATTGATGAAAGCAAAAGGGAGACATGATCCATGCGTTTTACCAAGAGCAGTTCCTATGGTTGATGCTATGGTGGCTTTAGTACTTGCAGATCATTTACTTTTGAATCAAGCTCAATGTGGCTTAATGAATAATTAGTAGTTTTGTTAAATAAATTATATTTGTACTTAAATTTAATTATTTTTGAGCCATTCAAATATTTTTGGATCAAATCTTTTATTTATAATCGCTTTATCTCCAATCACGATTCCTTTATATCCTATAGATTTATAAGTTTTTACATCATTGATTGATAGACCTCCAGCAGCAATGAAATTAATGTTTTTAAAGTTGAGTATATTTATCGAACTATCTTTACTTTTTATTGGATAAATTTTGATTATTGTGCAATTTAATTGTATCGCTTCCTCAAGATCTTTTAAATTTTTTAATTCCGGGAATTAATAAATAATTTTTTGTCTTCGCATAATCGAAAAGATCTTTATCCCAAAATTTCATCATCGAGAAATTTAATCCAATTTTTAATGAATCTTGTATTGATTGCTTATTAACTATGGAGGCAGAGCCTAAATTAATTTTTGGATATTTGAGTTTAATTTCGGATACAAAATCTAACCAATTTTCGTTATTTGACCAACTTATTTCAATATTCTTTAATCCTAATTTTACTAAGCTTTCTAAGTCTTCAAAAAATAAATTCCTTATAGATGTATTTGAGTAAATTGTATCTTCAGGTTTTATAAGTAAAAAAAAAGATTCTTTTAGCAGTAAATCAGAAAAAGAATCTTCCTTAATGTCCATTAAGTATTTAAATTTTTAAAACTAGATATAGTTTGCAACTTTGACTTCTGAGCGGTTAATCAAGTCTTGAATATCTTCAGTATCTATAGTTTCTCTTTCAATGAGCATTTGAGCCATTTCGTCGAGGACAATTCTATTATCTGTCAAAACTTTTGTAGCTCTTTTGTATGCCACATCAACAAGCTCTGAAACCTCAACATCTATAGTCGCAGCAGTATCTTCAGAGAAGTCTCTTGTAGAGCTCATATCTCTTCCAAGAAACATTCCACCTTGAGATTGACCTAAAGCGACTGGACCTATTTTGTCACTCATACCGAATTTAGTGATCATTTGTCTTGCTACATTAGCAACTTGCTGTAAGTCATTTGAAGCTCCAGTTGTAACTTCTTCTTCTCCATAGACTATTTCTTCGGCAACTCTTCCACCAAGAGCTACAGCCATTTGATTTTGAAGGTAAGAACGAGAGTAAAGACCAGATTCCATTCTTTCCTCACTTGGAGTAAAGAAGGTTAAACCTCCAGCTTGACCTCTAGGAATTATTGAAACTTTTGCTACGGGATCATAATCAGGCATTAATGCTCCTACGAGTGCATGACCAGCTTCGTGATAAGCAACTAATTCTTTTTTCTTATCACTGATGACTCTATCTTTCTTTTCTGGACCTGCCATAACTCTTTCAATGGCATCACCGACTTCATCATTGCTTACTTTATCTAAATCTTTTCTAGCAGCTAGTATTGCTGCTTCATTTAAAAGATTAGCTAAATCTGCACCAGTAAATCCTGGTGTTCTTCTAGCGACTTTATCTAAATCAACGTCTTTTGAAAGAGTTTTATCTTTTGCATGAACATTTAAAATCTGTAATCTTCCAGCGTAGTCTGGTCTATCTACTGTGACCTGTCTATCGAATCTTCCAGGGCGCATTAAAGCTGAATCTAAGACATCAGGTCTATTAGTGGCAGCAACAATTATTATGCCAGAATTACCCTCGAAACCATCCATTTCGGTTAAAAGTTGATTTAATGTTTGCTCTCTTTCATCATTTCCTCCGCCCATACCAGCACCTCTTTGTCTTCCAACTGCATCTATTTCGTCAATGAATACAATACAAGGAGCATTTTTTTTAGCTTGTTCAAAAAGATCTCTAACTCTGCTAGCCCCAACTCCTACAAACATCTCTACAAATTCTGAACCAGATATTGAGAAAAAAGGTACACCTGCTTCTCCAGCAACTGCTTTTGCTAACAATGTTTTTCCTGTACCAGGAGGGCCAACAAGAAGAACTCCTTTTGGAATTTTTGCTCCTACTGCAGTAAATCTATCTGGGCTCTTAAGAAAATCTACAACTTCTGTTAGTTCTAATTTAGCACCTTCAACACCGGCAACATCTGAAAAGGTTACTTGTGTAGATGGTTCCATTTGCAATCTAGCTTTGCTCTTGCCAAAACTCATGGCAGGGTTACCACCTCCAGCATTACCACTTTGAGATCTCCTGAAAAGAAAAAATAGGCCTCCAATCAAAAGTACTGGGAAAATTAAGCTACTTACAGCCTGTTGCCATGGATTGGCTAATTTTGTGGGAGTTACAGCTATATCTACATTATTCTCAGTCAGTATTTTTAATAAATCTTTGTCAGGAGCTAAATTGACCTCAGACCTGCTCCCATCATTTTCAACAACTTGAGCTGTGGCATTATCGGGAGATATTAGGACTCTACTGATTTCTTTATCTTGCACTGCCTCTATAAAATCACTATATCTCAAGGTTTTTGTAGAACTTTCAGTACTAGGTTTATCAAAAACTGAAGTACCAATGAAAATTACAGTAATAACAGCTAGGACATAAAGTCCTACGTTTCTCCAACGTTTGTTCACGATAAAAAATCTTTAATAAATCTATAATACTAATAATAAAACAATATTAAGAGCGTCTTAGAACATCTACTACACTTTTGAATGCAAACCATTCAGGAATTGGTTCGCCATTCCTCAATTTCTTTCTAAATTCAGTACCACTAAGTTTCATGATTTCATAATTAAATTCTTTGGCTTCTTCAGCTGTTATGTATCCTTTTTCCTTCGTATAAACTAAATTTTTTTGAAGGAACAGTTTGCATCATCAATTCATCTGCACACTTATTAGCAAAATTCTGGGCGTCATATGGACCATAAAAATCTTCACCAGTTGATGAAGACTTACAACCAGCCATATCTCTACCAATAATAAAGTGGGTACAGCCGTAATTTCTTCTGATTATCATATGTTGAAGAGCTTCTCTTGGCCCTGCCATATGCATTGAATAAGGTAAAAAAGCCCATTTTATTCTTTCATCAGATATTTCCTCTTCTAATTCTTTATAGGTCAAATATCTAACTTTTCCAGGGATATCATCTTGTTGAGTTGGTCCACATGTTGGATGAACTAAAACAACTGAGTTAGAGGAGACATTATCTGAAAGTAAGGCATTAGTAAATAATTCATAATGTGCTCTATGAATTGGATTTCTGCATTGAAATGCAACTACATCATGATTTGATGGCAGTGTAGATCTAACTTCTTCTGGGGTTTTGCAGGGGAATTCTCTAATTGGCAGTTCGAAACCATAAACTCTTCCTCCTATATAAAATCTCCCTCTCTCGTTAAAAATCATCTTAACAGCAGGATGATCTAAAGAATTAGTACCATAACAAAGTTCAGCTTCTAAGGATTTGTCAGGCTCCCATTTAGAGCTAACTTCTAAAACTGCTATTTTTTGTTTTTTATAAGTAAGCAATATTGTCTCTCCAGCTTTTACTTTTTCATTATTTGAATCAAATACTATAGGCAAGCCAAAAAGCAACCCATTTGTATTTCTATTATTTTTAATTACAGAATTGTAGTTTTTTTCATCCATAAAACCTTCCAATGGAGAAAAAGCTCCAACCATCAAAAGTTCTACATCGCATGCATTTCTCTCGCTACATTCAAACTCATAAGTAGCTTTAGAGATGAGATCATTTTTAAGGTTTTTATCTTGGATAATTAAATTTTTTAGTTCCCCTCCATAAGGCGGTATTAGTCCATTAGTATCTGTTTTAGTTTTTTGTTGTAATTCCATTTTTAAATTGATAAAGAAAAATTTTGAAAAAAAAAAAGGGGTTTAACCCCCTTTTTCTCTCAAATATGATTTATGCCTTTCTTCCGTAAAGCTCCCCAATTATTTTTACATCAAGTGGATCCTTTGAACCCATATCTGTATCTGAAGGTTGGATTGCTTCAAAAGTACCAGCAAATTCGTCTGTGTCAGAATCTACATTGTTGATTGAAAGAGTAATAACACCAGTACCGTTTACATCAACTTTAATATTTTCTTTAGCGAGTTCTTCGTCATCGCCTCCTAATGCAACTAAACCTTGAGCATATTCAACACCAGTATTTTTAGCTCTTGCCTTAGGATCTAGAAAGTCACCAGTTCTGTAGTTAGGTGTAAATGTTGAACCACTAATCTCAGTGCCTGGCTCAATTGATGAAGGTAAATCAGCTGTAAGATCTTTTGCTGAGAATGCAAATGGCACCTCTAAACCACCAGGAGTTAATACAGTTATAAGTTGAAAATCAATACCACCTTTTCGTTGAAAGTTCCTGAATCTATATCTCCATAAACTTCTGTCACTGTGGTGTTATTTCTAGGACTAATAATTTTTGTAGAAACAAATTCTGCAGCTTTTCGTTTTGTCCCTGGCACTTTTACATAGACTTCTGTTGGATGCATGCATATTCCTTTAAGACTATCTCCATTCCCTAGAGATATTGATCCGATAAGAGATGAGTCTAATGTAGGGCAATCATTAGCTTTTCCAGTGTTAACAACATCTGTGAATTGTGCATTTCCTCTTTCAGAAAAAGCAAATGTTTTAACAGGTACGAAAGCAAAAGTTATACAAATTGAAATAACAAAAGCTAAGAAAGAACGAATTCTCATAATTAAAGTTGCAGTAAAGTTCTGTGACGATAGATTAAAGGTCATCTAATAAGTTCAGTACGGATATTACAAGGGAAAGGACCATAAAAGATAGGTCTATTAAATCCTCGAAACAACCCGTAGCTTTTTAGATTTTAAAAAACTGGAATTATTTTAAGCTATCACATTATTTTTAATGATTAAGATTACAAAAAAATACAAATTAAAAAAATTTTTTTTATTTTTTTAATGAAATAATTTGGGTTATTAATTTATTTGCTAAATCAATTTTTGATGTTTTGTTAATGTAGTGTTCCATATTGTTAGTATCGAATAGCCAACCTTCATTTTGTGCCAAAAAGCCAAATCCTTGTCCTTCAAGATCAATTGGATTTGCAAATAAATAATCACAACCTTTTTGGATAATCTTTTCTTTAATTGTCATTCGTGCTTCTTCGATAGATCCTGTAAAAGCACAAAAGCCTACAAAAACTTGATTATCTTTTTTTGATTTACTAATTGTTTTTAAAATATCTGGGACTAGCTCAAAGTTTTGATGCAAATGAGCATTAATTTGATTTTTTGGAATTTTAGCTGAAATATCAGAGGTTATCTTGAAATCAGATACTGCTGCATTCATGAAAAAATAATCGCAATTTGATATTTCATTATTAAGTGCCCTAATTAAATCAACACTAGTTTCAATTTCATATCTTTTTATTCCATCAGTAAGATTCTTATCGATTTTCAGAGGCCCATGAACATATTTTACTTGTGCTCCTCTGAACCTCGCTACTTGAGAAAGAAGTAGGCCCATAGCTCCTGAACTTTTGTTAGAAATGTGTCTTGCCGCGTCAATTTTCTCTGAGGTACATCCTCCAGTTATTAATATTTCTTTATTAAGTAAATCTTTGCGATATTCATTTTGTTTATGTGAAGCTATAAATTCAAGAGCTAATTGGATTAGATCATTTGGAGGTAACTTACCGATGCCAATAGCATCACATGCTAAGAGACCTTCACTTGGTTGCAAAGACAAAACATTTTCGTAATTCTGTATATTCTCATAATTTTTTTGGACAGCTTTATTTAGCCACATTTGTGTATTCATTGCTGGTGCAACAATAATTGGCTTTATATTTGCTATTAAGATGCTCGGGATCAATCCCTCAGCATTTCCAGTTACCCATTTTGCTAATGTTGTCGCTGTTAAAGGGGCAATGATTAAAATATCAGCCCAATTACCTAGTTCTATGTGAAGAGGCGTTGATTGACTATCAGACCATTGATCATTTTCTAAAATGCACGGGTTTCTACTTAAAATCGAAAGAGAAAGAGGCTTTATTAATTTTTCTGCATTTTTTGATAAAACGCATCTTATTTCATAGTTTTCTTTCGCTAATTGGCTAACTAATAATGGAATTCTTACAGCTGCAATACTCCCAGTTATTAATAAAAGAACCTTTATTTTGGAGTCCTTAGTTTTAGTTTTCATCGAAAGGTTCCTGATCGAGGAGATGGGTATAATTAGTTGTTAATTCAGGTCTATTGATTGCAAGAGCCCTGAGTAAGTGCCAGTCGTTTAAACCATCAAATGGAGTATTATAATTATCTTCCTCTAGCCTTTTAGCGAGCTCAAGGGTCATTTCTTCATCAAAAGAATCTACGAGTTCCTCACTTATTTTATTTTCAGAAATGAATTTCATATTGAGTAACGTCAATATACTCTAATAATAAAGCCTCAGGTAATTATTTAAAATTGATAAAAGGTTTAAGTACATATTTTCATGGATATGATAATTTTCAATTTTCATAATCTTTTCAAATTGTTGTTAGGTCATTTATCTTCATTCTCAGTCATAAATATGCAAACTCTCCTTTTCAAAAATATTATTTCTTAAAATATCCTTGTAATAATTTATTTCATGTCGCAAACCAAAAGAGAGCAAGTCATTAGTCACATACGCTATTTAAGGCAAGAGCTCAGAGAAATGCATTTAGGAATTAAAGAAGATGACCTTTTCCCTGAACCAGGCGAATTAAGAGGATTAATGGCACAGTTCGAAGCATTACTTGAATTAATAGAAGGAAATACTAAAATTCAATCAAATTCTGAAGCAGCTTAGTTTAATGCAAAATGGTTGTTAAACCTCAAAAGACAAAATTTCAGCTAAAAATTGTGGAAAATATTCAGACATTAACTATTTGGGCTAATAATCCATGGCGAAGATATTCAATATTATTAATTACACTTTTAATCGGCTACTTTTTTGGAAGTTCTCTTGGAATGGTAAGTGCCGTTGTGGAACTAATGGATCCTGTAGCCGCTTTTTTATCAGTAGTTTTTATTGAGTTTTTAATAGTTCTAAGAAGAAATTTTAGATTTGAGAGGAAAAAGAAATTTTTAGTACTTTTATTAGATTCTTTAAGATTGGGATTATTTTATGGTTTCTTTACTGAAAGTCTTAAGTTGCTATAAATTTATTTGTTGTGTTTTTGTAATAGATAAAGCATAGCCATTCTTATAGGGATACCATTTGCAACTTGATTATTAATTAAGCAATTAGGATATCGATCTACCACTTTGCTACTTATTTCAATATCTCTGTTAATGGGACCAGGATGTAGAATTGGAATCTCTTTTTTATTTAAAGATAATTTCTCAGGTGTTAAGCCATAATCCAAACTATATGAATCAATGCTACTTAGTAAATTCTCCATCATTCTCTCTTTCTGGAGTCTTAAAACAATAATCGCATCTGCAATTTTTATTGATTCTTCCAATGATCTAGAAATCGTTATGGAACCTCTGGATTTAACAGGATCTTCTGTTTGATTTGGCGCAGAGGTTTTTAAAAAATTGATAAATTCATCAGATATTAATGTCTTAGGACCACATAATATTATATCGGCGCCGAATGCACTCAAAGCCCAAAGATTTGACCTTGCAACCCTTGAATGATTAACGTCTCCAATTATTAAAATTTTTTTGGAATTTAAAACCTCTGGATTCAGTGTTTTTTGGGAAAAGAATTTTATCAATGTATAAATGTCAAGCAATCCTTGGCTGGGGTGACTATGTAATCCATCTCCCGCATTAAGAACCGAAGTCTTAGAATTTATTGCATCAAGTTTTTTTGCGATCTCAAAGGTTATGTAACTTGATGAATGTCTTATAATTAATATTTCCGCTCCCATAGCAGAATAAGTTATAGCTGTATCAATGATTGTTTCGCCTTTTGTTAAAGAGCTGGAGGATGGAGCAAAAGTTTGGACATCAGCAGACAGTCTTTTTGCTGCAAGCTCAAAACTATTTTTTGTTCTTGTACTAGCTTCAAAAAATAAAGAAGTTACCAAAGTCCCTTGTAAGGCCGGAATCTTTTTTGTTCCTGCATTCTTTAATGCATCAAATCTATTAGCTAATTCAAAAACTGACTCATAATCTTTAATTGAAAAATTAGCTAGTGTGTGTATATGTTTATGAGGCCAAATTTGCATTACGCTTAAAAAAATAAATGATTATTGAAATTTAGGTGTCCTGTCACCTTTTAATCTTTTACTTACACTCCTACTATTTTTTAGATACCAACGCCATTTTATATTTTTTGCCTTTGATATGCCAATTCTTGTAGTTTGAACAAGATCTTTTTCTTCTAAAGTGGAGTCTCGAGGAGAAATCCATAAAGATTTGTTATTAAGAACTTCAAGTGAGTTAAATGAAATGTCTATACTGAATCTTTTAGTTACTAGGCCAGGTCCAGAAGCTAATCTTTCATTCTTATTAGAAATAAAAACTGATCTTATCAAAACACCACTCGCAAAATTTTCTTTATCAGTAACTATGTTTAAACAATGATGAATGCCATAAGATTTGTAAATATAAAATGTGCCGGGTTTGCCAAATAATGATTTGTTTGATTCAGTCATTTTGCGGTAGCCATGACAGGCCTCTTCTTCCTGTGAATAAGCTTCAGTTTCAACAATAACTCCTTTAACTTGATCTATATCATTATTTTTTTTTATGAGATGACAGCCTATTAAATCAGGAGCAACAAGTTTAGAGTGCCGATAAAAAAAATTTTTTGGAAATAATTCTTCTTCTATTTTTCAATATCTCTCTAATAACATATTTAGCTGAGAAAAATAATTAAGGCTATTAATTGATATTGATTTTCAAAAAGATATGATTATTTTTTTAATTTATTTGAAATTCAAAGGATATGTAAATAAGTTATTCTTAATAAACTATTATTTAATAAGTAAGATATTAAAAGTATGACAAAAATAACTAAAGAAGAAGTTAAAAAAGTTGCTCATTTAGCAAGATTAGAACTTAACGAGAATGAAATTAATAATCATGCTGAACAATTAGAAAAGATATTGGATTATATAAAACAACTTGAAAAAATTGATACAGATGAAGTCCCCTGCACAACGAGAGCTATAGAGGTTGTAAATGTATTTAGAAAAGACGAAAAGAAAAATTCTGATTGCAATGAAGAACTTTTAGAGTTGGGTCCATCGAGAGAAGATAAATATTTTAAAGTACCAAAAATTATTAATGAATGAGTAAATTAGTTGCCTCCAATAAATGTTTTGTTGACTATCTTTAATAAGAATTTTTTTATTTTAAAGCTTGGGTATAAATTTATAATTTTTCTTATTTTCCCCCTCTTTTTGCTATGACTCCTTACACCTATTAATAAATCATAAATAAAGTTAAAAATATCTTCTTTACTTTCAAATATTCCAACCCTTTGAGGGGAGCCCTTTTTATCCAATAAAGGTTTAGTTTTTTCATAAGCTATTTTGTATTCAAACCAAGGAATCGAAGGCCAAAGATGATGAATGAGATGGTAATTTTGTCCCATTATTAATAAATTCATAAATTTGCTTGGATAAACTCGAGAATTGATCCATTTATTTCTTGATCGAAATGGTCTATGGGGTAAATAATCAAAAAATATTCCTAAAGTGACCCCTACCATTAATGCTGGGCCGAACCACAAGTTATAAATTAAATTCATAAAGTCAAATTTCAAACCTGCCAAGATAATTGTTATGAATATGGATCTTTCTATTCCCCATTGTAGTAATTCATATCTTCGCCAGAGTTTTCTTTGAAAGAAAAACACCTCATGATAAAAAAATCTTGGGGCAATTAGCCAAATTGGGCCAAAAGTACTGACAATATGATCTGGATCATTTTTGGGGTGATTAACATGAATATGGTGTTGTAAATGAACTCTCGTAAAAACTGGGAAGCTAAACCCTAATAGAATAGCTGAACCATGGCCCATTGCTTGATTTATCCAAGGAATTGGATGAGCAGCTTTATGACAGGCATCATGAATTACAGTTCCTTCAATATGTAAAGCCAAAAAAGCAGTGGCTACAAGTAAAGGTAAAGGCCAAACACCTCTATACCATTGCCATATGCTAAGAAAAGCGAGAAAATAACCACCAAAAAATAAACCTAATGTTGGATTCCAAAAACTTGGCGGATCTACGTAATTTTTAATCTCTTTTTGCCAATTAAATGTTTTGGAAGAATTAGTATTTTTTATAGTTAAGTTTGAAATCGTTTCTTTTATTCTTTAAATAATATAACTAATATTTTCAGTTGATTGCATACACAAACACAAAAAATTTTTTTCACGAGATTTTTAATTTATTTTAATGTGTCAAATTAACCATCTTAAGAAAATAAATTTTTAAAATAAACCTCCTTCAATTATTATTTTATTTGAGCGGTCGTGGCGGAATTGGTAGACGCGCGAGTTTTAGGTACTCGTATCTTCGGGTGTGGGAGTTCAAGTCTCCCCGACCGCACTTAAGGAAATTCTGATAGATAGTTTGTTTATCCATATCAACTCTTATAATTTAATTAAGTAGTTAATTTAATGAATAGTTTGATATTTTATTTGGGAACTTTTTATATTTTAGTTGGGACCATTTTTCTAATTGCACCTATAATTTATCTTGAGCTCGGTAAACCAAAAGACTTAATAAAAGCTTTTTTAAATTTGTTAATAGGTTTCATATTAATAATTAGAAATAAAACACTAGACGAATCATTTTTTGTAATTTTCCTTTTTTTAACAGTACTAGTTATTTTTTATCTAGTAGAGCTTTTTTTATCTAGATGGTACCAATTGACAGATAACGAAAAGAAAAAATTAATTACCTTTTTGGAGTTTAAAAATAACTTTTTGAAAATATTAGATTCTATAAAACTGCTATTTGGTGATTTCACGAAACCTTCAAATTTTTTTAATTTTGGTAGCAATAATAAAAATACAACCAAAAAAAAATGGGTAAGAAATGATAAAAATGATAATATAAAAGTCTGAAATCTAATAAATTGGTTATTTGAAACATCCCAAAAAAACTTCAGGTCAATTAAGAAAGAATATAATGAATTAAATTAATTTAGGTAATTCTTTTGATCACCAATATTTCTTATATCTTCGTATGAAATCTCAAAATAGCAAAGAACAAAAATCAGACTTTTCTTATAAGGAAACTTTAAATTTATTAAAAACTGACTTCTCAATGCGCGCTAACTCAGTTGTAAGAGAACCTGAGATTCAGAATTTTTGGGCTAACAATGATATTGATTTTCAATTAGGTTCAAGCAATTCAGGAGAAATATTTACATTACATGATGGCCCTCCCTATGCAAATGGAGCTCTTCATATGGGTCATGCCCTTAATAAAGTTTTAAAAGACATAATAAATAAGTACAAAACCTTAAGAGGCTTTAGGGTTCATTTCGTGCCTGGTTGGGACTGTCATGGATTACCTATTGAATTAAAAGTTCTTCAGAATTTAAAATCTCATGAAAGAAAGAATCTTGACACTCTAAACTTAAGAAAAAAAGCAACAGATTATGCCCATATCCAAATTAATAATCAGAAGGAGGGATTCAAAAGGTGGGGCATATGGGGAGATTGGAATAACCCTTACTTAACTCTTAAGAAAAGTTATGAATCTGCTCAGATTGGAGTATTTGGGAAAATGTTTTTAAATGGCTACATATATCGAGGTCTTAAACCTGTGCATTGGAGTCCAAGTTCAAGGACTGCACTTGCAGAAGCAGAATTAGAATACCCTGATGAACATTATTCAAAAAGTATTTATGTCTCATTAAAAATCACCAAAATACCTGAGGAAATTCTATTAAATTTCATCCAGGAAAACCTTAATATCAAAAAAGATTTTTTTCAAAATAATTCTTTCATAACTATTTGGACCACTACTCCTTGGACTATACCTGCAAATGAAGCAGTTGCAGTAAATCCAAAAATAAAGTACGTTTTTGCTATCGATGAAGAGAAGAAAATTTACCTTTTTGCTGAGGGTTTATATTCTGAAATAAGTAAGAAATTTAATAAAGATTTCAAGGTGCTTTTAGAGGTTAAAGGCTCCAAATTGGAAAATATTGAATATCAACATCCCTCTAAGAATAAAAATTGCAGAATTGTAATTGGAGGTGATTATATTACTACAGAATCAGGGACTGGAATTGTTCATACTGCGCCTGGACATGGGATAGATGATTTTAATGTAGGTAAAAAATATGATTTACCAATAACATGTGTCGTTGATGAAAAAGGTAACTTAAATGAATATTCTGGTCAATTCAAAGGATCAAATGTCCTGAAAGATGCAAATGATTTAATTATTGAACATTTAAAAGGAAATAATTTGCTTCTATTACAAGAAAATTATAAGCATAGATATCCGTATGATTGGAGAACCAAAAAACCAACTATTTTTAGAGCAACAGAACAATGGTTTGCATCTGTAAATGGCTTTAGATCATCTGCATTAAAGGCAATCGAAGATGTTGAATGGATGCCAGAGACTGGAAAGAAAAGAATTTATTCTATGGTTGTTGGTAGAGGAGATTGGTGTATTTCTAGACAAAGATCATGGGGAGTCCCTATTCCAGTTTTTTATAAAAAAAATGGTAATGATATTCTCCTTAACAAGGAGATAATTAATCATATTCAAGAACTTTTTAGTGAACATGGAGCAGATATATGGTGGGATTGGGACGTTAAGAATCTACTACCAGAAAATTATGCAAAAGAATCGGATCTATGGAAAAAAGGGACAGATACAATGGATGTTTGGTTTGATTCAGGATCTAGCTGGGCCGCAGTATGTGAACTAAGAAGTGAATTAAAGTATCCAGCTGATCTTTATTTAGAGGGCTCAGATCAACATCGAGGATGGTTCCAGTCTTCTTTGCTAACATCTGTTGCAGTTAATAATAAACCTCCATATAAGAAAGTTTTAACTCACGGTTTTGCACTTGATGAAAACGGAAGAAAAATGAGCAAATCTTTAGGCAATATTGTTGATCCAAATATAATTATTAATGGAGGTAATAATAAAAAAACTGAACCTGCATATGGCGCTGATGTTTTAAGGCTGTGGGCAAGCTCTGTAGATTATTCAGTAGATGTTCCAATTGGTTCAAATATACTCAAGCAACTTTCAGACGTTTACAGAAAAGTTCGTAATACTGCAAGATACCTTCTAGGTAATATTCATGATTATGATCCCAAAATTGATAATTTTGAAATTGATCAGTTACCTTTATTGGATCAATGGATGTTAGGTAGACTAGTTGAGGTTACAGATCAAATATCAAATGCTTATGAAAATTATGAATTTTCGAAATTTTTCCAAATCTTACAAGGTTTTTGCGTTGTAGATCTATCAAATTTTTATTTGGATATTGCAAAGGATAGGTTATATGTAAGTTCTCAATCACAATTTAGGAGAAGATCATGCCAATTTGTTATGTCAAAAGTTGTTGAAAATTTAGCCGTACTTATTTCTCCAGTGCTTTGTCATATGGCAGAAGATATTTGGCAAAATATTCCATATTCAACAAAAGAAAAATCGGTATTTCAAAGAGGATGGCCAATATTTTCGCAGTCATGGAAAAATCAAAGTCTTAATGAGCACATTGCAAATTTAAGAAATTTGAGAGTTGAAATCAACAAGGCTATAGAAGGATGTAGGAACAAACAAATAATTGGAGCAGCTTTAGAAACTGAAGTTAATTATTTACCTGCAAACAAATTTGTAAAAGATTCACTGACTTGGCTAAAGGAATTTGGCAATCAAGATGTAGATTTATATAGTGATTGGCTTATAGTGTCAAATTTCAAAATGGTATCGGAATTGGTGGAGAATTCTCTGATTATTGATGACAATGCACTTGGCAAAATTCAAATAGTTAAAGCTCATGGTCAGAAATGTGATAGATGTTGGCATTATCAAGAAGAAACTTTTAATGGAATTCAAAATACAAAATTATGCAAAAGATGTTCAAACATAATTAATCTTGAATT
>CACGMX010000002.1 GCA_902574405.1 uncultured Prochlorococcus sp. | reverse complement strand
AGCGGCATTGATAGAAAGAATTGCTGACTTGGTTAATGAAAAAAAATTAGAAGGTATTTCTGATATTAGAGATGAAAGTGATCGAGATGGGATGAGGATAGTTATTGAACTAAAAAGAGATGCCTACCCACAAGTAGTTTTAAATAATTTATTTAAGCTAACACCTCTACAAAATAACTTTAGTGCAAATATCCTTGCTTTAGTAAAAGGAGAGCCCACAACACTTTCACTAAGGAAAATGTTAGACGTTTTTCTAGATTTTAGGGTTGAGACAATAAGGCGAAGAACATCATTTTTATTAAAAAAGGCAGAAGAAAGAGATCATATTGTAAAGGGCCTTTTATTGGCCTTAGATGCTATGGACGAAATTATAAATCTTATAAGATCAGCTAAAGATTCAACATCAGCTCGAGAAAAATTACAAAACGAGCATAAATTATCTTCCATACAGGCAGATGCAATTCTACAAATGCAATTAAGAAGATTAACAGCTCTTGAAGCAGATAAAATCAAAGAGGAACATAATGAGTTAACCCGAAAAATCAACCTATATCAGCAAATATTAAATAGTAAAGAAAGAATTTTTGAAATTATTCTTGAAGAACTTAATAAAATCAATGAAAGATTCTCTTCTCCTAGGAAAACAGAAATACTAGATTTAGGCGGCGGATTAGATGATATTGATCTCATAGCTAATGACAGATCCGTAGTTCTATTAACTGAAGCAGGTTATTTAAAAAGAATGCCTGTTAATGATTTTGAATCTACCAGTCGTGGTTCAAGGGGTAAAGCTGGCACAAAAACCAAAGAAGACGATGACGTGAAATTATTTATAAGCTGTAACGATCATGATACTCTTTTGCTTTTCAGTGATAGAGGAGTAGCTTACGCTCTCCCAGCATATAGGGTTCCTATGAGTAGCAGAACAGCAAAAGGGACTCCATCAGTTCAACTTCTCCCAATTCCAAGAGAAGAAAAAATAACTTCACTAGTTGCTGTGGATTCTTTTGTTAACGATCGTTATTTATTAATGCTAACCAAAGCTGGCTTTATAAAAAGAACTGCACTTTCTGCTTTCTCAAAAATTCGCTCAAATGGACTAATAGCAATTAATCTTGAAGATGGAGATGCCCTAACTTGGGTCAGATTATCAAAAGAAGGTGATAGTGTTTTAATTGGATCTAAAACAGGAATGGCGATTCATTTCAGACTAGATATCAATGAATTAAGACCACTTGGTAGAACAGCAAGAGGGGTTAAATCAATGAACTTGAGAGAGGGAGACAATCTAGTCTCTATGGATGTTTTAACATCTAATTTGGTTGATCAGTTGGCTAAAATTGAGGACCTCACAGAAGATCTTGATGATAATATTGAGGAAAACTCTTCAGATGGTCCATGGGTATTAATAGCTAGTGCATTTGGACTAGGCAAGAGAGTACCTGTAGCTCAGTTTAGATTACAAAAAAGAGCAGGCATGGGTTTGAGAGCAATAAAATTTAGAATTAAAGATGATCAGCTAGTTTGTTTGAAGGTCCTTGGAGAAGGAGAGGAATTATTACTTGTGACCGAAAAAGGCGTAATAGTAAGAACAAACGCAGATAAAATTTCCCAGCAATCAAGGGCAGCCACAGGAGTAAAATTACAAAGATTAGATGACGGTGATCATTTATCTGAAGTGGTATTGGTACCTCGTGAACAAACAGAGGAAAAAGACCAAACCAGCTCAATTGAACAAAATTAAAAGCCTTATGTTGAGCTAAATAATATGGAAATACTTGATATTTTAATTTTAGGTTCAGGTCCTGCAGCATTATGTTTAGCTTCAGAATTAGCCAAGCAGGATCTAAATATTAAGGGAATATCAACAAAATCACCAAATGAAAAATGGGAGAATACATATGGTATCTGGGCATCTGAATTAGAAGAATTAGGGTTAGAGTCTTTGTTATCTCACCGATGGTGTAAAACAGTTAGTTTTTTTGGAGATGGGGAAAATAAAAAAGGGGATACACCGACAAATCACAACTACGATTATGGTTTAATAAATCAAGAAGCCTTTCAAAATGAGCTTTTAAAGAAATGTAAAGGGATTGAATGGTTGAATGAAACAGCAAAAGACATTAACGAAAAGAATAAACTATCTGAGGTAATTTGTTTTTCAGGTCTCAAAATAAAGGCTAGATTAGTTATTGACGCAAGTGGTCATAAAAGTAATTTTGTAAAAAGACCAGTTCAAAATGAAATCGCTCAACAAGCTGCTTACGGAATTGTAGGTAAATTTACATCACCACCTGTTAATAAAGAACAATTTGTTCTAATGGATTTTCGTCCAAATCATTTAAACAATGAAGAAAAGCTATTATCCCCTTCCTTTCTTTATGCAATGGATCTTGGTAACGACACTTTTTTTGTTGAAGAAACTTCATTAGCTAGTTATCCTGCATTATCCCAAGAAAATCTAAAAAAAAGACTCTATAAAAGACTTAATAACAAGGGTATTGAGGTAAGTGAAATTTTTCATGAAGAGAATTGCCTTTTCCCTATGAATTTACCCCTCCCATTTAAAAAACAATTTGTACTTGGTTTTGGAGGGGCTGCAAGTATGGTTCATCCTGCATCAGGATACATGGTTGGATCTTTATTAAGAAGGGCTCCACTCCTTGCACAAAAATTAGCAATCTTTTTAAAAGAACCTCATCTAAGTTCACTAGATTTAGCTTCAAAAGGTTGGGAAATCCTATGGCCCTTAGAGTTAACACAAAGGCATAAACTTTACCAATACGGTCTAAGAAGATTGATGAGTTTTGACGAAAGTAGATTAAGAAGCTTTTTCTCTAATTTCTTTAGATTATCAACCAATGAATGGGTAGGTTTTCTCACTAATACACTTCCTCTTCCAAAACTAATTTACGTGATGAGTAAAATGTTTATAAACTCACCTCTAAAAGTAAAACTAGGAATGCTCAAGTTAAATTAGCATTTTTATTTTCGCCAATCATCAATATTAATATTTGGAAAAACATTATCCTCTTCCTCAATATCTTCAAGAAATTTTAAATTAATATTAGAATTATTTTTAATCATCTCAACCAATTTCCAGAACCTGAATAAGTGTCTTTCTATTCTCTCTTTTGCAAGCTCAGTTGTGGTTCCAGCTCTTAGAATAAAACTCCAATCAGAAGACTCAGAAAGAAGTAGTTCTCTTGCAGCTTGATTGAGGAGTCTTAGAGATATATCAGTATTAAAATTTTCCAAGCACAAATCTACAAATGTTGAGCCTGCCTTTGTGATTTCCGGAACAATCCATGCATTTGCATCATTAATCCAGTAATTATGGTAACCACCTTGTCCCCAGCTTGATGGAGATGGATCACAAATCTGAAGATTTGGTTTTTGCATTAGAAATTCTTTTAAATTTGTAAGCTTAATTGAATATTTACTAGAATTCTTTAGTATATTTTCAATAAAAAAAGGTCCCTCATACCACCAATGACCAAATAACTCTGCATCAAATGGAGCTACCAATAAAGGCTTAAAGGAAGAGGATAAAGTCAATTTTTCTAGTTGTTTGGATCTCGCTAGAAGATAGGCATCAGCATGTTCTACTGCCTTATTTTTGGCTTCATTTTCAAGGTAAAACTCTTTTTTTCCTAAAGAAATTTTTTCATCTGTAATCTTATAAAACTTTAAACCCAAAGGTCTTTTTGTTGAAATACCCTTCTTTTGGAGCTTTGAGAGAGGCAATTCCCACCCCAAATCTTTATGAAATTCTCTATAGACTTTGTCGCCTGGAAATCCATCCTTAGCAGACCAAACGGGTAAGGTTGACTCACTATCTCTCCCGAAAAAGGCCACTCCTTTTTTCGAGCATATTGGAGCGTATACGCCATACCTAGGCCTTGGTGTGGAGTTTAGAATCCCATGACCATCTAAAATTGTATATCTAATTCCAGAATTAAAGAGTATTTCATCTAAACCCTCATAATATGCGCATTCAGGTAACCAAATACCTAAAGGCTTTCTTTCAAAAATATTTTCATGGCTCCTAATGGCTGTATTAATTTGTCCTTTTATAGTTTCAGGATTCTCCCTTAAAATTGGTAAATATCCATGAGTTGCAGCACAAGTCAGAATATCCAAATTTCCAGAGTTACTTAATACCCTAAACTTCTCAATTAAATTTCCAGAACAATTTTGCCAAAATAAATATTTGTCATTAAGATTTTTAATTAAAAATGCAGAGGCATTTTTTTCTTCTAGTGGCATTTCGTTTAGGAAATCATTCCTTGTTTGAATCCAGCTTGGGAAGGTTTCTTGAATTTGTTTATTATTTAGAAGCGATAATAATGTTGGAGACAAACTAATAGTAAGTTTTGTATTTTCAGGATTTTCATTTTTGGAAGATTCTATTGATTGAAGTAGCGGTATATAACATTCCAAAATCGCCTGAAATAACCAATCCTCTTCTAAGGAGTTTTTTTCATTTTTTTTAACATAAGGTAAATGAGCATGTAAGACTATCGCTAACTGGCCTAAAACATTTTTTTGGGGGGGTTGCCCATTCATACTTTTTATAATTTAACCCTGTAATTCTTTTAAAAATCAAAAATAACCTTTATAAAGGTAACTTTAATCCTAAAACAATACTTTAATAATTTAAGTATTTCTTTTTTTTTTTTAGAATTTTAATTAATTTTATTAAGTTTTAAACTTGCAATAAATTTTTATCGAATAAAATCTAGTCAAATTTTTTTTATTAGCTTAATATAGGTCTAGGTTATTATCCTTAATGTCAAAAGATCCTGGAAGAATTTTGATATTTGATACAACTCTTCGAGATGGAGAGCAGTCTCCTGGTGCAAGCTTAAATCTTGAAGAAAAACTTGCTATCGCTCATCAATTGGCAAGACTAGGGGTAGATGTAATTGAGGCTGGCTTCCCTTTCGCAAGTCCAGGAGATTTTAAAGCTGTTAATAAAATTGCCAATGCTGTAGGAAAAGAAAATGGCCCTATAATATGTGGTTTAGCTAGAGCGTCTCATCGAGATATAAAAGCATGTTACGAAGCAGTAAGTCCAGCTCCCAGGAAAAGAATACATACTTTTATTGCGACAAGTGATATTCATCTTAAACATAAACTTAAAAAGTCCAGAAAAGATGTTCTTCAAATAGTTCCTGAAATGGTTAATTATGCAAAATCGTTAGTAGATGATATTGAGTTTTCCTGTGAAGATGCCTCAAGGAGTGATCCTGATTTTTTATACGAAGTGATTCAACTAGCAATTTCGGCAGGAGCGACGACAATAAATATCCCTGATACGGTGGGATTTACAACTCCCAGTGAATTTGGCAAGCTAATTGCCGATATAAATAAAAATGTCCCAAATATTGATGAAGTAGTAATCTCGGTTCATGGTCATAATGATTTAGGTTTGGCAGTAGCCAATTTTCTAGAGGCAGTAAAAAATGGAGCGAGACAACTAGAATGTACTATTAATGGAATTGGTGAAAGAGCAGGTAATGCTTCACTAGAGGAATTAGTAATGGCACTCCACGTTAGAAAAAGTTTTTTTAATAGTTTTTTCAAAAGAAATCACAATTCGCCAACTCCTCTTACGGCTATAAGGACAGAAGAAATAACAAAAACCTCTAGACTTGTTTCCAACCTAACTGGAATGACTGTACAACCTAATAAAGCTATTGTGGGAGCCAACGCATTTGCACATGAGTCAGGCATTCATCAGGATGGGGTTTTAAAAAATAGACTAACCTATGAGATTATAGATGCAAAAACTGTTGGTTTGAGTGACAATAAAATATCTTTGGGGAAACTTAGTGGAAGAAGTGCAGTAAGAGCAAGATTAGAAGAGTTGGGATATGACTTGAGCCGAGAAGATTTAAATGATGCTTTTGCTCGTTTCAAGGATTTAGCTGACAGAAAAAGAGAAATTACTGATAGAGATTTAGAAGCAATCGTTAGTGAACAAGTGCAGCTCCCTGAAGCTAAATTTCAATTAAGTCTTGTTCAAGTAAGTTGCGGTAACGCATCTAAACCTACTGCCACCATTTCGCTTCTAAACACGGAAGATAATACTGAGGATACTGCTGTATCAATAGGGACTGGACCCGTTGATGCTGTATGCGAGGCTTTAAATAAATTAGCTAAAATTCCTAATGAATTAATTGAATTTTCTGTTAAGTCGGTAACAGAAGGAATTGACGCTTTGGGCGAAGTAACAATAAGAATAAGAAGGGATAATAAAATATATTCTGGTCATTCTGCTGATACAGATGTTGTAGTTGCTGCAGCGAATGCATACGTTAATGCTATAAATAGGCTTGTCTTTTCTGAGAAAAAAAATTCAATTCACCCACAATTTGATAATTTAGAAAATTCTAGTAGTAGATTTCTATCCAATAAAGCGAATTAAATTTTTTTAGGAATATTAAGTAGCATTAAAAATTGTCTCTTAATATTGTAAATTAAATGAATAGTTAATGCTGTTAATAATGAGAGAAAGGTTATTGGGATATTGGGCGCTTTCATGGGTTGGATTAATCAGCAATATAATTGCACTTCCAATAATCGCATTAATAATAAGTTATGGTCCTCCACTAAAAGTTGCAAATATAACTCTTGCCATTAGTCTTGGTTGGCCTGCTGCGATCGTTGGAATAGTTTCTTCAGCAGCTCTTCTAGCAGAGAGAAAATGGGGCGTAACTTTAACTCTAGTATCTCTATCAATGGTAATATCTGGGACGGGTCCTTATTCAGTGGTGAGGCTTATAACTATTAAAGACATTTTTGGAATCGGTGGTTTTACTCTTTTAACAACATTATTAAGTACATTAGCTCTTATATATTGGTGTAATCCAAAACATCGAAGAAGTATTAGGCTATAGAATTGAAAATCAAGAAAAAGTATTATTCTTGCTAGTTGGATACTGAATTCTTCTATGTCTGATTCTTTTCCAAACATTCAAGAATGCTCTTTTTATAAGAAAAATTTCTCCTTGCGATAAATTACTATCATATAATTGCCCATCTTTTTGACGTGAGTAGATAATATTAGAGATTGTTTCTAAAGCTTCTTTATCAGATGCATTAATATTCATAGCTCTTAATGCCGCTTCACATCCATCTGCAAGCATTAAAATAGCTGTTTCTTTTGACTGAGGAATAGGGCCTTTGTATCTAAAATAATACTCATTAAAATCAAGATTTTTTTCTTTAGCTTTTTGAAAAAAATATCCCATTTTTAGGGTACCTTGATGTTCAGGAATAAAATCAGCTATCGATTTAGGTAGTCTATTATTTCTTGCGAATTTCAATCCTTCATCTACGTGTGCCTGTAAAACTTCTGCACTTTTAATCGGATCATCTAATTCGTCATGAGGATTTCTTAAACCATCCTGATTTTCGATAAACCAATTAGGTGCATGTAATTTACCAACATCATGATATAACGCTCCAGTTTTAATTAGATCAATATCACCACCGATCATCCTTGTTGCTTCCTCTGCTAAACCACATATCAGTAAGGTATGTTCAAAAGTCCCAGGAGCTTCAAGAGACAATCTTCTAATTAGAGGTTTCTCTTTATCAGCCAATTCGAGCAATCTTGCTTTAGTTAATAATCCGAATATAGATTCAAAAATAGGAATAAATAAAATTGTAAAAAGCATCACTATTGCCAATAGCAAAGAATCAGAAAATATATCCCTATTAACTAAAACAAAATCTTGGTTATTAATAAGAGTTATTTTATCTTTACCTATCAATATCAATTGACTCAAGAACGATCCTATGGGTACAAAAATTGATAGTTGAAGTAACTGAGCCCTACTTCTTATTCTTCCTCCAAGTAGAGATACTACTGAAGAGCAAATTAATAAAATAAAAAATAAATTATTATTTATAGCAACTGCTGGGTCTGGCCAACTAAAGCTTGCTATTGATACCCAAGCTAAAGCTGTTATGCTCCCCATTCCTTGAGATATTATTAATGCCGGTGGAACTATAATAGATAATGGACTTATTGTTGAAGATAAGACTAATTTCGCAGCTTGTACTGCTAGAAGAAGAGTAATGATCAAGAAGATTTGTCTTGAAGAAATTGTGGGATTCTCTTTTTTTGAAACAAATATCAAAATCCCGGAACTAATAAGTATTTCAGTAAAGGTTAAAAGCCATGAAAAAATATCTGCGACACTTAAAGGCGAGATAAGAAGTAGTTTATAAGAAGAAATTATTGAAATTAAGATGCATACTAAAAAAATTATGAGATTATCTATCCTTGAAATCTTAATTGGTTGTTTTTCTGGAACTTGACTTCGCCTCCACAGATAAAACAATTTCTTTAAGGTAGTTGTGATGTTTTTCACAGAATATAAATAAATCTATTTGAATAATTTAAAATTATAGGCATGCTAGGAGTAAAAAGGAGATGTTCTTCTAAATGTCATTAAAATTAGACGGTAAAAAATTATCTCTTGAAATTGAAGAAAGATTAAAAGCCTATATCTCTAGTAATAAAAAATTCACAAAAAGAGCTCCTGGTTTAGCTGTAATAAGAATAGGTGACGACCCTGCAAGTGGTGTTTACGTTAATAACAAGGGAAAAGCATGTTCAAGGATAGGAATAAAGAGCTTTATCTTTCATCTAAAAGATAGTGTAGAGCAAAAAGAAGTTGAACAATTAATAATCAAACTTAATTCTGATAAGGATATTGATGGCATGTTGTTACAACTGCCTATCCCAAAAAAGTTTGATGAGCAGAAACTTATCAGCCATATTAATCCAAGCAAAGATGTAGATGGATTAAATGAAATAAACATTGGCAAATTAGTTAAAAATGAGCCTGCGATGAGATCATGCACACCCGCAGGAATTATTAATTTATTAAAATCCCAAAATATAACAATTGAAGGTAAGAAAATTGTTGTTATTGGAAGAAGTTTGCTTGTTGGAAAGCCTCTATCACTAATGTTGTTGAATCTAAATGGCACTATTACAATGACTCATTCAAAAACGTTAAATTTGAATAAAGTCTGTAGAGAAGCCGATATCCTAATCGCGGCTGCAGGAAAACCCAATCTTGTAGATTCGAGTTTTGTGAAAGAAGGAGCAGTAATTATTGATGTCGGAATACATAGATTAAAAAGTTCCGATAAAAATCAAACCAGATTATGTGGCGATGTATTATTAGAAGATGTCATTTCAAAAGTATTTGCTTACACACCTGTACCAGGAGGTGTTGGACCAATGACAGTAACAATGTTACTTGTAAATACTATTTTTAGCTGGCAAAAACAATTTGGTTTATCATCAACTCTTAATGACCTTTTGCCATAAACTCCAAGATGAAAAATTTTTTACTAAAGGTATAAAATGACTGAAGTTATAAATAGTATTTCTGATTTTGAAAAATATCTTAAAAATACAAAAAAGGTTGTAGAAGAAGCACTTGATTTTTCATTGGGGCCTGAAAATCCAGAAATTTTGAGAGAATCAATGAGATATTCACTTTTAGCTGGAGGGAAAAGAATACGTCCAATTTTATGTTTAGCATCTTGCTCACTGGCTGGAGGAGATCCCTCTCTTGCTGTTCCTACTGCAGTAGCGATAGAAATGATCCATACAATGTCCTTGATTCATGATGATCTGCCTGCTATGGATAATGATGACTTGAGGAGAGGTAGGCCGACAAATCATAAAGTATATGGAGATGCAATTGCTATTCTTGCAGGCGATGCTTTATTAACCAGGGCCTTTGAAATGGTCTCTTTAAGAAGTCCTGGAGTCGATACAAATAGATTATTAAAAGTAGTTGGCGAATTATCCCTAGTTGCTGGTGCTCCAGGCCTGGTTGGGGGACAAGTTGTTGATTTGGAATGCGAAGGTAAAGAAGTCGACCTTGAAACTCTAGAATATATTCATCTTCATAAGACTGGAGCTTTATTAAAAGCCTGCGTAAGAACAGGCGCAATGATCGCAGGTGCTAACGAAAAACTATTACAAGCTCTAACAACATATGCAGAGGGAATTGGTTTAGCCTTCCAAATAATAGATGATATTCTTGATTTAACTTCCAGCAGTGAAAAGCTTGGTAAAACTGCCGGTAAAGATCTTTTAGCTGACAAAACTACTTACCCTAAATTACTTGGGATGGAGGAGTCAAAGAAAAGAGCATTTGATTTAGTTGAAACAGCAAAAAAAGCAATTGAACCTTGGGGTCAAGATGCAAAATATCTATTATCTTTAGCCGACTTTATTACAAATAGAGACAGATAATAACTAACTTTAATTTATGCCTGAGTTTTTTTCCTTTTTTAATAATTCAGTTCTTTTTTGGAGCTTATTATCCTGTTTACTAGCTCAATTCTTCAAAATTGTATTCAATTTCTTTTCAACTGGAAAGATAAGATTTGGAATTATGTTCGAGACGGGTGGTATGCCTTCAAGTCATTCCGCCTTAATAACTGGTGCCACATCTGGTATCGGTTATGAATTGGGATTTGATAGTTCAATATTCGCATTATCAGTTGCTGTAGCTTTAATAGTTATGTATGATGCAAGTGGAGTTCGAAAATCAGCTGGGATTCAAGCTGCAGAAATCAATAAACTATCAAAAAAACTAGACCCTAAATCTGAATTACTTTTAAAAGAAACCCTTGGTCATACAAAAATTGAGGTCATGGTGGGGAGTCTTATAGGACCATTAATCACTTTACCTGGAATATTTTTTTTAGGATCGCCTCTTAAAATATTTGATTTGATAATAAATTAAGAATCCTTTGAAAAACTAATTTGGGTGGCATCTATAAAGTTTTTTGCGGCTTCTGGAGAACTTGGCAAATGTAAGTGAATCCAACTTGCATGTAATTTTTCATCAAAAAAGCCTTCGTCTTTGTAATCAGTTTTCCAAGATTTAATTTTCCATGGGGAAGAAAGTTTCTTTTGACGCTCAGTTTTTCTTAAATCAAATATAGATAAATTATTTTCAATTTCCCAATAATGAAATTCATGTCCTCTAATTAATTGATTTTGTTTAATGATCGGAGTATTTTTTAAACCCTCTATATATCTATAACCTACTGAAAGTTTACTTTTTTTTGATGAAAAAGGCAGGATGCTACTCATTTTATGATTAATGCCATTTTCATCTTTTATAAAGTCTCCTAAAATCATCATCCCTCCGCACTCCGCATATATAAATCCATTTTTTCGAAATTTCCTTAATGAATTTAAGCTTCTTATGGAGTTACTTATATGATCAGCATATTTTTCAGGGAACCCTCCAGGAATAATTAAAGAAGAAGCCTCATTAGGTATTTCTTCATCATCAAAAATACTCCATGAAATCAATGGTATGCCTATTTCACTCAAAAACTCCTTGGTTTCAGGGTATTGAAAATGAAAAATTTTATCTTCTGCAATTGCGATAGGTTTACTTTTATCTATTTTAAAATCTCTAAAATTAACAGAATTAAATATTTTCTTTTGAGGAGATTTCAGAAATTTAATAAGAGAAAAAACATCAAGATTTCTTTCGGCAAAATTTGCAAAATATTCAACATCAATTTCTTTACCATTATCCAATGGAGATATTAAACCTAAATTAGCTTTGTTTAAAGTTATTTTTGAATCAGATGGTAAAAAACCAAGAATTTCGATGTCTTCATTTTTAAAAACTTCTTCGATTAATTTTTTATGTCTCTCTGAATTAACGTTATTAAATATAATTCCTACTATTGACAACTCACTATCGAAATCTCTAAAGCCTCGAACAGTCGCCAAAAGAGAAGCTACTTGACCTCTAGCATTAACAATAAAAATTATTGGAGCATTTAGAAGTTTAGAGACATTTGCAGTGCTGGAGTAGGTTGTTGAACCTAATCCATCAAATAGACCCATTGCTCCTTCAATTAATGTGAATTCATATTTCAAAGAATGTTTAAAAAAACTTTCTTGAACCCATTCCTCACCACTTAAAAAAACATCTAAATTTCTACAAATAGGTTGGCCAATTGAACTAAGTTGTTGTTGATCAAGATAATCCGGGCCAACCTTGAAAGTTTGTATCTTAATACCTTTTGAGAACGCCCAACAAGATATCAAAAGCGATAATGTAGTCTTGCCACTATCAGTTGAAGGAGAAGATATTACACAAGGCATTTATTAGTTATTAAAACCATTAAATATTTGAAGGGCTATTTTAATAGAATTTTCAAAAAGTGGACTTGTACTACCTCTGCTACTACCCAATAATTTACTAACATCATACTCTGATGTAGAAAAAGAATTTGGAACAACTTGCTCTATTAATTCCATATTAGCCATTCCCCCTGCTTCAAGTCTCATACATTCCACTGATTCACAGCCAAGTATTACACAAGTATTATTTTTTTGAACCTCACTAATTTTTGAAATCAACCTCAATCCAATAACTTGTCCTAAATGAATACTTGGATTTCCCAAAGATAAAGGATTAATTGACGCAGAAATTATTTCGCCATTAATTCTTTCAAACAATATTTTTGTTGATTCTGTATCCCTTTCAACTCTTAGAAAAGACCAACCAAGTTTATCACTAATCCATGAGATCAAAAACAAAGCTTGAATAATATGATCTCCTGCGATATCAATATCAACATCAGTAATATGATCTAAGATTGGTCTCCTCGAAGGCGGATCAAAAATCATTGCCAATGATTCCCTCCAGTTTTTCAACCTAACCCAATTCAAATCATTAATAGCTTTGTCTGAATTATTTAATTGATCTAAAACTTTTAAACATTTATATGGCGATCCAAGAGCAGTATCAATTATTAACCTTAGATCATAATTAGTAAAATATTCGAAGATTTCAGGTGATTCATCTAAGCTTCCATTCCACCACAACCATGAAGGCAATTCATCAATAGATAATTCATCAATTATTTTTAATCCTTTATTGGATATTGAGGCTGAGTCTCCCCTTATAACGACTAAATCCCCACAGATAGGTTGCATAGCTGGAGTATCACTTAATGGACAGTAAGCGGATACAAAAGTTTTGATATCTGAATTTTTATTTAATGTTGGCGCTAAAGTTATTAATCTTCTTGGATTCAATGTACTTATTGATGATTCAAAAAATTGTCCTCTAAAGTCTTCAAAGTCATTATTAGATAAATTTTCCTTCAATAAATTCAATAATTCTTCACTATTAAGGGAAGTAGTGATTGGAAGTCCCTGATCTAATATAAATTTTTTAGCAACTTCAATTATCTCAGGACTTAAATTTCCAGTAATTGGTCCATTTACTAATCCTTTTTGGACCAAACATTGTTCCAGCCAAGAAGGCTGCCAGACCATTAATGTAAAAGTGTTAGCTCCAGTATTATCTTTATCTTCTGAAATCCATAGTTTATTAAGGTAATTAGAAATCTCCTGATAAGGTAGCTCTAACGGGGTTTGGAGTGTAAGTTGAGGTTTCATTTTTAAGGTCTACGCCAGAAAAAATTATCTTTTGAGAGTAATTGATCAGATTCAGCAGGTCCCCACGTCATAGATTCATAATTATAAATAGGTAACTTCCAAGGAGAATTATCCATCAATTCTATTAATGGTGTATAAAGTTTCCAGGCTGCCTCTACTTCGTCGCTTCGAGTAAATAAGGTTGGGTCTGAAAGCATTGCATCAGCTAATAATCTTACATAGCCTTCATCTGAGGGTTCTCCAAATGATTCATCATAAGAAAATTCCATTTCAACAGGTCTTGATTTCATTCCAGAACCAGGTGATTTTACCTCAAACTTGAAAGTAGCCCCTTCATTTGGCTGAATTCTAAGGATAAGTTGATTTGGGGCAGGATTTATTATTGTTGATTCAAATAAATGAACAGGAACGTCTTTAAAAGTCAAGACTATTTCTCCAAGTCTTTTAGGTAGTCTTTTCCCTGTTCTCAAATAAAATGGAACACCTTGCCAACGCCAGTTATCAACAAAAACTTTTGTCGCGATATAAGTTTCTGTAGTGCTATTGCAATTAACACCTTCTTCCAGCCTATATCCTTTGAGTCGATTTGAAATATTGCCTCCCTCTCCATATTGACCTCTTATGCAACAATTCCAAGGTTCATTTTCGTCAGCAAGTTTTGAAGCTTGAAGAACCTTAGCTTTTTCATTTCTTATTGCTTCTGGCTCAAACTTTCCAGGAGGCTCCATAGCAGTAACAGCAAGCATTTGGGTCATATGGTTTTGAAGCATATCCCTTAAAGCACCTGAGCTTTCGTAATAACCTGCTCTATCTTCAACACCCACTGTTTCAGAGGAGGTAATTTGAACGCTTGATATATAATTTCTGTTCCAGATTGGTTCAAAAATAGTGTTAGCAAACCTCAAAACAAGAATATTTTGAACTGTCTCTTTTCCTAAATAATGATCAATCCTATAAATCTGACTTTCTTCAGCACAACTTTGAACGACCTTGTTCAATTTTTTTGCACTTGAATAATCTCTTCCAAATGGTTTTTCAATCACTAAACGACTTTTCTTAGGGTCATCTAAAAGGCCAGCCGCTTTTAGAGCTTGACATCCACTTGCATAGAAATTCGGAGATACTGATAAATAAAATGTTCTATTACCATGGGTAGCTTGTGTTTTATCAATTTCATTTAATCTTTTAGAAAGCCTTACGACATGATCACTTTGCTGTAAGTCAACAGGTTCATAGAAAAGATAATTTGAAAATTGTTCCCACTCCCTTTCTTTATCAGATATTTGATTGGATAGCTTTACTTTCATCTTTTCCCTAAACTCATAATCAGTCCAAGGTCTTCTCGCACAACCAACTATTCCAAACTCACTAGGAATTCTTCTTTGCAAATAGAGTTCAAATAAGGCCGGTATTAATTTTCTATGAGTAAGATCTCCACTAGCACCAAATATTACTAAGCATTGAGGAGATATGACTCTTTCCTGCCGTAAACCTAATCTCAGAGGATTACTTAAAGTTGAAGGCATATTTTTTTAGTAATCTCTTTTTAAAATCCTCTTTTTTTCTAATATTAGCTACATATTGTGTCTAAACCAAAAAGTATTTAATACATGCACCTTAAATCTAAATATTAAAGATTTAGTAGGTTTCTACGTGCCATCTTCCTGCTTTTTTTAGTTGAGGTCTTAGTTCTGACCAATTCAAACCTTTTTCTTCTGCCGCCTTAGTCATTGCTTCATCTATTCCAGGCTCCATACCTTTTAATCCACAAAGATATATATGTGTCTTTTCATCTTCAATCATATTGAAAAGTTCGTTGGCTGACTCTAGAACTCTGTCTTGAATATACATCCTTCCGCCTTTTGTATTTTGCTGCTCTCGACTAATAGCTTTTGTATATTTAAAATTATCTGGATTATCAGTAAGGTATCTTTGAAGATCTTCTTCATATAACAAATTAGCTGATTTTGGAGCACCCATAAATAACCAAGCTTTACCTTTGAAATTCCATTTATTTTTTTCCTTTTCAGTTGGTTCGAACATTCTTCTTAAATAAGCCCTCATGGGTGCTATTCCAGTTCCAGTGGCCAACATAACAATGTTTGCTTCCTCTTCGTCAGGGAGAAGCATTTCTTTTCCTACTGGACCAGTTATTTTTACTTTATCTCCAGGCTTAATATCGCATAAGTAAGTAGAACAGACACCATTAATTGTTTCACCATCTTTCTCATACTGAAGCTGTCTTACACAAAGAGAAACTGTATTTCCATTAAAGTCATCTCCATGTCTGGTACTAGCAATTGAGTACAGTCTTAATTTGTGAGGTTTTCCATTAGCATCTTCACCTGCTGGCATGATACCAATACTTTGACCTTCTACATAATTTAAAAATGGATCACTATCTTTAAGGTCGAATGTTATGTGATTAACTCTACCAATTGCTCCTTCTTTGAGAAGACTATAGTTTTCAATAACTGTTCCCTCGTATGGTGTCTTAGGTCGGTAAATGTTGACTGGAACATCTGCATGCTTTTTCTTCACTACTTTTGGGGCTTCTGTTTTTACAGCTTCTATTTTTGAAACTGCTACTTTTTTAGGTTCCACAGCTTTTGGCTCAGGTTTTTTTGTTTTTGCTTCTTCAACGAATTTTAAAGCTCTTTTATTAAAAGTTGTGAGAATAAAATAAAAAACAGCTATTACTACTGGTATATGAGATAATCCGCCTGCGATTACTTTTGCTTGTGAATACATTTTTTAGATTTCTTTTATAAAAGATTATCAATTTGTAGTTTAATTTGTAGTGATTTTACAAAAATGGTTACGTTTTGAGATCGGGATAATTAAAAGAAATTATTTTAATTTTTCAGTATTTTTCGTTTTTATCAGTATAGTTACACAGAAATAATTTTTTATCTCATGAAAAAATTAATTTATGAATAATCCTCAAGAATCAGTAGATCATTCTAAAAGCATTGATTACAGGACAATTGAGCAAACGATGGAAAGGCTTTCTGGCGGAACAAGAAGACTTGCAGCTCAACTTACAACCTCCGCGAGTCTTGATTCATTATGGAATGTTCTAACAGATTATGATCGACTAAATCTTTACATACCAAACTTACTTTCAAGCAAGAAAATATATCAAGAGAATAATAATGTGCACCTTAAACAAGTGGGGGCTCAAGATTTTCTTGGTATGAAATTTTCTGCTGAGGTAACTATTGATTTATTCGAAGATAGGGAGCTTGGCCTTTTAAAATTCAATTTGATTAAAGGAGATTTCAGAAAATTTGAGGGTAGTTGGAAAATTCAAAATATTAAAAACACTTCCAAAAATTCATTAATTTACGATCTCACTGTTCAAGGATGTCAGTGGATGCCAATCGGTATGATAGAGAAAAGACTAAAAAAAGACCTATCAGAAAATTTAATTGCCGTAGACAGACAAGCAAAAAAACTAATAAATTTAATTTAATTTTTTTAAAATAGCCCCAAGGGGATTCGAACCCCTGTCGCCTCCGTGAAAGGGAGGTGTCCTAGGCCTCTAGACGATGGGGCCAAGGAATTAGCATAACAGCTTATTAAAAATTAAGAGTAAGGCTAGCCTTTCGTCAAGTATTGTTGATCTTTATTTTGTCCTTGCCACACAGGAACAGTGAAATGAAAGCAAGAACCGACGCCAATTTCAGATACAACCCATATTCTTCCCCCATGGACCTGTACTATTCTTCTACATACAGATAGTCCTATCCCAAATCCTGAAGTTCCTTCAGATGTCTGTGGGAGCCTGACTCTATCAAGAAAAATCCTTTTCTGTTCGCTTAAAGGAATCCCTGCACCTTTGTCACAAATTGTTATTTCTACCCATTGATTTGTCTTATGGATCATTGTAATTTTTATGGATTCAGAGTCTTTAGAAAATTTAATAGCATTTTCAATTAAATTTAAAAATACTTGCCTCATTCTTCTTTGATCAGCGAATACACTTGGGAGATCAGATGGAATGTCCGTATCAATTTCAATATTTCTTAATCTCCAGAACTTTTCTAATTCGAGTATTACTTCAGCACTAATATTACCTAATTCAATTTTTTGAGGATTAAATAAAGCTTCCCATTTTGTTGTCCCAACCTCTAAAAGATCCTGAGATAAGAGTTCAATCTCTTCTAATCTTCTTTTAATTACCTCTTGCAATTTTGTAATATCTATCTGTCCAAGTTTTTGACTTTGGACCGCCAAAGTGGCTGCAGTTAAGGGGGTTCTTAATTCGTGCGCGACCATTCTTAATAATCTTTCTTGAGATTCTATTCTCTTTGTTAAAGTCTCATTCTCTTGTCTCAAAACAAGAAGTTCGTCTTCAAGAAGAAATTCTTTTTGTGTTCTTATTGAATCAATTTTTGATGGTTGCAAATTAATCCCTAGATTTTTTGTTAAGCCTTCCTGTGTCCATCTTGGTAACCACTTTTGCAACTGAGAAAATATATTACTTCCAGCAAATATTTGCTTTGGAGCTGGCGAAACCTTTATAAGAGCGGGGATAGCAACTAATCTATGTAATTCGAGTAATTCTGGCTGTTCTGTAGGCTCAGAAATCTGAAGAGATATCTCAAATTCACAATCATCTGACTCTAAATAAGCTATCAGAGATTTAATATCATTACTAGAGAGTTGATTTCTAGCTGCTACAAGTATTAATTTTAGCTCTTTTTTATCATTCAAATGATTTCCCCACAAGTGTTGAAAAGCTGTTAATCCTTATAAACACCTTAAGATATTTATTTTTATTCTACAAATAAGCTATTAAATAAATAGGACTTATTTATATATGGTTGTTATTAATCAACAGAAAAACCCAAATTTTGGAGCTAATCCTCCAGAAATTAGTTTAAATAACAATTTAAAAAGATGGTTTTCGAGGAATATTGGTTTATGGCAATCTAATAGAACTTATTTTCTTAATGAACCGCAAAAAACATATAATTTAACAATGAACATTAACATACAAGCCATTGAGAGTAAATCAGAATGGGAGTCGCATTATAAATTCACTTGGCACCCGAAAAAAAAATATAATTTCTTTGACGAAAACCCCCAGTATAAAGAAAAAGGCGAAATGCGAGCATTCCTAAAAGGTCATCAACTTATGAGGGAAAATTTTTATTTAAGTAATGATGAAGGGATTTCAAATATTAAGCAAGTCGACGAACACGAAATGATTTTCGAATCGTCTTACAAAGATTGGTATATTATTGAACATACAAGACTTGTAGATTCTGATAATTATAGATATAGGGTCATATATTCATGGAACAAAAATAAGCTAAAAATAGTGGAGAATCATCACGAAATTAAAATTATTAAATAAATTCTGTTGACAGATTTAGTTAAAAATAAAAAATGTTATCTTGAGTAATAAGAATTAAAAATCAATCAAATATGGGTTTTAAAATATCTAAAATTTTTGCATTATCTCTTATTTTTTCGTCTTTATTGTTTGACATAAATAGTAAATTTAATAATGTACATGCAAATACTAAAAATTCGCCTGCCAACAAAAATGATTTAGATTTATATCATGGGATGGGTGTTTCATTTCTATGTAATGCTACAAGAAAAGGATTTGATTTAGATTTCCCAAAGACATTAAGCGTTGCTTCAGCAACCTTCGCATCAGTAGTTTCACAAAAACATGGTGGGAAAATAATAGAAAAGAAGAAAGAACAAACAGTTGAAATGAAGCAATTACAATTCATTGCATCTCTGCAATTAGTTGAATCAGCTCTTAAAGTTTGTCCAGATAATGTTCCTGAAAAGGTCGAAAAAGAATTTAAGATTGAAACTGAGAGACTCAAAAAATTACAAGGATTGTAAAAAAATAATTTCTTTTATCTAAACATAGAACTAACAGAGCTTTCTTCGTGAATTCTCCAAATAGCCTCCCCCAGCATATTTGCAACGGAAAGGACTTTTAACTGTGGAAAATTATCTTTTTGTATAACTGGTATGCTGTTAGTCACAATAACTTGTTCGAAAAGATTCTTAGTACTTAATCTTTCATAAGAAGGAGGAGAAAATACAGCATGTGAGGCACATGCAAATATCCTATTAGCTCCTTCTTTTTTTAGTAAATTTGCTCCGGAACAAATTGTACCTCCCGTATCTATCATGTCATCTATAAGAATAGCCGTTTTACCTTTGACTTCACCAATAACCGTTAGACTTTCAGCGATATTATGCGCAGATCTCCTTTTATCAATGATAGCCAACGGTGCATCCTTCATTAATTTTGCGAATGCTCTTGCTCTCGCCACCCCGCCTACATCAGGAGATACTACAACAATTTCTTCTAAATCTAAAGATTCTAGATAATCAATTAAAACAGGTGAACCATAAATATGGTCGCATGGTATATCAAAGTAGCCCTGTATTTGAGCCGAGTGTAAGTCCATAGCAAGAACCCTATCAACTCCTGATTTCTCAAGTAAATTAGCAGTTAATTTTGCAGTTATAGATTCTCTTCCTGAAGTCTTTCTATCTGCCCTTGCATATCCAAAATAAGGAATTACAGCCGTTATTTGTCTTGCAGACGCTCTCTTGCATGCGTCAACCATAATCATGAGCTCCATTAAACTATCGTTTACAGGAGCGCAAGTAGGTTGTATTAGGAATACATCACAACCTCTAATAGATTGCTGAATCTGAACATAAAGTTCTCCATCTGCAAATCTTTTAGATACTAAAGGTACATTTTCAATTCCTAAGTATGATGCAATTTCTTCAGCTAATTTAGGATTTGTTGTCCCACTTACTAGCCTTAATCTACTATTAGTAAGATTAAAGTTTGATTCTTTACTCTGCATTGCCGTGATAAAACTTGTCACGAAATTTGCACCATAAAACTATATTCTTATCGTAGTCGTTTATGTGAATTTCGCAAAAGATAATGACTAGATGTTTTCAAAAGCCATATCAATTAAGTAAAAAAATTATTGATGTAAAGTTAGAATTTATTTTAATCAGACTTAAAAACAACGAATGATATTTGTCAATTAAAAAAATTTTGTATATGGTTGAATTTAGAGCATTAAAAACACTTTAAGTATAAAGAATCAAAATATTTAAAACATGCCCATAGAGTCAATTATTGCAAGGAAATCATTAGGCATACTTATGCATCCAACATGTATTCCTGGAGGAAGAGTATGTGGAACTTTTGGCAGAGGTGCTAAAGAGTGGATAAAAAAACTTCATAAGCATGGGATTGAGTACTGGCAATTTTTACCTCTTACACCTACTGACTCTACAGGTTCTCCATATAGTTCCCCATCTAGTTTTGCACTAAACCCATGGTTTTTGGATGTGGATGATTTAATCGAAAAAGGTTTTATCTTCATTTCAAATACAGAAAATCTTGTTCCAACAAATCAAAATAAAGATAATTTTGATTTTGATTTTGCTGATGAATTAACTAAAAAATTAGGTCTTCTCCTTTTGGAAGGTTGGAGTTCACAATCTGAAGAGAGAAAAATTGATTTTAATGAATGGGTCAGTAGGAATTCTTGGGTTGAAGATTATGCAACATTTGTTGTTATCAGAGAGGAATTTAATATGTTGCCTTGGTGGGAATGGCCTCAAGAATTTAAAATAAAAAATAAAAAGTTCTTAAAATCGTGGATTAAAACAAAAAGTGAAGAAATACTTATTAAAAAATTAATACAGTGGCATCTTGATGAGCAATGGATCGTCCTTAAAAACTTTGCAAAATCAAGAAATATCAAGCTAATAGGAGATTTACCTTTTTATGTCTCTAGAGACAGCGCCGACGTATGGAGTAATAAATCTTTATTTTCAATTTTTAAAAATGGAGATTTAATCTTTCAAAGTGGTGTTCCACCTGATTATTTTTCATCAACAGGACAATTATGGGGTACCCCAACTTACTTTTGGTCAAAACATAAGAGGACTAATTTCGATTGGTGGAGAAAAAGATTTCAAAGACAATTTGAACTTGTTGACATATTGAGATTCGATCATTTCAGAGGTTTAGCTGGTTACTATAGAGTTAATGGGAGTTCTAAATCGGCAATTATTGGGAAATGGATTAATTCTCCCGGGAGAATACTATTAAACAAAGTAAAAAAGGATCTAGGGGGTAACTATTTACCAATTATTGCGGAGGATCTTGGAGTAATAACCCCAGATGTAGAGAAATTAAGAAAATATTTCGAATTACCTGGCATGAAAATATTACAATTCGCTTTTGATGGTAATGAAGATAATCCTTATTTACCTAGGAATATTGAGGGAAAAAATTGGATTGTTTATACAGGTACTCACGACAACTCTACTTCTGTTTCATGGTGGAAATATTTAGATTGTGAATCAAAAAAAAGATTAAAACATGAGTATAAATTTACAGAAAATCCTTCTTGGGATTTAATAAAAATTGGCATGGAAACAAATGCTAATCTCTTTATCGCTCCATTACAAGATCTATTATCACTAGATGATTCAAGTAGATTAAACAAGCCTGGCACCACAAAAAATAACTGGAAATGGAAGTTAAATCGTCCGTTAGAAGATATAGAAGATAATTTAAGAAAGTTTAGTGAGCTAGGAATTAATTTTGGGAGAACACTAAAGTAGAATTTATCAAAAATTATTTATCAACCATTTGATTTTCAATATTTTGAATCTCTATAACATTTACATTTAAAATAAAATATCTCTTTAATATAAATATAGTTAGAACTAATATAAAAAAATACAAAAGACTTCCTTGCCATGTATTGTGTAGATCGAATTTCCTGAGAAGGAAATCCTTTCCCTCTTTCTTTAAAATTATTTTTTCTTTAACTGCTAACTTTAATAATGTATTTTTTTTTAATCCCAAGCATTCCTCTAGTTTAATTAATATAGATCTTATAAAAGGATACTCTGGCCTAATATTTTTATTATTAATTTCAATAGAGTTTATTATTCGTTCAGGAATTTTTGAAATTTTTGACAATTCTTTAATTGTTAGGTTTTGTTGAATTCTTGCTTCTTTAACTAACTTTGCAATTTCTATATATTGGTCAACCAATCCAGGACTAAAGTCTTTATTTATTTCAGATTTATTGTTAAATAAAAAGCGTTTTTTAAAAATATTCATTTAATCTTCCCAAGCTAAATAATCCTTTAACTTCTCATTTATAAATATTACATCTAATTCTAATCGAATTAAAATCATAAGAAAGTTTATTAGATATAAAAATAAAACTAAACTGTAGAAATAATATTTTGCACTGCACTTTTTGCAATATTCAGAGGACTAAAAGTATCTCTAATTAAAGCTAAGAGTTTTTTCGCATCAGTAAATTCTAATTTTTCTTCTTTTATAAGACTTAAAAGAAGATTCTTCCTAACTTCGGATCCTTTTTTACTGACAAATAATTTCAATCCTGCGTTAGCAACTGGTATGAGGTCTGAATTAATATTCTCTGAATCTTTAAATAAAATATTTAACAAACTTTCAACTTTTTCTATTTGAATTTGACCTTTTTTATCAAAAACGACATCTAGAAGGATTTCTAAAATCTCTTCAGAATTATCGGTAAGTAGTTTTTTAGCAATATATGGATAAGCAATTTTTAAAATTTTAAATTCAGGGTCTAGCCTTAGTGCTAAACCTTCTTGACTAACAACGGCTCTTATTATTAAAGCAAACCTACTGGGAACTCTAAAAGGATAGGAATACATTAGTTTTGAGAATTTATCAGTAACATTTTTAAGATTAAAATTACCAACTTCAGCGCTTAGAGATCCTCCAAGGACTTTTTTTAATGGTTCAACAAGTTTTTGAAGATCCTGTTCTTTGGTTAAAAAACCTAATTTCTGGAAATCTTCTGCCAGAAGATAATATTCTTCATTTATTATGTGAACAATTGCCTTAATAAGAGTAAGTCTATCTGAATTCGTAATAGTATCCATCATTCCGAAATCAACATAAGCTAAATTCCCACTATCTGAATTTCCGCCTTTCAGAGCAAACATATTTCCAGGATGTGGGTCTGCATGAAAATATCCAAATTCAAATAATTGCTGAAGTCCACTTATGACACAAGTTTTTATAAAAGAAGCAGGTATTAGGTTATTTTCCTCTAATAAAGTTCGATCTCTTAACTTAACTCCATCAATCCAAGAGGTTGTGATAATCCTTTTAGATGAAAATTGTTTTTCTAATTTAGGAATAAAAATATTTGGGTTTTCTTTGAATAAATTTGCAAACTTCAAAGCATTTTCAGCCTCTTTTTGATAGTCAATTTCGTCAAAAAGTGCCTTGCCGAATTCATCTATTATTTCTCCAATTCCGACACCTATATTTAACGGTAAGAGTGGGGATAAAAAAGTTCCTAAAAACCTTAAGATTACAACATCCCTCCTTATGAGAAAGTATAGATTTGGTCGCTGTACTTTCACTGCTAAATAAGAGTTATTTAATTTTGCTTTATAAACTTGACCTAAGCTTGCTGAAGCAATAGGACTATCTGGAAACTCTTCAAATAATTCATTAGCTGGCGATCCAAGTTCCTCTTCAATAATTTTCAGAGCAATTTTGTGATCAAATGCTGGGAGATTATCTTGTAAGTTTGTAAGTTCTGTAAGCCAATCTTGTCTAATAAGATCTGGCCTAGTTGAAAGTGCTTGGCCCAATTTGATAAAACAAGGTCCTAAATCTTTTATTACATCAAAAAGATATTTAGAGAGATTTTTTTGTACATTTTTATTTTTACTGTTACCTTGAAATAGTATTCTTAAAAAAAGAAAAATAAAGGTTAAAAGGATATATAAAACTCTTGGGATAAAAATCCATGGCCTCAAAATCAACCAAAGTAAATTATCTTTTGCTGAATATTTCGAATAAGATCTTTTCATTAAAGTTAAAAAATATCAAAAAAGATTACCATCTGTCCCATTCTATATATGTCAATAATACTTTATGAGAATTTCATCTTTTCTAACTAAAAAGTTTTTAAAGTCTTTATTCTTTCCGGCTCATAACAGAGGGGCGGCTTTACCAAAGAAATTAGTGAAGTTATTAAATAATCCGCCCGGGTTTTGGGACTTGCCCGAACTGCCAGAAATAGGGTCACCACTCTCCCAAAGCGGATTAATTGCTAAATCTCAAAAAACATTCTCTGACAAATTTGGGGCGAAAGGATGTTTTTTTGGTGTTAATGGAGCTTCTGGATTAATACAATCAGCAGTAATAGCGATGGCAAATCCAGGCGAAAATATCCTGATGCCTAGAAATGTTCATATAAGTGTTATAAAAATCTGTGCGATGCAGAATATAAATCCAATATTTTTTGACCTAGAATATTCAATGGAAACTGGTCACCACAAACCAATTACAAAAATTTGGTTGGAAAATATATTTAAAAAATTAAATTTTGATGAGAATAAAATTGCAGGGGTAATTCTTGTAAGTCCCTCTTATCATGGCTATGCCGGAGATTTAGAGCCTTTAATAGATTGTTGTCATCAAAAAAATTTACCTGTTTTAGTTGATGAAGCCCATGGTTCATATTTCCTTTTTTGTGAAAACCTTAATTTACCAAAATCGGCCCTAACATCAAACGCTGATTTAGTCGTTAATTCCTTGCATAAGTCACTCAATGGATTAACTCAAACGGCGGTACTTTGGTACAAAGGGAATCTAATAAATGAAGTTAATTTAATCAAAAGTATTAATTTGTTGCAGACTACTAGTCCAAGTTCCCTATTACTTTCTTCTTGTGAGGAGTCTATAAGAGACTGGCTTAATAAAAAAAGTTTATCAAAATATCAAAAAAGAATTTTAGAGGCAAAAAGTATTTACAAAAAATTAATTCAAAAAAATATTCCGCTCATAGAAACTCAAGACCCCTTAAAAATTGTAGTAAATACCTCTATGGCTGGAATTGATGGTTTTACTGCTGATAATTTTTTTTATAGAAATGGCTTTATTGCTGAATTACCAGAGATGATGACTCTCACTTTTTGCTTAGGATTTGGAACTCAAAAAGATTTTCTTAATTTGTTTGAAAAGTTATGGAAAAAATTACTTTTAAATTCCAAAAAATCAAAAAAATTAGAAGTGTTCAAATCGCCATTTAAATTAGTTCAAGCACCCGAAATTGAAATTGGAATTGCTTGGAGAAGTGAGACTAGGAGCATTCCTTTCTCTCAATCATTAAATAAAATATCTGGAGATATTATTTGCCCTTATCCTCCAGGTGTACCCTTATTGGTGCCTGGAGAAAAAATTGATATAGATAGGTTTAATTGGATCAAGAATCAAAGTTTATGCAACAAAGATCTGGTAAATTTTAATATAAGGGTCATGTAAACATAAAAATTTCATATGAGATTAAGAAGCGGATTATTAATAGGAATTTTTGGTTTAATTGTTGTTTTGTTGGGAGGATGGTTTTTTACATTAGCAACAGCATTTCTTACATATTTAGCATTATTGGAATTCTTTAGAATGGCAGAGTTTAAAGGAATAAAACCAGCTACAAAAACCACATTATTTTCATCTTTCATTATTATAATTTCTACCTACCTTGAGACAATTGGTTTACTCGAAGGAGAAATATCAAAGTCAATTTTGCCAATTTGTTCAGTTGGAATTTGCACTTGGTTACTTTTACAACCAAAACCTGGAACAATTTCAGATATTGCAGCGTCTATTTTTGGATTATTCTATTTAGGATTTTTACCTAGTTACTGGATTAAGTTAAGAGGAATAGATTCAGTGATCATAAGTTCAAATCAGGCTTTCATTTCGTTTGATAACTTATCAAATACTACAGGTCTGAATTTAACTCTAACTTCTTGCTTTTTAATTGTAGCTAGTGATATTGGTTCTTATTTTATTGGGAAATCATTTGGCAAAACATCTCTTTCTCCAATATCTCCTAGCAAAACAGTAGAAGGTTTAATTGGAGGAATATCCTGTTCAATTTTATTAGCAATATTTTTCGCATTTTTAATGAATTGGGAAAATCCATTATTTATTGGAATCTTATATGGTATTTCAATTTCTCTTATGGCATTAGTTGGAGATTTAATTGAATCTATGATGAAGAGAGATGCAAAAATAAAAGATTCCGGAACTTTTTTGCCGGGGCATGGAGGAATTCTAGATAGAATTGACAGCTACATCTTTACTCCATCTGTTTTGTATTACATTTTTATAATTCTCAAGTATCTGAATTAATTAAAAATTTTTTATTCCAAAAAATAATCTTGGATGATTTTACTAGATAATGACGGTAGGTCTACATGTGGAAGATGACCACAATTTTGCAACCCAACAAAATTTAATTTTTCAACATTTCTTATATTTTTAATCTCTTTTTTACCAAGAATGCGATCATTTTCTCCACATAATGTTTTAATTGGGATATTTTGGATATATTTATGAGTTCCAGCAAACCCCCCACTTTTTGCAAATGATGCAAGTGAATTCCTCCATCCTTTGCAACCTAGATGAATTGAAGCGATTTGCTCTTCCATCTCACCAACACATTCATTTGGGAAAGCAAATGCCTGCCTACAAAGACTTTTTCTAACCTGAGGCAATCCAAGAAATGAAGCGCCAATTTGGTTAAGAGGAAAAGGTATACTCTTAGGCTCTCCAAACAATCCTGCAGGGGACAAAAGAAAAATCTTATCAATATAATCAGGTGTTTCAAAAGCAAGTTTTAAAGCTGTTGACCCTCCCATAGAGGCACCAATAATTTTTATATTCTTTGTTATCTGTAAGGTATTAAGCAAATCAATTAAATACGATATTATTTTCGAGGGATCGTATTCATTTGTTGCGAATCTAGGACTAAAACCAAAACCTAATAGATCAGGCACAATAACTTGGAAATTTCTTTTTAGTGATTTATATATTCTCCTAAACTCTAAAAAACTACTGTCAAAGCCATGAATAAGAAGTATAGGTTGACCTTTGCCTCCCATAACCACAGGGAATTTTGAATAGTTCCAGTTTTGGTTTAGCTTTATCCATTTAACATCATTTGCCAAAAAAAGACCTAAAGGGTCTAATAGTGACAATTTGGAACTTTCGAAAAATTCCATATTCAAATCATTTAATTGTTCAAAATTGTTTTTAGTCAAAAAATGTTTATATTTTAATTTTTTGTTGTTCAAAATTCGCGATGACCTCTACGATGTCCCGTTTATGAATTTCAAAAGGCAAAAAGTGAATCTCAGATTTATCTCGACAAGTAAATTCAGCAATTTTCTCTAAATTGTTATTTTCAAAAACATTTATTCCAAGTTCTGCAATAGTAGTTGGCAGATTCAATTTTTGCATAAGGACAAATAATTGGTTAATTAATTGATTAGCTAATTTATTATCATTTTTCATTTCTTCTAATCTTAATTGCAATAACAATCCAACTCCAACAATCTCACCATGTAAGAATTTATTAGGGGTAATTATCTGAGTAATTGCATTATGAATAGCATGAGCTGCTGCAGTCCTACACTTTTCTCCACCAATACCACCTACCAATCCTGCTGTAAGTCCACATGCTTCTATAGTATTTCGCCAAGCAGAATTATTTTCATATTGACCTTTAAATGCTTTCTCTCCATCAATTAATAGTTGATCTCTTAAAACTCTTGATATCTGAATTGCTTGTTGAACAAGACCATCATCTAATTTTGAACTTGTTATTGAGGATTCATACCACTTTGCTAAAGCATCTGCTATTCCACTAGCAAGCGTTCTTGATGGAGCTGTTTGAATAAATTTATGATCATATACTAGTATTTTTGGACAAGCTCCTAATGGAACATCCTTTATGAATTGGCCATCTTTTGTATAAATATTTGATAAGGCTGTCCAACCTGCACATGTAGAGGAGCTAAAGGGCACTGTAATAGAGGGGATATTGAGAGAATCGGCTATATATTTTCCAGAATCTAGAACTTTACCTCCTCCAGCCGCTATAACAGAGTCATTATTATTATTCAAAATGATATGCTTAATCCTTGATATATCTTCGTAGCAACAATCAAATTGTAAATTGGCAGAATTAACACTTAGGTTTTGATTTTTTAAATCAATTAAAATTTTATTTCTTAGACTATTTGTAAGGATGCCCCTACCTAAAACTAGTGGATTTTTAGTTAATTTCGTTACTTGAGGTAAAGATTTTTCCCATGCATAACTTCCCCTAAAAATAATTTCTGGAGAGATTGATTGCATATTTTTTTAATGATTAGAAGTTAGCACTTGCTAACTCTTGAGAAGATTCTTCAGAAGAAATATTTATTTTAACTTTTTTATTATCATCTATATCAACTAAAGCCTTATCGCCATCTTTTATTCTCCCAGAAAGAACTTCTTCAGCCAAACTATCTTCGAGTAAACGCATAACTGCTCTTCTCAATGGTCTTGCTCCGTAAGAAGGATTATAACCTTCTTCAACAAGTCTTTCTTTGAAAGCATCGGTTACATCTAACTTGATTCCTTTATCTTGTAGACGTGCGAAAACTTCTTGCAACATTATTTCAGCAATTTCTTTAACTTCATTTTTAGTTAATTGTCTAAATACAATTATTTCATCAAGTCTATTTAAAAATTCAGGTCTAAAATATTGCTTAAGTTCTTCATTAACTAAAGACTTTATTCTATTGTATTGGCTATCTTCAACTGAATCACCTGAAAATTCAAAGCCCAGACCACCTCCACCTTTCTCGATAACTTTAGAACCTATATTAGAAGTCATAATTAATAGGGTATTTTTAAAATCTACAGTTCTTCCCTTTGAGTCAGTTAATCTTCCATCTTCCAGAAGTTGCAATAATAAATTGAATACATCTGGATGGGCTTTTTCAACCTCATCAAATAAAACAACCGTATAAGGACGTCTTCTAACTGCCTCAGTAAGCTGACCTCCTTCATTAAAGCCAACATATCCAGGAGGCGAACCTATAAGTTTACTTACTGTATGTCTTTCCATGAATTCTGACATATCTAATCTGATCATTGCTTCTTCACTACCGAAGAAATATGAAGCTAATGATTTAGTTAATTCAGTTTTACCTACACCGGTAGGACCAGAAAAGATAAAGCTTGCAATGGGTCTATTAGGATTTTTCAATCCAACTCTTGCTCTTCTTATAGCTCTAGAAACAGCCTTTACAGCTTCATCTTGTCCAATTAATCTTTGGTGAAGTGTTTCTTCCATATTAAGAAGTTTCACTGATTCAGTTTCTGTTAATTTTTGAACAGGAACGCCTGTCCATGAAGCCACAATATGTGCTACATCCTCTTCACTAACAAGGGGGGTTTGTAAAAGTTTTGAATCACTTTTTAAAGACTTGTTATCAGTATCAGGTTGATCTCCAGCTGTAGATTCTTTTTTATTTTCCAAAACCTCTTTAATTTTAGCTGACAATTCCATCTCTTTTTCACGTAATTGACCTGCTTGATCAAAATTTTGGTCTCTTACTGATTCTTCCTTCTGCTTTTGGACTTGTCTTAGTTCTCTATCTATTTGTTTCGCTTCAGGGGGGAGTTTAGAGTTTATTAAACGTACTCTACTTCCAGCCTCGTCAATGAGGTCAATAGCCTTATCTGGTAAATATCTATCAGATATATAACGATCCCCTAAATGAGCTGCCGCCTCAAGAGCATCATCAGTAATCTTAAGACGATGATGTTGTTCATAACGCTCTCTAAGACCTTTTAAGATTTCAATTGTATCCTCAATAGATGGCTCCCCAACCATTACAGGTTGGAATCTTCTTTCCAGAGCAGCATCTCTCTCAATATGTTTTCTATATTCATCTAAAGTTGTTGCACCTATACATTGAAGTTCTCCTCTGGCTAATGCTGGCTTGAGAATATTTGCTGCGTCTATAGCTCCTTCAGCAGCTCCAGCACCAATTAAAGTATGGACTTCATCAATAACAAGTATGACGTTACCTGCTGATTTAATTTCTTCCATTATCTTTTTTAACCTTTCTTCAAATTCACCTCTATATTTTGTTCCTGCGACCAAAAGTCCTATATCAAGTGTCAATACTCTTTTGTCTTCAAGTATGTCAGGAATGTCTCCAGTTTGTATTCTTTGAGCCAAACCTTCAGCGATAGCTGTTTTACCCACACCAGGTTCACCAATAAGAACGGGATTATTTTTTGTCCTTCTTCCTAATATTTGAACCACACGATCTATTTCTGAATGGCGGCCTACGACTGGATCTAATTTTGATTCACTAGCTAATTTTGTTAAATTCGTACCGAATTCATCGAGAGTAGCAGTTTTCAAGTTGCCCTTGGTTGTACTAGCCCCTGTGCCAACTTCGGCTGTTTCACCAAGCATTCTAATAACTTGAGTTCTTACTTTTGTAAGATCGATGTTTAGATTCTCAAGAACTCTTGCAGCTACACCCTCGCCTTCTCTTATTAAACCCAGTAGTAAATGTTCAGTACCTATGTAATTGTGACCTAGTTGACGGGCTTCTTCTAAAGATAATTCTAAAACTCTTTTAGCCCTAGGTGTGAAAGGTATTTCTACAGCTACGAATCCTGAACCTCTACCTATGATTTTCTCAACTTCTATCCTTGAATCTTTTAAATTAACTCCAAGTGATTTAAGTACTTTCGCTGCAACCCCAGTACCTTCTCCAATTAAACCCAAAAGAATTTGTTCAGTTCCAACAAAATTATGACCTAGTCTTCTTGCTTCCTCTTGAGCAAGCATAATGACTTTTATAGCCTTTTCTGTAAATCTTTCAAACATTAGAAGATTAAAATCCTACTAATAAACTACCAACAATATGTCAATTTTGTGTTCAGAATGAGCTTTTGTGAATACCCAAAAGTATATTTTTATGAATTGAATTGAACTTTTTTAGTGATATAGCAAGAAATTATAGTGATTTCAGGCATTATGGTTATCCGAACAATTAAATTTTTACATTAATCTGTTGTTAATTTTTTTTCTTTCAAAAGAGCATGTGAACCATCTTTATAATAATTTTTTCTTATTCCTACAGTAGAAAAATCAAAGCGACTATAAAATCTTTCAGCAGTAACATTGCTTTGAGAAACTTCTAATAGTAATTTCTTTAAATTTAATTTTTCACATTTTTTAATTAAATAGCTCATAAAGTAAGATCCAAAACCCTTTTTCCTGAATTTCTGATTTATGACAAAATAATTTATTTGGGCTTCATCAAGAACAATTTGAAAAACACAAATACCAATTACTAAATTTTTAATTATTAAACCGAAGATTTTTATACCTTTTTTTTTGAATTCGTTAGCCCATTGTTTCTTGCTCCATAGCGAAATAGTATCTGAATCCAATTCATAACATAAATCAACATCTTTCTCATTTATTTGTTTAATAGATATCATTTTATTATGTATGTATATTTATAAAGCTCAAATCTAGAGTCATTATAAAATATGACGGTTTTGGCAAAGCTTTTTTTAAATTTATCCTATGAAAGAAAAACAATCTTTTTTAAAATATGAAATTGACTTGGAAAGTCCTAATAAAAATATCGTACCTATTACTACAACCATTGGAGACGATGGGAAATTGTCAGTTGGTGGATGTTCTATTGAAGAATTAGTAAAAAAATATGATTCTCCTCTCTACATTTTGGATGAAACCACTTTAAGAAAGTCTTGTAGAGCATATAAAAAAGCATTAGAAAAATATTACCCAGGGGAATCACTTCCCATATATGCCTCAAAGGCGAATAGCTCTATATTCATGAGTAATCTTGTCTCCTCGGAAGGTTTAGGACTTGATGCAGTTTCGGAGGGAGAACTAATAACTGCTTTAAAGGGTGGGGTACCAAATGAAAAAATTGTTTTTCATGGGAACAATAAATCTGATAAAGAAATAGATTTCGCAATTAGAAATAACATAAAAATAATCGTAGATAATGACTATGATTTAGAAAGATTAGAGGAAGTAACAAATTCTTTAAATCATGATTTAGAAATTATGATTCGCTTTACTCCGGGAATTGAATGCCACACACATGAATACATAAGGACAGGTTCATTTGATAGCAAATTTGGTTTTGGGATCGAATATTTGAATAATTTATTTGCCAGAATAGCCGAAACTAAACATGTAAAGTTAAAGGGAATACATGCTCATATTGGTTCCCAAATTTTTGAACTAGACCCTCATAAGGATTTAGGTGAAATAATGGTAAAGGTTATTTTGGACGCCAAAAAATATGGCCACAACATTGAAGAACTCAATGTTGGTGGAGGCTTAGGTATTAAATATACAGAAAACGATGATCCACCTTCCATTGATGAATGGGTAAAAACCATTTCCACCTCTGTCGTTGAAGCTTGTAAAAAGAATTTTTTAGATTTACCTAAATTGATGTGTGAACCTGGAAGATCCATCGTATCTACAGCAGGTGTAACAATATACAAAATTGGGGCTTTTAAAGAAATTCCTGGAATCAGAACTTATTTGTCTGTTGATGGCGGGATGAGTGATAATCCAAGGCCCATAACATATCAATCAAATTATTCTGCATGTTTGGTAAAAAACCCTTTCAATATTGATTCTAAAAATAAATACACTATAGCTGGGAAACACTGCGAATCTGGAGATGTATTGTTTAAGGAGATAGAACTAGCAAATTGCGAAACAGGAGATCTTATATGTGTTTTTGGTACTGGTGCATACAATAATTCAATGAGCTCTAACTACAACAGAATTCCTAGACCCGCAGCTCTTTTAGTTTGCAATGGAGAAGCAGAGATTATTCAAAAAAGAGAAAGTCCGTTTGATCTTTTAAGATATGATATTTTGCCTGATCGCTTTATTAAACAAAATTAGGTACATTTAAATTAATATTGTTTTTAGTGTGAATTTCTGGGGAATTATAAATTTTAAGCTTTTGTTAGATGTCTTATTTGCTGTTGGTTTCGGACTTTTATTATTCTCTAGGGTTAAAGAGCAAAGGACATTATGGCTGCTTAGAGGATATTTGTTTTTAGTATCATCAGCATGGTTTATTCAAAGATATGCATATTTACCACTAACATCAAAATTAATTGATGCTGTAGTTCTCGCTTGCTCCCTCTCATTAGCGATCCTTTGGCAAGGAGAGTTAAGGAGATTAATGGAACTACTAGGTACTGGGAGGCTAGCTGTATTACTAGGAAATCCACCAAAGGAATTTAGAGCAACTTCAACTACCATTACTCAATTAGTTGATACTGCAGGTAAACTCTCTCAAAATAGGAGGGGTGCTTTAATTGTTGTAGATTTGGGAAGTGATTTAAGACCCGAAGATTTTCTATATTCAGGTACCAATATTGCTGCGCAATTATCAACTGACCTTTTAATAAATCTTTTTGCAACAGATACACCCTTACATGATGGGGCAGTTCTTGTGAAAGGGAATAAAATAATATCTGCCGGGGTAATACTCCCTTTATCTAGGCAAGGAATAAGTAGATATGGAACAAGACATCTTGCCGCATTAGGAATTACAGAAAGATTTGATAGGTGTATTTGTATTGTTGTCTCTGAAGAGACAGGTACATTATCATTGGCAAACCAAGGAAAACTTGAAAGACCAATTACCAGCAGTAGGTTACAAGAACTTCTTGTAAATTTGATTGGTAATCAAAACTCAATAGGAACGAATAAATCATCTCTAGGTAAAAAATCTTTATCCCAAAATACAAATCCAAGTGATAATATTATCAATGATTCGAATGAAAAAGAGACTGAAAAACCTGCAATCTTTACTAATAAAAATGATTAACTTATGAGTTTAGGCAAAATAATTGATAAGAAAAATAATAACTTATCCATGAAAATAGATAAGCAAAAAATTCCAGAACATGTAGCAGTAATTATGGACGGGAATGGCAGATGGGCAACAAAAAAGGGGTTACCTCGTACATATGGTCACAAAAGAGGAGTTAGTGTTTTAAAAGAAATTCTAAAAGCATCAAAAAAATTAGGTTGTAAAGTACTTACTGTTTATGCATTTTCAACCGAGAATTGGGCAAGACCAAAAAAAGAGGTTGATTTCCTTATAAATCTTTTTAGCGAAGTTTTGAGAAACGAAATTGAAGAAATACACGAAGAATCAACAAAAATAAAATTCATTGGAGATTTAACTCCTTTCCCAGAAACTCTAAAAAAAATAATGTCTGATTCAGAATCTCTAACTACAAATAACAAAAAATTTTTATTGAATATTTGTATTAATTACGGAGGTAGACAAGAAATAGTAAAGGTTGCAAAAAAATTAGCATTAAAATCTTCTTCTGGTGAAATAAAACCAAGTGAAGTTAATGAAGAATTATTTAATTCAGAGCTATTAACTCGAGGAATTAAAGATCCAGAATTACTTATAAGAACTAGTGGAGAAAAAAGGATCAGTAATTTTCTTTTATGGCAATTAGCTTATTCAGAAATTTATATATCCGACGTACTTTGGCCAGACTTCAATGAGTTTGAATTTCTAAAAGCAATAATTGATTACCAATCTAGGAATAGACGTTTTGGCGGTATAGAATCATTATCAAATGAATCTTTTGAAGATTCTCAATATCCTTCCTTACAAAAATGACCAATTCGAACAAACAGTTCCTAAGAGAAATTAGGTTCGATTGGAATAAAGAGGAGATCTTAGAAATACTTAATATGCCTCTGATTGATTTAATGTGGGAATCACAAGTCATTCACAGGAAATTTAACAACTACAACATTCAATTAGCATCTTTGTTCAGCGTAAAAACTGGTGGATGTGAGGAAAATTGTTCGTATTGTAGCCAATCAATTTATAGTACTAGTGAAATCAAAAGTCATCCACAATTTCAAGTTGAAGATGTTTTAGCAAGAGCCAAAATAGCAAAAAATGAAGGTGCAGATAGGTTTTGCATGGGTTGGGCGTGGAGAGAAATTAGAGATGGGAAACCTTTTAACGCAATGTTAGAGATGGTTAGCGGTGTAAGAGATTTAGGGATGGAAGCATGCGTTACTGCCGGGATGCTAACAGAAGATCAAGCCTCTAGACTAGCTGATGCAGGTTTGACCGCGTATAACCACAATCTTGATACTAGTCCTGAGCACTATAAAAATATTATTACTACGAGAACTTATCAAGACAGACTAGATACTATCAAAAGAGTAAGAAATGCAGGAATAAATGTTTGTTGTGGAGGTATAATTGGTTTGGGAGAAACTAATGGCGATAGAGCATCTCTTTTGGAAGTGCTTTCAAACATGAATCCGCACCCTGAAAGTGTTCCTATAAATTCATTAGTAGCTATAGAAGGTACTGGTTTAGAAGATAATCAAGAAATTGATTCTATTGAAATGATAAGGATGATAGCTACAGCTAGAATTCTTATGCCTAAAAGTAAGATAAGATTAAGTGCAGGGCGAGAAAAACTTTCAAAAGAAGCCCAAATTTTATGTTTTCAATGTGGGGCAAATTCAATTTTTTACGGAGATGAGTTACTCACAACTTCAAATCCATCTTTTCAATCAGACAGAAAACTTCTTAAAGAGGTTGGAGTATCATTTAACAAAGATTTTGAAACTTGTGAAAAAAAATTATCCTCTTTATGAAAGGCGAAAATTATAAAATAGTTTCTCTATATTCTTTCTTCCCATTTCAAGAAAACTTAATTCTTGATCTAAAAAATAAATTAATAGAAATCGAAAAAGAAAAAGATCTTTCAGGTTTATTAATTTTTGCAAGAGAGGGCATAAATGGAACTATATGCGCTAAGAAAAATGTAATTGATTTTGTAATCAATTTACTTAACAAATACACAGATAATAGAAATTTGAATATAAAAATAAATTATTCAAAAAACAAGGTCTTCAAAAAATTAAAAATAAAAATAAAGAAAGAAATAGTTACCATGGGTGTCCACGGAATAAACCCTTCAGAAAATAATGGTACCTATATTGACTCTGCTGATTGGAATAAGTTAATAAAAAATCAAAATACAATAGTCATTGATACTAGAAATAATTATGAAGTTTCATTAGGAACATTTCAGAATTCTATAAACCCAAATACAAGAAATTTCAGAGAATTTCCCAAGTGGGTAGATGATCATTTAGATACCCATTTAGAAAAAAAAGAGTCTACAAATATAGCAATGTTTTGTACGGGAGGAATAAGGTGTGAAAAAGCTACTAGTTTGCTGAAAAAGAAAGGTTATAAAAATATTTATCACCTACAAGGGGGAATCCTTCAATACCTTAATGATATACCAAAAGAAGAAAACTTATTTGAAGGTGAATGTTATGTTTTTGATAAAAGAGTTGCTTTAGATAAAGAATTAGAAAAAGGCTCCTACTCGATTTGTCATGCATGTGGAATGCCAGTTTCAATTGAAGACCAAAAAAGTAAAGAATATAGAAAGGGTATCCAATGTCATTTCTGCGTTGATCAATTCAGTGATGATGATAGGAAAAGGTTTGAAGAAAGACAAAAACAGATCGATAGATTAAAAGTGGAAAATCACAAATCAAATAAGGATTAATTTTCAAAATCATGAAAGTTGAAGAATTAGAAAAATTAGCAGGTTCCATTGGATTATTAATTAAAATTCAAGTTAGAGAAACTCTCGGATTATGTTTCTTTAGAATCGTTATTGCAGAACAGAAAAATAATATCATTAAGATTTGGGCCGAAATGAAAGGTTGGACTTATTTAAATAAACAAGGTATTCAGCTTGATACATTAAGAATCCTTAGTAAGGCGCCCGCTTTTGTTTCTGAACTAATATGGGCAACAACTATGGCTTGGGCAATTGAAAAAAAATCAAGCAACAAAGCAAGACTTTTAGCTATTTTTGATAGTGAAGGATACAATAAGAAACTTGTAAGATATTTTAAGTTAATAGGCTTCAAAATTGTTAAAGAAGTTGGTTCTAGCCCAGTAGATCTTCTATTAAGATTGGTTTGGGGGGGGGTCAGGTACACTTATGAACGGGGAATGTATTTCAATATTAAAGAAACTTGAAAAAAAACTCTCCTTAATTGAAGAAAGTTAACCCGCATGATAACTACTTCTAACTAAGGGTCCAGAAGATACTTTCTTAAATCCTAATTCCATTGAGAAGCGATATAAATATTCAAACTCTGATGGATCCCAATATTTCTTAACTGCCAAATGATTGAATGAAGGCCTTAAATATTGGCCAATTGTAATTTGATCACAATCTATTTTTTTTAGATCATAAATTGTATTTTTAATTTCATCCAAAGTTTCCCCCAGGCCTAACATAATGCCTGATTTAGTTTGAATATGAGGAGCAATATCTTTTGACTTATTTAGTAAACTAAGGGATTTTTTGTAATTTGCACCTTTCCTAACTTCTTTTTGCAGTCTTTCAACAGTTTCAAGATTATGATTAAAGCATATTGGATCTTTTTCTAAAATCATCTTCAATCTCTCAGTCTGAAGATTATTAGTTTCATCAAAATTTTTGCCCCCACCCCATAAATCAGGAGTTAAAACTTCTATTTTAATTGTCGAATCAATTTTTCTGATCTCATCAATTGTAGATGTAAATAAATTTGCACCATGATCAGGGAGATCATCTCTAGCTACAGATGTCAAAACAACATATTTCAAATTTAGTACTCTTACTGCTTCAGCGATTTGAGTACATTCATCAATATTAATAGAACTAGGTCTACCTTTATTTACCTGACAAAAAGCACAAGAACGAGAACATATCGATCCACCTAGTAAAAAAGTGGCTGTTCCTGAGGCATAACATTCTGCTCTGTTTGGACATCTTGCTTCTTCACAAATAGTATGAATATTTGATTTTTTGATGAGTGTTTGTATTTTTTCAAACTCTGAAGCTTTACTAATAGGAAATTTTATCCAGGAGGGGAGTCTTAAGATTTTTTCTTTTTTGATTAGATTTTTGTTTCTCATTGTCTAATTTAGCTTTGTTCTCCCTTCTAATGCCCTTGCGAGTGTAACTTCATCCACATATTCAAGTTCACTGCCCATTGGTAGGCCATATGCAATCCTCGTAACTTTAGTAAAAGGGGCTAGCAATCTTCCAATATAAAGACTTGTTGTATCTCCCTCAACACTTGGGGTCAATGCCAATATGATCTCATCTATTTCAGATTTACTAACTCTTTCTATCAAGCTTCTTATTTCTAAGAGTTCGGGGCCAACAGAATCCATTGGGGATATTAAACCACCAATAACATGGTAAACACCTTTAAATTCTCTTGCGCGCTCCAAAGCAAGCAAATCTTTAGTTTCTGCAACTACACATATTAGTTTTTGATTTCTTTCAGTATTTTTACAAATTTCACATTCATCTTCTGAAGTCAAATTGAAACATTTTTTGCAACGACCAACATTACTATGTGCTTCTAGCAGAGCGTTTGAAAAATCTCTTATTGTACTTTCAGGTTGTTTTAAAATAAACAAGGCTAATCGTTGAGCTGTTCTTGGACCAATCCCTGGAAATTTCTCAAAATGACCAATTAATTTTGAAAGCGGTTTAGTATAAGTAATCAAGATCAAACTATTTCTAGGAATAATTTAGACGCAAAATTCTTAATTGCCATAATTGTTTGCTTTTAATGTCTTATTATGTTTTTAGTTAGTAATTTCAAACAAAATGAAAAATAATAAATTTAACCCTTTCAAATATTTATTTTTGATTTTTTTGTGTTTAACACTGAGTGCTTGTAGTGGAGGACTAAATGCGGGATTAGAAGCTTATCAAAGTCCAGATGGAAGATATGCCTTTTTGTATCCAACAGGATGGACTAGAGTAAAAGTCGATGGAGGTCCTGAAATTATTTATCATGATCTAATAAATAGTAATGAGACCTTAAGTTTAGTTATTTCTGATGTAAATAAAGAGGTTCAATTAGAGCAATTAGGTACCCCAAGTGAAGTAGGTCAAACATTAATTGATAAAGTCATTGCTCCCGAAGGTTCAGGCAGAGAGGTGAAACTTATAAATGCCAATAAGAGGGAGGCATCCAATCATATTTTCTATGATTTAGAATATGAGCTAAATTTAAATGAAAAGGCCAGGCACGAATTAGCTACTGTCGTAATTGATAGAGGAACACTTTACACTTTCGCTGTGGGAACAAATGAAGAAAGATGGAATAAAGTTGACGGTATGTTTAGTAATGTAATTAAATCATTTAACTTTTTAATATAGTTTAGAAACTCTAAATTAGATTCCAACTTGAACATTCCATAAATCAGCATATATTTTGTTCTGATCTAATAGTTTTTTGTGTTTTCCGCTTTCAACCATTTTACCTTTATCAATAACAACAATATTATCCGCATTTTTTATAGTGCTTAATCTATGAGCTATTACTATAGTTGTTCTCTCTTTAGTGATTTTAGATAATGATTTTTGAATTAAAGCCTCTGTTTCATTATCAACTGAGGCTGTAGCTTCATCTAATATTAATATTGGTGCATCCTTTAAAACAGCTCTCGCCAAGGCAATTCTTTGACGTTGTCCGCCTGAGAGCCTTTGGCCCCTTTCCCCCACTATGGTTTTATAACCATCCGGCAATTGTTCAATAAATTTATGAGCTTCCGCAATCTTTGAAGCTTTAATAATATCTTTAAGATTTGGGTTAATTGAACCATAAGCAATATTTTCTTGTACACTGCCATGAAATAAATAAGTTTCTTGACTTACTAAAGAAATACACTTTCTTAAATCCCTCAAATTTATTTCTTTAATAGAAATGCCATCCAAGGTTATTGACCCATTATTACTATCATAAATTCTTAGGAGTAATTTTATTATTGTACTTTTCCCAGAACCTGTTAAACCAACAATTCCTAATGTTGAGTTATTTTCAATTTTGAAATTTATGTTTTTTAAAGTTAAATCTCGTCCCGGATAATTAAAATTTACATTATTAAAAATTATCTCTCCTTTGATATCTTTAGGTTCAATTTTTATTTTTCCATCTTTTATTTTTATAGGCGTATCTATGAGATCAACTACTCTATCTATTGAAGCCATGGATCTCTGAAAATCATCTAAAACATGCCCCAAAGTAGTTAAAGGCCATAATAATCTTTGTGTAATAAAAACTAAAAAACTGTAAGTTCCTACATCAAGTGTCTTATTCCAAGTTTGAAAACCTCCAATTAATAGAATAGCTATAAAAGCGAATAAGATTGCAAATCTTATAAGAGGAATAAAAGCAGAAGATAATTTTATTGCAGCCTTATTACTTCTTTGATAATCGAGACTTTCTTTATTTAATCTATTTAGTTCCCATTTTTCTTTAGTAAAACTTTTTATGGTTAGAATTCCACTCAAATTATTGTTAAGTCTTGATGCCAACAATCCAGCTTTATTTCTAACATCTCTATATTTTGGAGCGAGCCTCCTTTGAAATTTAATTGATCCTAAAAATATAATTGGAATAGGAAAGAAAGCAAATAAAGCGATTTTTGGAGCGACAAAAATCATAGTGCCCCCAATTATTAAGACAGTTATAAATAATTGAATAATCTGATTAGCCCCTTGGTCTAGAAATCTCTCGAGTTGATTTATATCATCATTCAAAATAGATAATAGTCTTCCAGTATTATCATTTTCAAAAAAATCCATATCTAATTCCTGGATATGCTCATAAGCTTTTATTCTTAATTTATGTTGCGATAGCTGAGCCAAATTTCTCCATAAAATCGAATATAAATATTCAAAGGAGGATTCACCAGACCAAACAATTCCTGAAGCAAATGCAAGAAAAATCAATTGAGCTGGAACTTCTTTTATCCCAAAACCAGCAATCCATGAATTCTGTTCCTTTACAACGATATCAACTGCAAGACCAATTATTACAGGGGGGGCTAAATCTAATATTTTATTAATTATAGAACTAATAAAAGCAAAAAATAGTAACCTTCTTTCTTCAATCAAGTTTAAATAGAGTCTAATTATTGGATTTTGATTATTCTTAGACTTCATAAAATTAAATTTTTCTTTTATGATTTAAATTCTCTTTAGTTTCTAATTTACATTTTGTTTTTGCATCTTGATGACTTGCAGTTTGCGCAAATTCATCGTAGTAACAATCACAAGTTTCATTCGCAATTTCTTCACTATATACCATTTCTGCTTTCATCATCTCCTCTTTGACACTCTGAAGACAAAATAATTTTATGATTGAATTTTGTTTTTTTTCAGCTAAATAATAACTATTTAAAGAGTTGAATAGGATTATCAAATTCACAAAAATAAAAAATTTATATTTGCCAGCTTTCATTCTCTATACCTAGTTTCTGACTTTAATTTTTTTTAATTTATTTTTAGTTTCTCTATGCAGATCTCTAGGTAAATCTACCAAACTGTAATCATTAAAAATCTGTATTTTACCTATGGATCTACCATTTATATTAGTTGAATTACATATTGAGGATATAATATTTGCAACTCTAACCCCATCAAATTTTCCAAAGTTAAATTTGTAGGTTTCAAAAGAATCATTTTGATAATTATTTCTTCTATTTGAATTTCTCATACGATTATTACCATTTCTATTTGATCTATTTCGATCAGTATTATTTTGTTTATGAATCCAAGAATCATCTTCATTAACAAAAAATGATTTATTACCTATTACTAAATTAATCGCCGCCATTGCAATATTTGAGTCGTCCATTGAGTACTTTTCTTTTAAATTATCTAGTACATCTATAATCAATGATTTATTTTCTTCATTTTCATCTTTAGCTAAAGAACTCTCATTAACATTCTCTATGAGTTTCTCCATCCTTTTTTCATTTATTATTTTATTACTTGGTATATTAATTTCTTCAATCTTAGTTCTTGTTGAGTTTTCTAAGTTTCTTAAAAAATGTTTTTCTCTTTGATTAACAAATAAAATTGCTTCTCCTGACCTGCCTGCCCTGCCAGTTCTTCCAATTCTATGGGTATATGTTTCTTTGTCAAAAGGAAAATCGTAATTAACTACAAGTTTTATTCTCTCAACATCTAATCCTCTAGCTGCGACATCAGTTGCCACAAGGATATCAATAAATCCTTTTTTTAATCTATCTACAGTATTTTCTCTTTGATTTTGAGGTATATCTCCATTAAGTACTGCCACAGTATGACCTGAATTCTCTAAAGCTTCAGCTATTGAAGTAGTAAGTACTTTTGTCCTTACAAAAATAATTACTCCCTCCTTATTAAGTTCTAATATTCTTTTTAAAGCATCTAACTTATGATGCCTTTGTACATATAGAAATTTTTGCGAAATTAATTGAGTTTCTTTTTTGACACTTTTGATTAATATTTCGGCGGGATCATTTAGATATTTTTTAGCTATATTTCTTATCTCACTAGGCATTGTTGCTGAAAACAATACCATCTGCTTATTTTCTGGAAGTTGATCTATTATCCATTCAATATCTTCAAGAAAACCCATATTCAACATTTCATCTGCCTCATCTAAAACAAGACAATTAATATCTCTAGTTTTAAAAGTCCCCTGCCTTATATGATCCATTATTCGGCCGGGTGTCCCAACTACTACGTCAACTTTTCTTTTCAATGCAGAAATTTGACTTCGATAGTCGGTACCTCCATATATTGCAACCGTTTTAAAATCACTAGATTCAGAACTATAACTTTTAAAGGATTCTGCCACCTGAGTTGCTAATTCTCTTGTAGGAGTCATAACTAAAACCTTGGCATTTAATTCTTTGTTATCTGTAAGTTTTTCTATTAGTGGCAATGCGAAAGCTGCAGTCTTTCCTGTTCCTGTTTGTGCTTGGCCTAGTAAATCTCTACCTAACATTAGTTCTGGGATTGCAGCTTTTTGGATGGGAGTTGGATTTTTATATCCTTTATTTCTTAACGAATTTAAGATCGATTGATTAAACCCAAAATCTAGAAATCCATTCTCATTATCATTTCCTTTGGATACTTCCCATGATTGAGATTCAATTTTTTTTGTGTTCTCTAAGTTCTTCAACCCAAGCAGGTGACTATTTTCATTCTGAGATTTTTCCTGCTCGCTACCGAGAGAGTTACTATCTTTTTTTAAAGTCATTTTAGATGCCTAATAATCTTCTGATTAGGCATGCAACAAATATATAAATTGACTTAAATTGTTGACTAGCCTTACAGAGCCGAATTATTAATCTAACATCTTGTGGTTAAAATCTTATAATTTCTCAAAAATAAAATTTAATTTAAATAATATATATCTAGAAATTTTTTTGCTCTTGTAACAGCAGTATAAAATAACCTTTTTTCAAAATTATCTCTGCAAAAGATATTTTCATTATCTTTTTTTTCTTTTAGAGTATTATGACTTCTTCTATACTTTTGGGACCACAAAATGCTTACTTTCTCAGATTCACTTCCTTGAGATTTATGGATAGTAATAGCTATTGCTGGCACAACATTTTCTAAATTAGATGGATCAATTAATACGACAATTTCTTCGTTACTATCATTAAATTTTCTAAAAAGATATTTTCTTTCATCTTTTAAACCTATAAGTACTCCAATATCCCCATTTGACAATCCAAGTTCATTATTATTTTTTGTACAAATAATTGGGACACCCTCATTAAGAGTTTTAAGGTTATAGGGTTTTTTTTGCCCTAAAACAATTTCATTCAAATATTCAACACTCCATATTCCAGAATTTTTTTCGCATAAAATCAAGTGACTTTGTAAATCCTGAAATATCTTATCTATTAAAGCTTTTTCATTAAACAATAAATTATCAATACTCTTATCAAATATATATTTTTTTTTACTTAAATTTGAAGTTGAAAGATTTAACTGTTTTAGATGACTTGTAATCGAAAAAAATAGATCTTTTGGAATATCTTTTTCTCTTCTTTTAAAAATAGTAATTTCTCTTGAATTATTATCTTTTTCTAATTCTTTTATTTTTTGATTAAGTAAAGAAAAATCATTATTAAATATTAAACTACTAATTAATGCTATATCTCCAATATTTCTATAAGTTTTTTCTAAATTTACTACACAAGATTTAATTGAACTATTATCACCATATTCAAATAAATAATTCCAAATAGAACAGTTACTAACTGGAGACAATTGATTTTTATCTCCAACTAAAATAATTTTACAGTCCTTTGCTAGCAAATTTAAAACTGATTCAATCAAATCGATATTAACCATTGACATTTCATCAATTATGAAAATATCAAGCTCTTTTAGTTTAAATTTCAACTTAAGAGATTTATTTTGAGAATTTAAAATCCATCTATGTAAAGTTTGAAATTCTATTTGATCTAGAAATTTGATAAAAGAAATATTTTTTTTATTATTAAGAGCTTCTTTTAGTCGAGATGTAGCTTTGCCTGTTGGGGCAGACAAACCAATATTTAAAAAGTTATCAATTTGAAGGAGTTCTATTATTAACTTTATTATTAAGGTGGTTTTACCCGTACCTGGTCCTCCTTGAAGGAAAACTAAGTTTGAATATTTAAATATGTTTTTAATTTGATCAATTTTATTATCTCCTTTATAAATTATCGAATTAATTAAATTATCGGTATCTATTTTTTTTAGAAATGAATTAATAACTCTTTCTATCTTTTTTGACCATTTTGATAGGGATAATTTTCTATTTAATAAAACGAATGGAGAGTTAGGGGAACCTATCAAGCCTATATTTTTTAGAACATCAATATGTTTATTGGGCCAGCCATCTTCTAATAATTCAAAGTTTATTAAACTATTATCTACATCAATAATAGTTTCACCATTTTTTTCAAACTCTAATAAAATTTTTATTGCATCTTTTACGAAATTTCCATATTTTTTTTCATTGAATTTGAAAATACCTAAGATTAAATTAAATATATGTTCATATTGGAAATTTTCAATATCCTTAGTAGTACTTGTCATTCTAAAAAAGATTATCTAAATAATTAATTCTCTTTAAAGGTGCTTTGCCAATAAAAATACCTGGAGATATATCTTTCGACTTAGATTTTTCAAATAATTCAAAATCTGGCAATCCCTTTAAAAACAAATAAATATATCCTCCTAGATGTTTATCTGGTTGATAATTTTTAATTCGCCACTTTAATAATCTATGCAATGCTAATAAATAAAGATGAGATTGCAATGGATAATGATGTTTAATCATTTCATTTCTCATATTTTCATAGTTATAATTTCTTGGTAAACAATCACTATTATCACTTTCAGAAATAAAATTACTTTTCCAATCAATTACCCACCATTTACTATCTTCTAATTTATTACCTACTGGGAAAACACAATCAATACATCCTGAATGAAATCCTTTATTCATAATTTGAAGATCATTTATTTTATTTGCATATTCTTCACCAAATTCATATTCTTGATCTAAAAAAAAGCATTTTGATATATCATTAGAATTAATATTTCTACCTTCATAAGATAGAGGTAAATCATATTTAAGTTCCTTAATTAAGTATTCATTGGGTATATCAACTAGTTTCTTGTTTTTTAATTCACTTCCTAAAGATATATTTATAATTCTTAAAATCGCATCTTTTACTTTAAAAGCCAAAGAAGTATCGATTTGATGAAAGTTTAATTCCTCAATAATTAAATTAATTAATTCTTGATTATTATCATTTCTAAATTCAAATCTTTCTATTATTTTATGCAAACAAGTCCCAGCAATAATTCCTTTTGGGAATTCACTTAAGGGATTTGGGAAAGAAAAATAACTAGGATAATTCTTTGATTTCTTAAGATTAGACTCTTTGATAATTGATATACTATCTTCATAATCCTTATAACGATTAATACCTGCTTCGATATTTTTATCCTTACGTATCCAAGAAGAATAACTTGAATAAGAAATAAATTGATAAGAATTAAATTCCCTTGATATTTTTTTATTAACGTTATCGATTTTCCAAAGATTATTATTCAGTCGGTCGGTTTGGAACTTAACAAAATTTTCTTTTATTTTCTCTTTTTCTATCTTGACTTCAAAAGTAGATTTATAAAAATTGATATTTTCCAAATAACTAAGTAAATCATTATTTAAAATATTATTTGTATTTTCTAAATCATTAAAAACTATAAGTTTATATTTGCTCCTTGTAAGTGCTACATAAATTAACCGCTCACTCTCTTTAAATAAATCTTCCTCTTCTATTAATTTAAATTTTTCAACCTTCGTGTAATTATTAGAAATGTTTATATAAATATCTCTATCAATACTAGATTTCCAAATAGGTCCTTTAATTTTATTTGACTTATTTGAAATAATTGATAGATATGGACATAGAACAATTTCAAATTCGAGTCCCTTACTACTATGAATGGTAGAAAGATTTATTCCATTTTGAAGATTATAATCTTTAGTCAAATAATCCTCTCCAGTACAAATTCTTAAAATAGGATCTAACTGATTTTTATACCAGTTAAAAACTTTATTGAGATTAAAATCATTATCAATTAATTCTATTTCAACAATTTCAGAAAGTTGAAATAAATTTGAATTTAGATCTAAATCTTTAATGATCGATTCAGGCTTGTAATTTATAAGAAGTTCATTAACAATATTTAAAAAACCCTTTTCTCTAAGTTCCTGGGACCAAGTAATGCATTTATTAATTAAAATTTCTAAGTTATTACTAATTCCATCATCAAGTAATTCTTCTAATTCTATTTTTATGAAATTTGAAGCAGCTAGCAAAGTTATATTTTTTAAAAATCTCGGATTTAATAAACATTCAATCAATAAAAATAGAAGAGCACTTGCTTCTGTATCAAAAATATTTTGTTTATTTTGAATTTTGCATGGGAGGTTAAACTGATTTAATTTGTTTTTCAAATCTAAGCATTGCGAATTATTTAATGTAAGAATCGCAATTTTATTAATATCAATTTCTTTATTATTTAAAATAAAATTAACTATGTAATGAGTTACAAGATCCTCTACATTTGTCTCTTTTTTTGAAAATTCAACAATTTCAAATACATCCTTAAATTTAAATTCATAATTAATATTTTCATTAATTCTTGAGGTTAATTTCCTATAGTTTAATTTTGATTGTTTAAGTCCATTCTTATAGAGTTTATTAAAAACATCAATTAACTTTTTTGATGATCTATAGTTATCTGTAAGACTAAAAACTTCTATTGCATTAGATCTTGCATCTAA
>CACGMX010000001.1 GCA_902574405.1 uncultured Prochlorococcus sp. | reverse complement strand
TCTTACTGTAAATTTAGATTCGATTAATAAGAAGATTACAAAAGTGATTGCAAATATTCCTTACAATATAACTGGCCCAATATTGGATATTTTCATAGGGCGATTAGGCATTATAAGAAACTATAATTACGAAAAAATAATTTTTTTGATGCAGAAAGACGTTGTAGATAGGATTTTGTCAAAAGAAGGAAGTCCCAATGCTGGCGCACTTAGTGTAAGAATGCAACTCTTATCAAAAATAAAAAAAATTTGCGATGTACCGCCCTCATCATTTAGTCCGCCTCCAAAAGTTTTTTCTTCTTTAGTAGTTTTCGAGCCAATTAAAAATGATTTAAGATTAGATATCAGTCTAGAAAAATATATAGATAAACTTCTTAGAATTACATTCAATTCAAGAAGAAAAATGCTCAGAAATACACTTAATTCAATACTTTCAAATGATGAAATAAATGAATTATCTGAATATTCAAAAGTTTGTTTTAATTTAAGACAACAAGATATTTCAATTAACCAATGGATTAAGCTTGCAGAAAATTGTATTAAAATTAAAAAATAAAAATTTAAGTATATGCAAGATTTAGCTAAAACGAAAATTAATATAAAATCTCCTGCCAAAATAAATTTACACCTTGAAGTTATTGGTAAAAGAGAGGATGGATTTCATGAGTTAGCAATGATTATGCAAAATATCGATCTTTCTGATTATTTAGAATTTGAAATTAATAATGAAGGTTTAATTAAACTTGAGTCTGATTGTAATGATTTAAGCTTATCTGAAGATAACTTAATTGTTAAATCGGCAAATCTATTAAGGAAAAAATCAAATATAGATTACGGTGCGAATATATTTTTAAGAAAAAATATTCCAATTGGCGCAGGATTAGCTGGTGGATCCAGTAATGCAGCAGCAACATTAATTGGTCTTAATAAGTTATGGGATTTGAACTTAGATCAAGAATCATTATGTTCATTAGCATCAACTTTAGGATCTGATATTCCCTTTTTTATAAATGGTGGTATTCAATTATGTTTTGGAAGAGGAGAAATTTTGGAGAAATTAGATTCAAACTTTGAATATGGAGTAATTCTTTTAAAAAATCCAAATGTATCAGTATCTACAGCTGAAACTTATAAAAAATATAGTAATAGATTTTGTGATCAATATCTTACTGATAGAGAAATGATTAAGAACATAAGAAAAAATTTAAGAGATAATGGTTTAAATAACTTAAATGTTAATAATCAACATTTATCTATTAAAAATGATTTACAGTTGGTTGTAGAAAATGAAAATGATTCTGTAAAACAGGCATTATATTTACTTTCTAAATTAGAAAATTGTCTCACATTTTCAATGAGTGGATCAGGTCCCACATGCTTTGCACTCTTTAAGGATATAGAGACTGCTAAAAAAGAATTAAATTCAAATTATAAATTGTTTAGAAATAAAGGTTTCGATTCATGGGTTTGCACTTCCCTTGAAAAGGGAATAACATTCATTTAAATTTTTTTTTATACAAAATTTTATTGTGGTTGATAATAGTAATGAGAATATTGAAAAAAACATTCCCGAAAAAGGACCATTAAATTTTATTGTAGGATCATTAACAAGTTTTTTATTATTTATATTTTTTTATTTTTTAAGTAATAAAATTGCTATTTATTTTTCAGTTCATAAACCATCTAATTCTTCTGAAATAGTCCAAAATATTTCTTCTAGTATTAATACCTTAATAATTGGATTATCATTTTTGCTAACTTTCTCATTTGCTTTTATAGGTATGGGACTTTTTATTGTATTTATTCGCAGTTTTTTTATGAAGAAAAATTGAATTTCAAATATTATTAAGAAAATAACTTCTTTGAATGTCTTTACATGACTTAGGCCTTTTAGTCCTTTTGCTCTCACCTGGAATGATTTTATCAATATTACTACTCATAACCTTCGCTGAAGGAGGTTGAATTATTCAAAGTGGTAGGATTATATATGTGATTAATTAGGTAATTAATTGTGGCTGGAACATTATTATTTAATGCTTTGAAAGAGGCAATTGATGAAGAAATGGCAAATGATGTAAATGTTTGTGTTATGGGTGAAGATGTTGGTCAATATGGAGGATCTTATAAGGTAACTAAGGATTTATATGAAAAATATGGAGAGTTAAGAGTCTTAGATACTCCGATTGCAGAGAATAGTTTTACGGGTATGGCTGTGGGTGCAGCAATGACTGGCTTAAGACCAATAGTAGAAGGAATGAATATGGGTTTTTTGCTTTTAGCTTTTAATCAGATATCAAATAATATGGGTATGCTTAGATATACAAGTGGCGGAAATTATAAAATACCAGCAGTAGTTCGAGGACCTGGAGGAGTTGGTCGTCAACTTGGTGCTGAGCACAGTCAAAGACTTGAAGCATACTTTCATGCAGTACCCGGCATAAAGATTGTTGCATGTAGTACACCAACAAATGCTAAAGGTTTAATGAAAGCAGCTATTAGAGATGATAATCCAGTTCTATTTTTCGAACATGTTCTTCTATACAATTTGTCTGAAGAATTACCTGTGGGTGATTATACTTGTGCTTTAGATCAGGCTGACGTTGTAAAAGAAGGAAAAGATATTACTCTATTGACTTATTCAAGAATGAGACATCACTGCCTTAAAGCTGTTGAAGAATTAGAAAAAAAAGGAATAGATGTTGAGTTAATAGATTTAATAAGTTTAAAACCATTTGATATGGAAACCATCTCAAAATCAATAAGAAAAACAAATAAAGTAATTATTGTTGAAGAATGTATGAAGACTGGAGGTATTGGTGCAGAATTAATTGCTTTGATAACAGAAGAGTGTTTTGATGATCTTGATGCCCGACCAATAAGATTATCTAGTCAGGATATTCCAACTCCTTATAATGGAAATCTTGAGAATTTGACAATAATCCAACCACATCAAATAGTTGAAAAAGTTGAAGATTTAACTAAAGGGAGCATATAAGGAATGAAAAGAAGGCAAGGTTGGCTTTTTTTTATTATATTTCTACTTACGTTTTCTGTTTATCTATTAATAAATTATCCCTTACAATTGGGATTGGATTTACAAGGTGGTTCTCAACTTACACTACAAATTATTAAAGAGGAAGGTAAGGTAACAAAGGATGAACTTGAAGCAGTTAATTCGGTTATAGATAAGCGCGTTAACAATTTAGGAGTTTCTGAGTCTAATTTGCAAACCCTTGGTGGAGATCAATTGATTTTAGAATTACCAGGGGAACAAAATCCATTAGTTGCTTCAAGGGTTTTAGGTAAGACTGCTTTATTAGAATTTAGAATCCAAAAAGAAGGAACATCTACAGATTTAAAAACCCTGCAACTACAGAGATTGAGTATTAAAGAATTAATTGAACGATATTCCTTTGCAGAAAAAAGTCAAAATGATGATAATTTCTTAAAAGTTATTCAAGATGATCTTAAAGATATAGAGCAAGAATTGAATTACTCATCTACTAGTAATGATTTATATGGGAAGTTAATTGAAATCAAAAAATTTGTTGATAAAGAAATTACAAATTTGTTTATTAAAACAGATTTATCTGGTAAGGATCTTATTAACGCAGGAAGGAGACAAGAACAAACAAATAGTAATTGGGAAGTTTTATTAACTTTTAGTAATTCAGGAGGTGAAAAGTTTGCAGAAATTACAAAGTCAATTGCTGGCACTAATCAACTATTGGCTATCATTCTAGATGGTGAATCAATAAGTGAAGCCAGTGTTGGTAATCAGTTTGCAAGTACTGGGATTACAGGTGGATCAGCAACAATAAGCGGTAATTTTAGTGCTGAAAATGCTAGAGAATTAGAAGTTCAACTTAAAGGAGGCTCATTGCCATTGCCAATTGAAATAGTAGAAACTAATACAATAGGAGCTCTGTTGGGATCGAAAAATATATTAAAAAGTCTTTATGCAGCAATTAGTGGGTTAATTTTTGTTGGTATTTTTATGATTTTTAACTATAGAATTCTAGGTTTTGTTTCAGTTCTTTCTCTAGTCCTTTATGGTTTCTTTAACTTAGCCATATATTCTCTAATTCCTGTAACTTTGACTTTACCCGGAATATCTGGGCTTATACTTAGTATTGGAATGGCTGTTGATGCAAATATTTTAATATTTGAGAGAATTAGAGAAGAACTATATCATGGTAATACTCTTACAAGATCTATTGATAGCGGTTTTCAAAGAGCTAATTCATCCATAGTTGATGGCCATATTACAACTCTTCTTAGTTGTTTTGTATTGTTTTTATTAGGAACAAATTTTGTTAAGGGTTTTGCGGCAACATTAGGTATTGGAGTCTTAATTAGCTTGTTTACCTCATTAAATTGTTCTAAAACTATTTTGCGATTTTTTACAACATATCAATCTTTGAGACAGAAAAATCTCTATCTGCCAAGGAATAATTTTTCAAATTAAATTTTTTATTTCTAATTTTCCATGAAATACAATCTTGAACTTATAAAAAATAAAAAAAAGATAATTGGTTTTTCAACTTTTCTTATTTTGTTTAGTCTTCTGGGAATTTTATATTCTACTTTTAATACTTCCTATAAGAAACCTATAAATTTAGGGATGGATTTTATTGGAGGAAATGAACTAAGAATAGAAAGAGTTTGTGAAGCGGAATGTTCTAATTTTTCCCCAGATTCAGTTTTGGAAAATTTAAGAGAGATTTCTAAAAATAATCAATTTTTAAATAATATCAAATTACAATTCCAAAATAATAATAAATTAATTTCAATAAGAACACCTTATTTAAATATCGAAGAATCAAACAATCTTATTTCTAATCTTGATAATATTGTTGGACCTTTGAATTATGAAAGTAAGGATTCAAGATTAATAGGCCCAAAGCTTGGGAAAAGATTACTTACTAATTGTGTTACTTCATTGTTGGTCTCCTTATTTGCAATTTCTTTATATATAACTATTAGATTTGATAGGAAATACGCATTATTTGCACTAATAGCTTTATTCCATGATTTACTAATTGTTTTTGGTATATTCTCTTGGTTGGGAATTATATTATCTGTCGAGGTAAATAGTTTATTTGCTGTGTCCTTGCTAACTATTGCTGGTTATTCTGTAAATGATACTGTTGTTATTTTTGATAGAATTCGTGAAAATTTAAATTCAAAGAAAGAAGGCTATAACGAAACTATTCAATTATCAGTAAACGAATCATTTAGGAGAACAACGTTTACCAGCATTACAACCCTTATACCTTTATTAAGCATAATTTTGTTTGGATCTTATTCCCTATTTTGGTTTTCCTTAGCCCTATCATTAGGAATTATAGTTGGGAGCTATTCAAGTATTTTATTAGCTCCATCTTTGTTGCTTAAAGAATGAGCTTAGGCTTCTAAATTTATGAAATTGAATTACTATTTGATAATTTTATTTTCTTTAGTTTTAATAGATCTTTCTACTGAGTTAAGAATATTATTTGATCATTTTACTTTTAATTCACTATATTTTGCTTTTAGTGAACATCCCTTAGCTTTCTTTATACTTTTTTCCTACCCATATTTATATAAAAAATTAATAAAGTAGTTTTTTTAGATATCTTTAAATGATTCTTTGATTAAAACTTGAATTACTACAGCTAATGGAAGAGATAATATTAAGCCTAATGGACCAAAAATGAAGGTAAATCCAAATTGTGATATTAATGTTAAACCAGGAAGTAAGTTTGCTTTTTTCTTCATAATAGATGGCATTATTATATAGCTTTCAATATTTTGAATGATTACATATGCTCCTAAAACGGCCAGTGGTTTCCAGAAATTATCTAGTAGTGCAATTGAGATAGGAAATATACCACTTATAACTGGACCTATATTTGGAATGATATTAAGAACCATTGCTATTAAAGCATTTGAGACAACATATTTAACATCTAATATAGACAGAACTATTAATGATAATAGACCTACTGATAATGAACTTATGACCATAGAAAAGGTCCAATTTGCTAATGCTGTATTGGATTTTTCCAGAATATTTCTAAATTTGTTGCGATAATTTTTTGGAATTAATAGAAGTATATTTTCTTTATATTGTTTTGGTTCAATAGAAATCATTAAACTCACTGCTAATACGAATATTAATTTCAAAAGACCTGATCCAAGATTCCCCGCTATATTTATTAAATTTTTAAAACTTTCTTGAATCGCTTTTGCAATAGTTGAGGCATCTGGAATGGTTACTACATTATTTATGAGACTGAAAATATCTATAACATTTTCTGATTGTTCACCATATAAAAGAATATTAAATTTATTCAGATTTGTATTAATTAAAATATTTATTTTTGATAAACCATTTGGAATATCAACTAGTATTTCATTGAATTCTTTTATAAAAGGAGGCAATACAAGAATAAAAATAGTAAATACTATTACTGAAATAACAGTTAAGACAAGAAACAGTGATAGCGGTCGGGGAATTTTCAACCCCTTTTGAATTTGATTACATAAATTACAAACAATATTTGAAATTACTAAGGAGCAAATTATTAAGAGGAGAAAATCTCTTAAAGTCCATATTATTAACGAGGCGATTAGAATTACTACTAAATTAAAATATGAAGAACTACTCAATTTTTAAAAAATTCTATTTCTTCTCAGAATATCCTAATCCATTTGATTTGGCATAACTATTTGCAAATCTCATAAATCTATCAAAGTCAGAAGTGCTTTTCCATATATAGACAGCTTCTAAAAATATAGGTTCTCCATCCACAAACTTTACTTTAACTTCCCTAGTAAGTATTTCACCTTCGGAATCAATCATACGCATACCTGTAATTTCACCGTCTGTAATTGAAGACAATGCCTGAGGCTTTTCGAACAAAAATAATGCTTGACCCGTGGTACCATCCTTACTCCTTGTTAGTCTTATTTCAGGTACTACTGGTTCATCAGTTCCTTCATAAAATTGTATACTTGCAATTTTATTTGCTGTCATAATGGTTGATTATTAATTTTTTATCTTAGGAAATATTTTTCATATTCGTTTGTAATTATTTTATAAAATATTATTTATTAAGTCTAGAATCCTTTCATCATATTTTTTGTCGGTTAAATCCAATAAATTTATATTTGTTTTGCCAACTTTTTCATATTCATAACACTTATCGTAATAATCAAGAACTGATTTGCAAACTAAGTCCCATTTCTCGTTATTAATTGATTCAAGAGCTATTTTTGTTCTTTGCGGTCCTAATCTCTTTTTTATCCTTAATACAGACTCTTGGAGTTCCTCTTTCTTAAAAACACTATAAGTATTTATCAACTCATCTAACCTGTTAGATTCGCTCCTTAAAATTTCAATTCTTCTAGAATTTTTCATCTGATTAAAGAATTCATGAGGGATTTTGCATTTACCTATATTTGCACTTTCAGCTTCTACAAAAATATTATTAGAAAATTTAAAGGAATTTAATTTTTCTGCAATTTTATTTTCAAATTGCTCATTCGAAGGTTGTTCTTTCATTCCTAACCCTCCAAATGTGCTGCCTCTATGACAAGCAAATCCCTCAAGATCAATAGTTTGATACTTATATTTTTCTAATAATGATAATAATCTTGTCTTTCCTGTTCCTGTTTTTCCTCCAATAACTACAATATTTAACTTTTTTGAAAAACTATCTAATACCCATCTCCTATATATTTTGTATCCTCCATTAAGTGTAAAGGTATTTACTTTGAATTTTTCTAGTAACCAAGCAATACTTTGTGACCGCATACCTCCTCTAGAACAATATATTCTTATAAAAAGTTCCTTATTATTTTTTTCTGAATAATTTTTATAAGAATCAATATTCATAAATAAATTATCAAGTAGTAAGTCCATTTTTTTTTCAAAAAATTTTAATCCCTCTATTACAGCTTTTTTTCTTCCATCTTTTTTATAAATCGTCCCTATTATTGATCTCTCATCATTATCAAATAATGGAATGTTAATAGAATTAGGCAGGTGTCCTTTATAATATTCACTCGGGCTTCTAACATCTATAAGTGGTCCTTTAAAACTTCTAAATTTCTCTAGTTCCTCTCTTTTGAAATACATGGATAGTTTTTAATTATTTAGATTGATTTTTTAAAATGATTAACAAACAACAAGATAACTATAATAATGCTACATTAGATTTTATAAAAAAATTTGTAGATTCCAACCAAAGAAAAAGGATAAATTTATTAACTCAAATAGAATTTGAAGTCGAAAATATTTTTGATCTTGGACCTTCACTTTTTGATATATTTGATAGTAATGGAGATGACTGGGCTGCTGGATGGATATTGCAAGTTTTAAAAAAGTTCAAGCCTGAATTCTTTGAAAATTCTAAATTCAATAATTGGTTTAATACTTATTCAGATATTGATATTAATTATGAAGACTTGCAATTGATGTTGGTTGAGCAAAAATTTGAAGAAGCAGATAGATTAACAAGTTCCTATTTACGGAAATTAGCTGGAAAATTAGCTGAAAAACGTGGATATGTTTTCTATAGTGAAGTTAAGAATATGTCAGGTAAAGATCTAGAAACTATAGATAGATTATGGACTATTTATTCTACTGGTAGATTCGGATTCTCAATTCAGGCAAAGATATTAAAATCAGTAGGAAAAAGATACGAATTAATGTGGCCAAAAATAGGTTGGAAAAAAGAGGGGTTATGGACTAGATATCCAGGATCTTTTTGCTGGTCATTAGATGCTCCTGATGGACATATGCCTTTAATAAATCAACTAAGAGGAGTAAGACTTATGGACTCCATACTAAATCATCCTGCTATTGCAGATAGACATAATAATATTATTTAAATTGAGGTATTTAATAAGTTAAGATTAATACAGTATCAAAATATTATTATGTCCTTATTTCGGGGCAAAAATATTTTAAAAAAATTTTTTAAAAGACCAAAGATTAACTGGTCAAACTATGAATTCGAGTCATCATTACAGTTAAATGAATTTGTAGATCAATTATTAGAACCTATTAATAATACTCAATCAAGTTATCTTATAAAACTTGGTTTACATGAAGCTCTAGTTAACGCAGTAAAACATGGAAATAAATTAGATCCTAATAAAAATATTAGAGTAAGAAGAATAATTACTCCTAATTGGTGTGTTTGGCAAATTCAAGATCAAGGTAATGGTTTAGAAACAAATAAAAGAGACTACAAATTACCAAAAAAAATAAGTAGTGTAAATGGCCGCGGCCTATATATTATTAATGAATGTTTTGATGATATTAGATGGAGTAGTAAGGGTAATAGACTTCAGTTGGCTTTAAAAAGGTGATTTTTACTAGGACAGGGTCGATCTACGTTAATTTCTTTTAACCATTTAATACTTTCTTCTACATACTCAATAGTTTCATTCTCATTACAAGAAATAATTAAATGGCATAATCCCGCCGAAATTAGTTCTGCTGATCGTTTATGTTTATTCCCTTTATCTTTATGCCATTTAGTATGATCAATCTTTAATTTGTCATTAAGACTTTGAACAAGTTGAATAGTCTCTTTATCCCAATAAGTCATAGCAGTTTTTATTTACTTTACAGCAGACCATACTTTGGTCATAAAAAAGGAATTTGATTGTACATCTTTAAACCCAACTTCCTCAATTTTAGAATCTATATCCTCTTTTATGTAATCAAAATAAAATGGCTCATGAAAAGATTTATAGAAATTTTCCATTACGGATGTAAAGTCAGGTGAATCACTTATTTGAATTGAATCAGCTAATACTAAAATCCCCCCAGGTTCAAGAACTCTAAAAAATTCATTTAATACTTTAGCTCTGATTGTTCTAGGTAATTCATGGAATAAGTAAACACAAGAAATGCATTGAAAACTATCATTTTCAAAAGGTAATTCTTCAGCATTACCTTTTATTAACGGAATTAAATCTCCATCTAAATCCGAAATATATCTGCTTGCTTCTTTTAAGTATGAATCAGATAAATCAATCCCTGTGATTTTTTCTTTAGGAAATGCGGCTCTTAATTGTTTTAATGTTCTTCCTGATCCTGTAGCCACATCAAGTATATTTATAGAACTTTTTTTTCTATAGCTAAAAGTTTCAAGTCCTTCTTTTATTGGTTTAATTATTCTTCTCCTCATTGAGTCAGCGGTTCCGTTGAAGAGTATCTCTACTTGTAGATCATAAATACTAGCTGAAAAATCTGATAAATAACCATCTGTTTGATGATGAAAATTTCTTAAGTAATATTGTGGATAATTATCTTTATCAATTGATTTTGGAAGATCATCAAAGTTTTGTTTTCTGCGTCTATCCCATGTATTAGGCATGTCGAGCCAAATTTTAGGATATTGAGTTAAATATCTAAGCCATGGCTCGTCAAACAATAATTTTTTTGGATATATATTTTTTTCTGCATCATTCCAATCTTCTTCTCTTAAGTTATCCATTGAATTTTGGATTTGCATCAGAAGATCCTTATCTATGTCAAAATTATTAAGTTTCGAATCCGGAAGAATAAAGTTCATTAATCTTGAACTAATCTGCTTGTGAGCGAAACCTGCAATGCTTTTACTTTGTTGTAGCGTTTTATATGCAATTTTTGAAATAGATTCCCTAGCCATTTTTTCCGATTTATATAAGTATATTCCAACAAAAAAAAAATCAATTTGAGAATATTTTGTGATATTTCTCAAATTGATTAATTTAAACTGATGTGATTTTTTAATTATGCATCGTAGTACATGAAGAATTCATGTGGATGAGGCCTTTGTCTTAGTTGCTGTACCTCTTCGTATTTTATATCGATAAAGTTATCAATAAAATCTTCAGTAAATACTCCACCAGCTAATAGATATTCCTTATCAGCTTTTAGCGCATTAAGTGAGTCATTTAGAGATGAAGGTACTGTATCAATCTTAGCAAGTTCATCAGCTGGAAGTTCAAATAAATCTACATCAACTCCATCACCAGGATCAATTTGATTTTTAATTCCATCAATACCAGCAAGCATCATTACAGAAAATGCTAAGTAAGGATTAGCAAGTGCATCACCTGATCTGAATTCTAGTCTTTTAGCTTTAGGGCTTGGACCAGTTAGAGGTATTCTTACAGCAGCTGATCTATTACCCTCTGAATAAACTAGATTTACAGGTGCTTCGAATCCTGGAACCAATCTTTTATAACTATTTGTAGTTGGGTTAGTAAATGCTAAGAATGATGGAGCATGTTTAAGTATGCCTCCGATGTACCATCTTGCAGTTTGAGATAAATTTGCATATGCCCCTTCACCAAAGAAAAGTGGCTGCCCGCTCTTCCATAAACTTTGGTGAACATGCATTCCAGTTCCATTATCGTTAAATACAGGCTTGGGCATAAACGTTGCAGTTTTCCCATATTTTTTAGCAACATTCCTTACAACGTATTTATAAGTCATTACGCTATCAGCTGAATTTATTAACGAATCGAATTTCATTCCAAGTTCGTGTTGACCAGCACCAGCAACTTCATGGTGATGCTTTTCTGTAGGTATTCCTAATTCACCCATTAAAAGAAGCATTTCAGATCTGATGTCTTGCGCAGTATCGTTTGGAGAGACTGGGAAATAACCTTCTTTGTATTGGATCTTGTATCCTAAATTTCCACCCTCTTCAATTCTTCCTGTATTCCATGGAGCTTCAATTGTATCTACACTGTAAAAGCAAGAACCTTCTTTTGAGTCGTATCTTACGTCATCAAATAAGAAGAATTCTGGTTCCGGTCCAAAAAATGCTGTATCAGCAATTCCAGTAGACTCTAAGTACTTTAAAGCCTTTTGAGCCAAAGATCTTGGGCATCTATCATAAGGCTCACCACTTCTAGGCTCCTGGATAGAGCAAATCATACTTAGAGTTTTATGTTTATAAAAAGGATCTATCCATGCTGTACTTGCATCTGGAACCATTGACATATCAGAAGCATTAATTGCTTTCCAACCTCTTATTGATGAACCATCAAATGCTAGACCTTCTGTAAATGAATCCTCTTCTATCATGTCTGATGTAAGAGTTAAATGTTGCCACTTACCATGGATGTCAGTAAATTTTAAATCGATGAGTTCAATTCCTTCATCTTTAATTTGACTTAAAACATCTTGTGGAGACTTAGACATAACTTTTAAGATACCTTCTATGAAATTAATTACTTGATGATTCTTATTATGTATCAACCGTAACTTTTTTCAACACTTGATATCTTCTTTCAGTGTTTCAAGTCATAACTTTAATAATTATTTACTTAATTATTTAAATTGAATTAATTTCTTTAAATAAATATCGCTTAAGCGACAATATTAGTTTAATTTAAAGTTAATTGAATGTAATGCTTTGACAGAAGCAAAACTTTATCCGGTTTTAAATAAAGAGAATTTGTCTCATTTCTCAAAGACTTATGTTCCCTCTAGACTTTTATTAGGTCCTGGTCCTTCAAATGCTCATCCAGAAGTCTTAAACGCTCTTTCTTTGAATCCTATTGGTCATTTAGATGAAGCATATATTTCATTAATGTCTGATGTACAGCAACTTTTAAGGTATACATGGCAGTGCAATAATCGTCTTACACTTCCAATGAGTGGTACTGGTAGTGCCGCGATGGAAGCTTCAATAGCCAATTTTATTGAAGAAGGAGAAAAAATATTGATTGCTAAAAAAGGATATTTTGGAGACAGATTAGTTGATATGGCAACTAGATATAAAGCTCAAGTTTCCATTATGGAAAAACCATGGGGTGAGGCTTTTACATTTGAGGAAATTAAGTATGAAATAGAAACTAAAAAACCAGCCATTTTTGCTATTGTTCATGCTGAAACATCGAGTGGTGTTTTACAACCTCTCGAGGGTATTGGCGATATATGTAGAAAAAATAACTGCTTGTTTTTAGTTGATGCAGTTACTTCTCTAGGCGCTTTAGAATTATTGATAGACGAATGGAAAATTGATCTAGCATACAGTTGTAGCCAAAAGGGATTAAGTTGCCCCCCAGGGTTAAGCCCTTTTACAATGAATAAGAGAGCTGAAGAAAAACTAAGTTCTAGAAAAACAAAAGTACCTAACTGGTATTTAGATTTGTCTCTATTAAATAAATACTGGGGTTCTGATCGTGTTTACCATCATACTGCGCCAGTAAATATGAATTTTGCTATTCGTGAAGGTTTACGATTAATTGCGAATGAGGGTTTAGAAAATGTTTGGAATAGACATAATATTAATGCAAAAAAACTGTGGAATGGTTTAGAAAGTCTTGGAATGGAATTACATGTATCAGAGGATTATAGATTGCCAACTTTAACCACAGTTAAAATACCTCCGGCAGTTGATGGTGATGGTTTTAGAAATCATCTATTAAGAAACTATGGAATTGAAATAGGAAATGGACTTGGAGAATTATCCGGTAAGGTATGGCGTGTAGGGTTAATGGGTTTTAATTCATGTGAGGAAAATGTTGATAGATTATTAAACTTATTTGATACTGAGCTAAATAAATTTTCTATTTTTGAGTCCTCAACTTTTTGAACCAAATCTGTAAAATTTGACTGCATTCATCCTCTAAGATACCTCCAATTATTTCCATTTTGTGATGAGCACTTTCATGTTTTGATAGATCAATTGAGCCACCCAGTCCACCTCTTTTCTTATCGTAAGCCCCAAAAATAACTTTACCCATCCGCGCTTGAATAAGAGCAGAGGAACACATAGTACAAGGTTCTAAATTTGTGATAAGAGTACATTCATTAAATCTCCAATCATTTTTTATTAGTGAGGCCTGTCTAAGTGCCATTATTTCAGCATGACCTAATGGGTCCTTATCTATATTTCTTCTGTTAACCCCTCTCCCGATACATCTTCCTCTCTCATCTAAAATTACAGAACAGATTGGCAGTTCAACTTTTCCAATTTCTTTGGTTCTTCTTAATATCGAATTCATCCACAAAGTGTATCCTGGATTATTCGTTCTTTTTTGTTGATCTTTATTACTATTTCCATTTTCAAAAAAATATCTCATTTACCAATATTGAGAATAGAATTATTAATAGATATATTATCTGATGGCTGAAGATTTAATTAATAATAAAGATATATATTTCCCCTCATATTTAGGGACTAATGACAAATTGATTACTCTTCTGAATAGAGCAAGTCAAACTCTTTGCGAATGGTTCTCTAAAGCTGATAAAAATGGTCCTTTACCTTTTGATGAAAGTTTTAAGTGCATAATGCCAGCTGAAGATGGTGATTCTGAAGAAGATTTGTTTTCTGAGATTGAATCTCTTTTGAATAATTCATTTAATCCCGTTCATCCTGGATCACTAGCTCACCTTGATCCTCCACCTTTAATTTTCTCTATTTTGGGAGATTTAGTTGCTGCTGGTTTAAATAATAATCTTCTCGCTTACGATTTATCACCAAGTGTAACTTTGCTTGAGGATTCATTATGCAAATGGTTTGCAAAAAAAATTGGATTTAATGATTCTTCAGGAGGAATAGCAGCAAGCGGCGGAACATTAAGTAATTTAAATGCACTTATAGCAGCTAGAAATAATGCTGGATTAGGTTCAGACCCTAATTCTGTATTACTTGTTAGTGAAGATGCTCATTCATCCTTTATTAAATGCACAAGAATAATGGGTCTTGATGAAGAAAATCTTGTCAGGATTGAAACTGATAATAAAGGGCGCATGAATATACAAAATCTAAGAAAAACATTAGATAAATGTTCGATTAATAATAAAAAAATCTTTGCGATAGTCGCAACTCTAGGAACAACTGTAAGAGGAGCAATTGATCCTATTAAGGAAATTAGTGAAATATGCAAAGAAAAAAAAATATGGTTACACATTGATGGCTCTATTGGAGGTATTTTTGCTCTAACTTCTACACAAATAGAAGGTTTAAATAATATCAATCAAGCTAACTCCATTACAATAAATCCTCAAAAGATAATTGGTATCACTAAGACCTCCTCTTTGTTATTAGTTTCAAATATGAGCACTTTAGAAAATACTTTTTCTACTGGACTACCATATATATCATCTAAAGATAATATTATTAATAGAGGAGAAATAGGTATTCAGGGTTCTAGACCTGCAGAGGTTATCAAACTATGGCTTGGGTTACGTTCTTTAGGTCATCATGGAATAGAAAATATATTAAATTCATCAATTAAAAGAAAAGATTTTTTTATTAAAAATATTAGTAAAAATAAATTTGATATATATTCAGGTCCTTTGCACATTATTTCATTTTTACCAAAGGGTCTTGAGCCAAAAGACTCTGATGCCTGGACTCAATATAAAGTTAATGAACTTATGAAAAATAATTTTATGCTTTCTAGACCAAAATTTAAAGGTAAATATTATTTACGTGCCGTTATGGGAAACTATAATACAAAAGATTCTCATATTGAAGAACTTTTAAGACTCTTAGATAGTTAGCAATGAATATAGGCAGACCTAAAATTATTGCAATAGTAACAGGTTTTATATCTATAGCGATTTGTATTGCTTACTTACTTTTAATAACTATCTTTGACTTCAGAACTTATCTAAATGATCAACTAACGAATTTTACATAGGAAATGGAGGTAAACTTTTATTTGATTTGAAATACTTTTTGATTTCAATTTTTGAAATAGCTTCTTTTACGAAATTATTTAAAATATCCTCCCTTTTACTTATTCTATAGATCTTATCTACTACTTCTTGAATTCCTCCATCTCCCCAATTTTGACCATTTTTAAAATATTCAATCAAACTTAGTCCTACTATTCTTATTAACCAGCCTGCTGTAACTGATTGTATAGATTTAGATAATATTATTTTAGTCAAGCTTGTAGCTAAAGCAGGAGAAAGAATGGCGAGACCCCCTTTTAGTATTCCTTGTTTAGCCAATGCGCTTAGCAATGAAGTCGCCAAATCTTTAGCATCTTTTTTTGTAAGCTTTATTTCATATATTTTTGATAACTCCATTATCATTTGAAGGTTTACGGAGGTAGTAGTAAGAAAGTCAACAGCTGGTAGTGGATTAACTAGTATTACTCCTCCTGTTATCCACATATATTTATTAATAACTTTATTTGACATTAAATATCTTTGTTCTTGTACGAAATTTTTACTTTTAATACCTAACTTATTTGAGCGAAAAAGAATATTATCCGCCAATAACTCTTCACCATTATTATCGAGGGTTTCAATTATTTCCCTAAATAAACTTCCTACCTCTGGAACTAAATTTAAAGAATCTGATTTTGTATAGGGAGTTTTTTTAGGGACTGCAATTGTTTGAACAACTGAAATTTTATTTTTTCTGGCAGAAGTTATAGAAATTATATTATCTTTAATAAGGTTATTTTCATCTCTAGACCTCAAATCACATTTATTTAGAACTATTATTATTCTTTTCCTTAATTTTAATAATTCATTAATTAAATAGTTTTCGTATTTATTTATGTCCTGATCTAACACAAAAAGAACCAAGTCAGAATTTGTTGCTTGTATAATTGTTGCTTTTTCTCTTTCTTCTCCTAATTTAGATGGTTCGAATAAACCTGGAGTATCAACTATATTAATGTTTCTTTTTAAAATTGGTATACGAATTTTATAGCTATTAATTTGCTTTGTTGTACCTATTTTTGCTGAAGTTTGTCCGACAATATTTTTCAATAAAGATCTTGCTATAGATGTTTTTCCTGAGGAACCTGCTCCAAAAAGAGTAACTTTATAATCTCCTGTTTTTAATTGAGACTCTAGTTTATTTTTTTGGTAATTTAACAATTCAGCTTTTACTTTATCGTTAATTTTTTTATTAATTTTCTCGACTCCTTCCAAACTTATCTTGGCAGCACCATATGTATTTTTGAATGAAAGTGTATTTTTTTTATTTTTATATATAACTTTATAAACTAATTTTTTAAATAATTTTTTATCAATATTATATAAAGTATAAATAATTATAATTAAAAATAAAAGAGTATAAATATTTACTATTCTTACAAATATGAAAAATAAAATATATAGAAATAATATCAATACTACATACTTTATATTCCTTAATTTCAAGTAATTCATTTTATCGATTATTTTTAAAAATGTTATATAGTAAAATAATGAAACCAATATTAATAGATATATCAGCAATATTAAATACTGGAAAATTTATAATATTTAAATTTATAAAATCAACAACATAACCTTTATATATCCTATCTATACCATTACCAATAGTTCCCCCAAGAATAAAGCTATATGAATATAGATCGAATGAGTCTAAAGTATTCTTCCTAAATATCAAATAAATAATTAATATAGAAAAAAAAATACTTATTAAAGATAAAAATACTCTACTACCACTAAATATGTTAAATGCTGCTCCATAATTTTTTACAAAGTCTAATTTGAATAAAAGAAAATCTTTATTAATAAATGATTTTTTATTATAAAACATTAAATATTTCGTAAATTGATCTATTAGAACAATAAAAATACTTAAAGATACAAAATATAATTTTGTTTTTATATTAATAATCATTATTTGCTACGTTTTAAACGTTCTATAGGTTTAATAAGTAATAAAAGGGGAAAAAGCATTAAAAAATGATATCCAATCTTACCTAATGAGTATTTTCCTAAATTATATAAAAATAAATTAAATTGACTGTAGAATATAATTTGTATGAAGTTGTAAAATATTCCTGTTAAATGCATAGCAACTATTGCTATAAATCCGTTTTTTAAAAAGTTTCCTACGTTTATTTTATTTCTATTATTTAAATTATCAATTATTTTGATTAATGGATATAAACCTAATAAATAACCAAAATTTGGAGTGAGCAAATAACCTAATGAACCCCCTTGATGAAAGACAGGAAGTATAAATAACCCCAAAATCATATATATAGAAAATGCTCTGAAAACAACTTTTTTATGGAATATAAGTGTTAATAAAATTATGCCCGGAATTTGCCATGTGATAGGTAACTCAAAGTTATTACCAGATTTATAGATAAAAGGTAGTGGAATATAAACAGGTAACATCGATGTTATTAATAATGATTGAAGACTCACCAGTATCTCAATGAATTTATAAAAATTGAGCATTATTATAAATTCTATTTATAAACTTCTCAATGCAACAATTGGATCTAATTTAGAAGCTCTTTTTGCAGGTAAAACGCCAAAGATTAAACCTATTGATCCTGAAATGATCATGGTGGAAAAAGTAGTTGTAATACCTACTGATGCAGGAAGTGGTGTTATAAGAGATAACAGAAAAACACCTGATAAACCTGTTGTTGTTCCAATTAATCCTCCTATTGTAGATAAAATCAATGCCTCAATTAAAAATTGAATTAATATATCTGACTGTTTAGCTCCTATTGCTTTTCTAAGTCCAATTTCTTCAGTCCTTTCACTTACAGAAACAAGCATAATATTCATGATTCCTATGCCTCCAACCACCAAAGATACTGCCCCAATACCAGCCAATAAAAACGTTAGCCCACTTGTTATGTTGGTTACTATATTCAGTGCATCTTCTTGTGATCTAACCGCAAAGTCATCGTCTCTTATTATTTTATGTCTTTGCCTTAATAAGTTAGTAATCTGAAATTTAGCGGCACTAGTTGCATTTTTATTTATAGCTTCAACACTAATGAAGCTTAAACTTACTCCATATGTTGGGTCCTTCCCTGTAATCCTATTGACCATGGTGGTTAATGGAATATAAGCATTTTTGTCTTGATTACTTCCAAATACAGCACCTTTTGGTTTTAATATTCCAATAATTTCATAAGTATGATCTTTAATTCTGATTTTTTCCCCAAGTGATGAAGAATTATCATTGAAAAATTCGTCTTTAAGATCAGGCCCTATTACTACATAACTTCTTGCACTATTAATATCACTCTTAGATATAAACCTTCCCTTATCAACTTCAAAGCTTCTTACTTCAAGAAATTCAGGAGTAACTCCTGCAATTGATATATTTAGACTTTTAGAATTTGACTGCACTATTTCGTTAGCAGAAATTTGAGGCGCAACTTTTTTAACTGTTGGGACTTGATTACTTATTGCTTGTGCATCTTCTAAAACAAGATTTTTAGGAAATGAAATACCTCTTCTTCTGGTGTCATTATTTCCAGGAACAATGAATAATACATTTGCACCTAAATTACTTAATTGGTTTTTAGCTAATGTTTGAGCACCTCTTCCAAGCCCAACAAGTGTAATAACTGATGCATTTCCTATAATTATGCCCAGCATTGTTAACGAACTTCTCAATTTATTCGAAACCAATGTTTTTGTCGCCATACCTAAGGCTTCTTTAATTGAGATATTCCTAGACATATTTATATTTATCTATTGCATCATCATCTTCAATTTGCCCCATGTAAACAACACCTTCATTAAGTTGCAATGTGATAAGGTCGCCATTATTAATGTGATGATTATCTATATTTTCTAAATTACAAATTGAAGAAATCTTTTTATTATTTTTGTTAAACAAAGCATAAACATCATTTACTTTTTGGTTAGTAACAATACCTGCAATACTTTTACTCAGTGGAATATTATCCATTAATTCCTTAGGAACAAATAATATTTCTCCTGGACAAATTAATGAAATATCAAGATTATTTTTTATTATTCTTGCTTTACCTGTAACACCGATTTCCCCTATTGATATTCCTCTTGATAAAATCTTTCTTACTAAACCCACTTTTATTAAATCTGTAGAGCCGCTAATACCAGTTAATGTGCCTGCTGTTTGAACTACTAAATCTCCTTGATTGAGGATCCCCATCTCCTGGGCAATTTGCATAGCTAAACTAAAAGTTTTAGCAGTTCTCTCATCATTTTTAACTACTATCGGAGTGACTCCCCAAACAAGTTGCAATCTTCTCGCTACACTTCTCTCTGTAGTGGTTGCCAAGATAGGAGTTGGTGGTCTGAACTTACTTACATTTCGAGCGGTAGAACCTGATTTTGTTAAAGGGATTATAGCGCCTGCATCAAGTTGTCTAGCTATATTACTTACTGCTGCACTAATAGCATTTGGGATTGTACTGGGTAAGTGGCTTTCAATAGCCTTAAGTGGATAATCCCTTTCAATCCTTCTGGCTATGGTTGCCATCGTTTCAACTGCCTCCACAGGATAATCACCAACTGCAGTTTCGTTTGAAAGCATAACAGCATCTGTACCATCAAGAATTGCATTTGCAACATCGCTAACTTCAGCCCTGGTTGGTCTTGGGTTAGAAGCCATAGAATCAAGCATTTGGGTCGCTGTAATTATTGGGATACCTAATGAATTGGCTTTTCTTATTAATTCTTTTTGTAAAAGAGGAACTTCTTCAGCAGGCATTTCTACTCCCAAATCACCTCTTGCAACCATAACCCCATCACATAAGGGTAATACTGTATCGATCTGATCAATTGCTTCAAATTTTTCTATTTTTGCGACTACAGGAGTTGAATGCCCATTTTTGTTAATTAAATCCTTTATCTCATTTATATCGGATGGATTTCTTACGAAACTTAATGCTATCCAATCAACTCCTTCAGATAAACCGAATTTTAAATCCTCTTTATCTTTTTCTGTTAATGCTTTTACTGATAATTGAACATCCGGAAAATTAACACCTTTGTTGTTAGAAAGAACACCTCCAACAGTTACCATGCACTCCAAAGTATTAGCTTTTATATCAACTTTTTCTACAATCATTTCTATTTTTCCATCATCTAAAAGTATTCTTTTCCCTTCGTTAACTTCTTTAGAAAGTTTGTCGTAGGTAACATTTGCAATAGTATTTGTACATTCGACTTCATTTGATGTCAGTGTAAATTTATCGCCTTTTTTAACTTTTACTGGCCCATCCTTAAAGCGCCCTAATCGTATTTTAGGTCCTTGAAGATCTTGCAATATTCCAATATCTATATCTAACTTTTTTGATACTTCCCTTATGGTTTTTATTCTCTCAGCATGATCTTTATGATCTCCATGTGAGAAATTTAATCTGAATGTTGTTACTCCAGCTTTAATTAAATCTGTAATTATCTCTTCAGATTGAGTTGCAGGGCCAATAGTTGCTACTATTTTTGTTCTTCTTTTTAAATCAATATTCGACATATATAGATAATATTGCTAGATATAAATAAATTTACCATACCCAAAGTTAGTTATTTAAGTCATGGATTTTAAAACTTATCAGAAAAAAGCTAGAGAAACAGCACAATATCCAGATTTAGGTTCAAATAATATTTATCCAACTCTCGGTTTAGTGGGAGAGGCTGGTGAGGTGGCAGAAAAAGTGAAAAAGGTTATTAGAGATAAAAATGGAATATTTGATAACGAATCAAAATTAGGTATTAAAAAAGAGTTAGGAGATGTTTTGTGGTATATATCAAATCTTTGTACAGAATTAAATTTCAATTTAGAGGATGTTGCATTACAAAACCTTGAAAAATTAAAATTAAGAGCAGCTAAAGGCAAGATAAGAGGTTCTGGAGATGATAGATAAATTTAGCTATAACCTAAGCTCGCATACTGGAGATTTGTAATTAAATTTTGAATAACATTTAAAAGTAAAAAAGCTAACAAAGATGAAATATCAAATCCACCTATTGGAGGGATAATACCCCTAAATATGTTTAAATAAGGATCTGTGATAGAAGTTAATGCAGATAAAACACCGTTACTCCAATCAATACCTGGAAACCATGTAAGTAAAATTCTTATTATCAATATGAAAGAATAAATTGATAAAGTTTGACCTAGAACTGCGAAAATCTCAGATAACATTATCTTGTCGTAATTTAATACATTCTAACATTTACTTATTATTGCTGTTTGTTGTTACCACTTCCTATATTTGAGAGATATTCATTACTTACAGCAAAAGTTTGAAAAAACTTTTCAGATAATGATAGCCAATATGATCTACCATCTTTTTGCTTCCGTTTGACGATGAATTTCTTTTCTAATAATTCTTTAATATGATCATAAGCACCTGAACCTCTAAGAAGTATAAGATCCGATTGCAGGATCTTTTTTTTGATCGCAATAGTTGCCAATGTCCTTAATTCGGATGTTTTCAAATCTGAGGGAAGTAAATCATCTACGAATTCATTAAGACTAGATTTTAGTTCGAGAGAAAAACTATTATTAACTGCATTTAATTCAATAGCTGAGTTGGGATTAGAGTATTTATTTTTTAGATCTTTAATTGCTTCATTTATAGAGTTTATATCAGAATTAGTAATTTCTGAAAGATCCTTTTTTGTTATTGGTCTGCCTTTCAAATATAGAACAGCTTCAACTTTAGTAACTAGATCCATATCAGATATTGGCGTGGTATTTAGATCAGATTGATTGATTTTAATTACCGAAATCTTTCCTAATTTACCTTAAAATTAATCTGATGCACCAAGGAATAATCTATAAGTATCGTTTTGAGTTTCATCCCAGAATTTATAGCCTAGAATTCTTACAAATTTATTCCACTCTAAAATTTCATTTTTATCGATCAAAACTCCAATAACAATTTTCCCTACATCAGCTCCATAATTCCTGTAGTGAAATACGCTTATAGACCAATTAGATTTCATATTATTTAAGAAGTTTATTAATGCTCCTGGCCTTTCAGGAAACTCAAATCTGTATAAAAGTTCAATAAAGTTTTTATATTCCATTTCTTTGAAATCCCTTGGTAATCTTCCACCTACCATATGTCTGAGATGATTTTTAGATAATTCATCATCACTTATGTCAATAAAGGAATACTCAGAATTTCTAAATACATTTAATAGATTTTGTTTATCATTTAAACCATAGACTTGTACCCCTACAAAGATCTGTGCATTCTTAGAATTCGACATTCTATAGCTAAATTCAGTTAAATTTCTATTATCAAGTAACTTACAAAAATCAATTAGACTTCCAGCACGTTCAGGAATTTCAACAGCCATCATTACTTCTTTACATTCTCCAAGTTCTGCTCTTTCTGCAACAAATCTAAGTCTCTCAAAATTCATATTTGCACCACATGCAATCGCAACCATTTTTCTATTTGAATGATTCGAATTTAAAATATCTTTTTTCATTCCCGCTATTGATAAGGCACCTGCGGGCTCTAGTATTGATCTAGTATCCTCAAAAACATCTTTAATAGCTGCACAAATTTCATCAGTATTAACCCTGATCATCTTATCTATGTATTTTCTGCCAATATCAAAGGTATTTTTTCCAATTTTTTTAACCGCGACTCCATCTGCAAATTGACCTACAGAAGATAGTTCCACTATTTTTTCTTCTTCCAAAGATTTTGTCATAGCGTCAGCATCTTCTGGTTCTACACCAATTATTTTTACTTCAGGCCATATTTTTTTAACGTATAAAGATATTCCTGATATCAATCCACCACCACCTACAGCAATATAAATTGCATAAGGTTTTTCCTTAAGCTGCTGTTCAAGTTCTATAGCTATAGTTCCTTGTCCTGCTATTACTTCCGGATCATCAAAGGGATGAATAAAGCATAAATTTCTTTCTTGGCTAATCCTTATTGCTTCTTTGTGAGTTTCATCATAGTTATCGCCATATAATATAACTTTTGCTTTTAAATTTTTTACTGCATTAACTTTTACTAAAGGGGTGGTAATGGGCATTAATATGGTTGCTTGGCAATTTAACTTAAGGGCACTAAGTGCAACCCCTTGAGCATGATTACCAGCACTAGAAGTAATTACTCCCTGAGCAAGCTGTGAATTAGTGAGCTTACTCATTTTGTTATATGCACCTCTTATTTTGAATGAAAATACATCCTGAAGATCTTCTCTTTTTAGAAAAACTTCATTATTAAGTGTATTACTTAAATTATGAGCTTTCTCTAGTGGTGTTTTTTTTGCGACTTCATAGACTTCAGCTTGAAGTATTTTTTCAAAATAATCATTCATATATATATTTTTAGCATTAATTATTAATCTAATAAAACATTACATGATCTATTTCAAAAAAAATACTCATTTTGCACCTCGGCGTTTTAGATTATATAGATACCAATTTTTGTTAAATGCTTTTAAGTGAGTTAAGTCATCCAAATCAACTTCATGGCTTAACAGTTTCACAATTAGAGGAAATTGCTTGTCAAATTAGAGAAAGGCATCTTCAGGTAGTATCTACTAGTGGAGGACATCTTGGTCCCGGATTAGGTGTAGTTGAGTTGACATTGGCTTTATATCAAACTTTAGATCTTGATTTTGACAAAGTTGTTTGGGATGTAGGACATCAAGGTTACCCTCATAAATTAATTACAGGACGTTACAGTCAATTTGATTCTCTAAGGCAACAAAATGGGGTCGCTGGATATCTAAAAAGAAGTGAAAGTAAATTTGATCATTTTGGTGCTGGACATGCAAGTACTTCTATTTCTGCTGCTTTAGGAATGGCAATAGCAAGAGATAGAAAAGGTGAAAATTATAAATGTGTTGCTGTTATTGGAGATGGAGCACTAACTGGAGGAATGGCATTAGAAGCTATAAATCATGCAGGTCACTTACCAAATACCCCTTTAGTTGTAGTGTTGAATGATAATGACATGTCTATTTCACCTCCGGTTGGAGCCCTTTCATCTTACTTAAATAAGGTAAGAGTAAGTCCACCATTGCAATTTTTGTCCGATAGTGTTCAAGAAAGTGTAAAAAATATTCCCTTAATTGGTAAGGATATCCCAGAAGAACTCAAAAATATTAAAGGAAGTGTTAGACGACTATCTGTGCCTAAGGTTGGAGCTGTTTTTGAAGAACTTGGATTTACATATATGGGTCCAATTGATGGTCATGATATTGGTAATTTAGTTAAGACCTTTAACGCTGCCCATAAACTTAAAAGACCTGTACTTGTTCATGTTGTCACAACAAAAGGGAAGGGTTACCCATATGCAGAAGCCGATCAGGTTGGATATCATGCACAGTCTGCATTTGATCTTACAACTGGGAAATCTATTCCATCAAAAAAACCTAAACCTGTTAGTTATAGTAAAATATTTGGTCAAACCTTATTAAAAATATGTGAGCAAGATAGTAAAGTCGTTGGTATTACGGCTGCAATGGCTACAGGTACTGGTTTAGATATATTGCAAAAAAATATTCCTGATCAATATATCGATGTAGGAATAGCAGAACAACATGCAGTTACACTTGCGGCAGGTATGTCTTGCGATGGCCTTAAACCTGTTGTAGCTATTTATAGCACTTTTCTTCAACGTGCTTTCGACCAATTAATTCATGATGTAGGGATACAAAATTTACCTGTATCATTCGTACTTGATAGAGCTGGTATAGTTGGAGCTGACGGTCCTACTCACCAAGGTCAGTACGATATCAGTTATATGAGATCTATACCTAATTTTGTATTGATGGCTCCAAAGGATGAGTCTGAATTACAGAGAATGTTAATAACTTCAATAAACCATAATGGTCCTACAGCTCTAAGAATACCCAGAGGCTCTGGATTAGGAGTGGCTGTAATGGATGAGGGTTGGGAACCTTTGAATATAGGCGAAGCTGAAATACTTGAAGAAGGAGAAGATATTTTAATTATCGCTTATGGTTCTATGGTCGAATCAGCTATAGAAACAGCAAAGATACTTAAAAATATGAATATTAATGCATGTATTGTTAATGCAAGATTTGTGAAACCTCTCGATAAAAATCTTATTATGCCTTTAGCAAGTAGGATTCAAAAAGTTGTAACTATGGAAGAAGGGACCCTAATAGGTGGATTTGGTTCTGCAATCGTTGAATTATTTAACGATAATGAAATAAACATTCCTGTATACAGAATAGGTATTCCTGATGTTTTAGTTGATCATGCTTCACCTGATCAGAGTAAAAAATCATTAGGACTTAAGCCTGATCAGATGGCAGATAAAATTGTTAAGAAATTTAAGTTAAATAATTAAAATTTAATAAAAAATTTTTATAAAACACCTCTTGAGGCTAAGCCTAGGATTGCTCCAATTCCGAAAATATGACCTAGACAATTAGCACCTACAACTGAGGCATGACTTAACCCACCATAGAATTTTGAATTAGGTATTTCAAAACCTTCATTAGGTTTTCTTATAGTGGCTCTAGCAATTGCATAAGCAAAAACATTACATGCAATCATTACGACGGCACACTTTGGAGACCAAGAAAAAGTTGCTGGATCTGCAGCTGCAAATAATGTAGTAAACATAAAAAATCGTTATTTTTATATATTCTCTAATACTTTTACCTAAAAAACACAAAATTGTAAAAGGTCTTAAGAGTTGTTTACTTCTAAGCTATTTAACAACTTCATAAATCCAAACAAAATAACAAAATCACTGAGAGTTAGGAAGGATTCTGCAAAACCATGCAGGAAGTCAACTTCAACAAGGTTCTTATCATAGTAATTTAGTGTGAAGATAGATACCAATATGGTTATAAATACGAATAAAACAGTTAAGAAGAATCCTGTTTTTACAAAATTATTAATAGATTTGATTTTATATAAATAAAACAAAAATATTGCATATGGAATTATTGATACTGCGAATAAAAATGTGTTATCGATTGAACCTAATTTTTCTATAAATTTTAAAAAAAAATCATTCATAAGTCTCTATTCCTCTAAAAATCCTTATTGCTGCTATGGCTAACGTTGAATTTCCTATAAACGTAAATATTCCTTGAAGTGATACTAGACCGTAAAGATTTTCTTGGTTGTCATAGATATGCCAAGTGATCGCGCACATAGCACCTATTAAGTTTGGGACCATAGCGAGGCTTAACCAAAAAAATAAATTATATTTTTTATATGTAGAAATTTTATATATAACAAATATGGAAAAAATCCATTCTACTACTGATGAGATATGTATTAACCAGGTTCCAAATGATAATTCGTGCAAAATATTATATTTTATTCTTTAAAACTTTGAGAACTTCTTTAGCATGATTCATAGGTAAAACACTAATCCATCTATAAGAAATTTTCCCATCAGGAGAAATCAAAAAAGTATTTCTATCTGAGAATGGAGGAATCCAGGAACCATATTTATCACTAATAATTCCATCAGGATCAGATAATAAAGTGTAGTTTATGGATTTTTCGCCGCAGAAACTTTCATGAGAATCTTTATTATCAGCGCTAATACCGACAATTTCGGCATTTTTTTTTGAAAAATCCTTTTTTAATTCTGAAAACCCTTTAGCTTCAAGAGTGCAACCTGCAGTAAAATCTTTAGGATAAAAATACATAACAAGCCATTTACCTTGAAAATCATTTAATGCCCAAGTTGTTTTTGTTTTTATGTTTTTATTAAAACCTTCTAACTGAAAGTTGGGAGCCATATCTCCAACTTCAGGAGCAAAATCAAAAGAAAAAGCTGAATTACAATTAAATAAGAGAATAAATGGTATTAATATACTTGCAACTAAATTTCTCATTAAATTTAGAATTTTTTTAAATCAACTCCATTTGATTTAGCAAATTTATCTAAACCTACTTTTTGTATAGATTTTAGGGCTTTAGTACTTATTTTTATATTTACCCATTTTTTGCCTTCTTCCCACCATAGTCTCCTTTTTTGGAGATTAACTTGTTGCAATTTTTTTGTACGAATGTGTGAGTGACTTACTGCCATCCCATTATTAGCTTTTGCCCCAGTAATTTCGCAAACTCTTGACATATTAATTGAGTTATATCTTTAAAAATTTTAACACATGACTCAATTTGTTGAATTAAGTAATTCTGAAATTAATTCGGCATTATTATTTTGCAAATTAATTATCTGTTCTTGATCTAATCCACCAACGGAAAGCTTAGCCATATCGTAAACATGGTTAGCAATCTTAGATGCCAATGGATTCTCAATAGGATCTTTTTTATCAATAATTATTTTGTTGCCTGTAATTTTATTAAGACCAACAATAAGTGGATGTTCCTTGTTAATTAAGAGCACATGATAATCAGGTAAGCCAGGCATCTTTTGTTCCATGTAAGCTCCCATATCATTAATTCTTCTCATTTGTTCTGGAAGCAAGATCATCGCAGGTGGAGCATCCTTGCTTGAAAGTGACTGCACTTTAACTGTTACTTTCTCATTGTTAAGTGCCTTAACTATCGTATCTCTAAGATTATCTGTATTTGATTTGCCATCCTTATCTACAATTTCCTTAGATTCTTTATCTTCTAGTTCATTTATTTCTGAATCTACTCTTTGGAATTGATAATCTTCATTTTTACTTTCCAACCATGGGAGAAATTGTGCGTCAATTAAGGGATCTGATTTAATAACCTCTTTATTATCAGATAAACAGATATTTAATGCACTTGACTGTGCAATCAAATCTGAACTGTAAATTATTTTTTTAGAATCAGTTAACTTGTTTCTATTTTTGTAATTAGCGAGAGTTGTAAAATACTTATCATTAGACTTGATAAGAGATTTATTTTCAATATCTTTAGTTACGTCTTTCTCTGAATTTATAATTGTTTCGAAAATTATACTGTTATCTACTAAATCAGCAAATTTTTCATCTTCGATCGCACCAATTTTAATAAAGGCTGAGATGGAATCCCAAATTTCTGCATAAAATTCTGGAGTATTTTTAATCAAATCCTTAAGTTTATTAGCGATTTTTTTTGAGATAAATGATGATATAGACCTTACTTTTCTATCTGTTTGTAATGCGCTTCTACTAACATTCAAAGGTATATCTGTAGAATCAATAACTCCTCTTAAAGGTAAAAGGTATTTTGGTACTATCTCTTTGATTGAATCGCTTACGAAAACTTGATTGCAAAATAGTTTTATTTCTCCCTTTTCCCAATCAGCTCTACCTGATAACTTTGGAAAATACAATATCCCTTGTATGTCATACGGATAATCTGTATTTAGATGAATCCATAAAAGTGGATCTCCCTGGAAAGGATAAAGGTATTTATATAACTCAATATAATCTTCATCTTTTAATTCACTAGGTTGTTTTCTCCAAGGAGGATTTTTCTTATTAATTGTCTCACCTTCGAGTAAAACATCTATTGGCATAAAGTCACAATATTTTTTTATTAATGATTTAATCCTTTCAGGCTCGATAAACTCTTTTTCTTCTTCAAGTAGGTGAAGTATTACATCTGTACCGAAAGTTTCTCTTTCAGATTCTTCTAATGTGAAATTTGGCGATCCATCACAAGACCATTTGAAAGCTTTAGATTCTCCAATTGCTGATTTAGTTAATATATCAACTCTATCTGCCACCATGAAGCTTGAATAAAAACCAAGTCCAAAGTGGCCTATAAATTCATCATTATCTTTTTTGTATTTTGTTAGAAATTCTTCTGCGCTAGAGAATGCTACTTGGTTTATATACTTCTTAATTTCTTCATCGTTCATTCCAATTCCATTATCAGAAATCGTTAGTGTATTTTTTTCACGATCAATAGATATTTTTACTTGAGCTTCTTCAGTATTTTCGCAGTCGCCTGCCATAGATGCCATTCTTCGTTTACTTATTGCGTCAACACCATTACTGACGAGTTCTCTTAAAAAGATTTCATGGTCAGAATAAACTGCCTTCTTGATAATTGGGAAGATATTTTCGGTATTAATACGAATTTCGCCTTTTTCCATTTAAAAAAATCAAACAAATTAAATCTTATTTCCTAAAATCTAGTTAATCAAGTTTAATTAGGAGTATTGTCCGAACAATATATGAATTTAAAAACCAAAATATAACTCTAAAAGATTTTATTTAACCCACAAAATTTCACTACAATTGTTTTCTTTCATTATTTGATTGGCTTTAGATAAGTCATTACATGGATTTAAATATAAGACGGCAATATTTCCTCTTTTATGTTGTTCTTTTTGTACGTTCATACTTTTTTCTAACAAATAGGAATCTTTAAACATTAATAAAAGCTTTTTTTTATCTGTCTTTTCTTCCATTATTAAATTTCTTAATATGTCTATTGAAATTGTAAATCCAATCCCATTTAAGATTTTCTCATTAGGACTAAAGGATCTTACTAACTCATCATATCTCCCTCCTTTCGCAATAACGCTTTTATTATTTCCATCATCTCCTATAAGCTGAAAAACTATTCCTTCATATAAATTCAAGTGAGGTTGAAAAGTGGGATCTAGTTGCAATTTAATACCATATTTACTTGAAATTCTTGATAACGTTTCAAATAAAAAATTTAAATCATCTATAGTTTTGCTACTGCCATATGTGGTTTTCAATTTTTTTAATATTGCAATTGGTTCACCTCTTGTAAATAAGAGATCTTTAAGAATATATTTATCATCTTCATCAATTTCTAATTTAGATAAATTATCTTGATCAAAATTAACTAGACTTTTTTTGATTTCTTCAAAATTATTATTCTTATATTTATTTAATATTAAATCCATTATTTTTGTTGTGCTTACTAGTAGAAACAAATTACAACTATCCTTCAAATTAATATTATCGATTGCATCAAACAATATATTAATAACTTCAATTTCTGGGTATTTAGTATCATATCCAATTAATTCAATTCCACTCTGTAATTTTTCTTGTAACTTGAATGAATTTTTATTATTTTGTTTTTTATCAAAGACCATTCCATTGGTAAATAATCTTATAGGTCTTTTCTTATTTATTAATCTAGTAGATGACAATTTAACAATGGATGTTGTCATTTCGGGCCTTAGACATAAGGAATTATTACTAACTATTCCCACAAGCTGATTTTCTTCAATAACTCCACGACCTTTTATTGTCTCTACAGTATTTATAAATGATGGCGAAACCTCTTCATACCCCCATAGTTTATAAATACTATTTAAATTATTAATGATATTAGAGTTATTTTTTACATCTAATAATTTAATTTCCTTTATATCTGTCATTTTAATATTTAACGAATTTTACGTATAGAGATTTTTTTTAAAAGGAGAAACTTTATCTAGTTCATTTTTTAATTCATTTTCAAGGTTTGGTGAACAAGCTAAAATTCGCCCAGAACTTAAATTAAATTTACCCGATGGATAATCTGAAATAATTCCACCAGCTTCTTTTACAATGATAGCACCGGCCGCTAGGTCCCATACCTCCAATCCTCTTTCCCAATATCCATCAACCTTACCAGAAGCAACGAATGCTAGATCAACTGCTGCTGCTCCCCCTCTTCTGACACCTCTAGTTTTATGTGTTAAGTAACAAAATTCAGCATAATTATTATCCTCCGTCTCAAATCTGTCATAAGAGAAACCAGTTACAAGTAGACTATCAGAAAGATTTGAAGGATTCGATACTTTAAGTTTGCTATCATTACAGAATGATCCTAAACCGATACAGGCTGAATACAGCTCATTTAAATAAGGTACTGATATAGCCCCTATAATTGGTTTGTTTTTGTATACAAGACCAATAGAAGTTCCAAAAAAAGGATATCCATGAGAATAATTTGTCGTACCGTCTAATGGGTCTATACACCATGTTAAATCTGAGGATTTGTTTAATTTACCTGATTCCTCTGCATTGATAGATATGTTTGGTGTCTCTTCTAGTAAATATTCTTTTATTTTATTTTCAACTTCCAAATCTACATTGGTTACTAGATCGCCTTTCCTACCCTTTGAAGATATTTTCTGAATTTTATTGTAATTAATTTTTAGAATTTCATTACCAATTTGAGCGGAGTTCTTTGCTATTTCAAACAAACTGGATAAGTTTACTTGATTAGCAATTTGCTCTATTTCACTTATTTCAAACATGATAATTAATCTTCCTCAAACTCCCAAGGTGGCGCAACTCTTGTATTTCCTCTCCCAAAAAATTGTCCAAATTGTAAATGATAAACTTCATCTTCATATGTAGTCTCTACCTCAAGATCTGAAGTTGCTTTAGCAACACAAAATAGTGCATAACCTTTATCTTTTAAGGCTTGAGATACACCCATGGCTTCAGGTTGTTGCAAACTACCAGATATTATTTTAACGGCACATCTTGTACAGCAACCATTTCTACATGAAAATGCAAGTTTTAAACCTTTCTTTTCGAATTCCTTAAGTATGTAATCATCACTATTAACTTGTTCTTGGTAAACCTTTCCGGTTTCCTTATTTTTAATCGTGACTGTGAAAGTCTTTTTCAAATAACTTTCCTCTAAAATGGGATGATCAAGGGTTAAAATAGTTATCTCGGGAGAGGTGGCCGAGTGGTTGAAGGCGCAGCACTGGAAATGCTGTATAGGGGCAACTTTATCGAGGGTTCGAATCCCTCTCTCTCCGTTTTATATTAGTTTATTTTGGTTAACTACATCAACATCTTTTTCTATAATGAATTTTTTATATTAGATAGTAATCTTTTTAACAAGTAATAAATAATCTTATTTATTTATATAAAGTTGAAAATATTTCATTTTTACTATTATATGTAAATATCTTAGATAAAAATTAATTAAATTAATAGTAAATTTTGCTTTAATTTAGCGATCTAAAATCATGGGGCAAATAGTTGGAATTGATTTAGGTACTACTAACTCTGTTGTAGGAGTTATAGAAGCTGGACGTCCAATTGTTATTGCAAATTCTGAGGGTTCCAGAACTACACCTTCAATAATTGGATTTACAAAAGACAAGGAAATAGTAATAGGAGACCAAGCGAGAAGACAACTTGTTCTAAATCCCAAGAATACCTTTTATAACCTAAAAAGATTTATTGGTAGTGACTGGGACGAATTAGATGAGAATAGTATTTCTGTTCCTTATAACGTAAAGGCTAATAACAATGGAAGCGTTAGGGTTCTTAGTCCCAATACAGAAAGAGAGTATGCACCAGAAGAATTAGTGAGTTCATTGATTAGAAAATTAATTAATGATGCTGAAACATATCTTGGAGATACTGTTGATTCTGCAGTTATTACTGTCCCCGCTTACTTTAATGAATCTCAAAGGCAAGCCACAAAGGATTCTGCAATATTAGCAGGTATTAAAGTAGATAGAATCTTAAATGAACCTACTGCTGCTGCTCTAGCTTATGGTTTTGAAAAAAGTTCTTCTAATAATGTTTTGGTTTTTGATTTAGGAGGAGGAACCTTTGATGTTTCATTATTGAAAATTTCTAATGGTGTATTTGATGTTAAAGCAACTTGTGGTGATACACAGCTAGGAGGAAACAATTTTGATTCAAAAATAGTTGATTGGCTTGCAGAAAAATTTCTAGTTAAACATGATATAGATCTAAGAAGGGATAGACAAGCATTACAGAGATTAACTGAGGCTGCTGAAAAAGCAAAATGTGAATTGTCTGGATTACAAAAAACAAAAATATCTTTACCCTTTATCACGACAAGTAAAGAGGGGCCGTTACATATTGAAGAAACCTTAGATAGAAAAATATTTGAAAAATTGTCACAAGATTTACTTGATAGATTATTAGAGCCTGTGCAAATAGCTTTAGATGATTCTGGATGGAACGCAGAAGATATAGATGAAGTAGTTCTTGTAGGTGGCAGTACAAGGATCCCAATGGTTCAACAATTAGTAAAGACTCTTGTCCCAAATGATCCGTGTCAATCTGTTAATCCAGACGAAGTTGTTGCAATTGGAGCTGCGATACAATCTGGAATTATTAGTGGTGATTTACAAGATTTACTACTAAATGACGTTACTCCCTTATCTTTAGGTTTAGAAACTATTGGTGGTCTTATGAAGGTACTCATTCCTCGTAATACGCCAATACCAGTTAGACAATCTGATGTTTTTAGTACGTCTGAAGCTAATCAATCATCAGTTGTTGTTCAAGTACGGCAGGGAGAAAGGCCTTTAGCCTCTGAAAATAAATCACTTGGTAAATTTAGACTATCCGGAATACCTCCAGCTCCAAGAGGTATACCTCAAGTCCAAGTAGCATTTGATATAGATGCTAATGGCCTATTAGAAGTAAGTGCAACTGATAGAACAACGGGAAGAAAGCAAACAGTTACAATCTCAGGAGGTTCTAATTTAAATGAGCAAGAAATAAATACGATAATTGAAGAGGCTAAATCAAAAGCTAATGAAGATAGGAAGAGGAGATCTGTCATTGACAGAAAAAATGGAGCTTTAACTCTTATAGCTCAAGCCGAGAGGAGACTTAGGGATGCTTCTTTAGAATTTGGCCCTTATGGGGCAGAGAGGCAGCAAAGAGCTGTTGAATTAGCAATACAAGATGTTGAAGATTATATAGATGATGAAGATCCTCAAGAACTAGAAATTTCAGTAAGTGCTCTCCAAGAAGCATTATTCGGCTTGAACAGAAAATTTGCAGCAGAAAAGAAAATTGAAAATAATCCATTACAAGGTATAAAAAATACATTTGGATCATTAAAGGATGAACTCTTTTCAGATGATTATTGGGATGATGATCCTTGGGATAATCAAATGAATAGAAATTATAGAAATTCGAGGTATGGTAATTCTAGGGACGATGATCCATGGGACAATGACTACTTCCTCTAAAAAAGACTATTTGTCGATTTTGGGTTTATCCCCTGATTTTGATAATAAAGAACTTAAAAAGGCCTTTCGAAGAGAAGCAAGAAAATGGCACCCAGATCTAAATAAGAATGATCTTAATGCAGAGGAAAGATTTAAATTAATTAACGAGGCATACGAGTATCTTAGTGATCCCAATAAAAGTAAAAATATTTCTGATGAAAATATCCAGGAAGATAATGAAAATAATATTTTCAAGACAGGGTTTCCTGATTTTCAAGATTATCTTGATTCATTATTTGGATATGAATACTTTCCAAAGAATTACGATGAATATAACGATGAATCATTTGAGGATGAATCCATAAATATAGATGATGATGAATTTAATAATTATGAATACCCTGCAACCTCTCCGAATGAACCACCTCCAGTTAAACTCCATCAGGATATTGAGACAATTATTGAATTAACTCCAGATGAGGCCTTAAATGGAGCCTCAATTTTAATAGAACTTGAAGATGAAACTGTAGTAGAAGTTGATACACCTTCATTCGCTGGTGATGGATGGAGATTAAGACTTGAAAATATTGCAAGAGGAGGTAAAGATCATTATCTACAGTTGAAAGTTCAAACGGAAAGTGGTCTAAGAATTGATGGATTAAGAGTTCTATATAAATTAGAATTACTTCCTCATGATGCTCTACTAGGATGTGCCGTAGAAGTTCCTACCCTTGATGGAAATGTCACACTTCAAGTCCCTCCAAAATCATCCACTGGAAGAATGTTACGTTTGAAAGGTAGGGGCTTAAGTTATGAAGATAATGTAGGCGATCAATATGTCGAAATTTTGGTAGTGATACCTGCAGATATTAATGATGAAGAAATTGCTTTATATACAAGATTACAAGAACTATCACTTTCTGATTCTTAATCAAATATTATATAAATAGAAAAAAATAGATGCTTATGAACATATTTGTTCTTTTATATAATTCAGGAACAGATAAGGAAGGAATTCATTCAATTGAACTTAAAGGTAGGACCATAGTTCTTATGTTTGAAGATAAGGATGATGCAACAAGATATTGCGGTTTACTTGAAGCTCAAGATTTTCCTTTGCCAACAGTTGAAATGATCGACATGGAGGAAATAAAAGATTTCTGCATTAAATTAGACTATGAATGCAAATTAGTAGAAAAAAATTTTGTTCCTAAAACAGCCGAAGATAGGTTACTAATTTCACCACCTCAGAAAAATCTAGAAGTTGAAAATTGGGAGGAAGACAAAATTAGTAGTAAAGATAACATTGATATAAATACCATTAAGGAAAACCTTGAAAAGTTACTTTAGCTATTAATATGTCAATAAGTTATTAAATAAATAAAACATGACAACAGCTTTATTTGAAACAGAAGTTGGCAACATTAATATTGAATTTTTCTCTGACGACGCCCCTAATACAGTTAAAAACTTTACGAATTTAATAAGTGATGGTTTTTATAATGGTCTAGCATTTCACAGAGTTATTCCAGGATTTATGGCTCAGGGTGGATGTCCAAATACTCGTGATGGAGCAACTGGCATGCCTGGAACTGGTGGACCTGGATATAATATTAAATGTGAAATTAATTCCAAAAAACATTTGAAAGGTTCACTTTCTATGGCTCATGCAGGAAAGGATACAGGTGGCAGTCAGTTTTTCATAGTTTATGAACCACAACCTCATCTTGATGGAGTTCATACTGTTTTTGGTAGGACTGATGACATGGATGTAGTATTAAAGCTAACTAATGGTTCAAAAATTTTAAAAGCAACGTTAAAATAGTAACTTAGTTTTCAAAAACAATACTAAATGTCTCTTTATCTAAATTAAATTTTCTTGTAGATGAATATAAGATTTCATTATTAATAGTAAATTTAGTATTGATTAATTTGATGCTACTTTTTGGGTGTAATGCCTGTTCAATGTTTCTAGAAACGATAATTCCAATCTTTGAACTATTTTCATAATTTGATAAAAACTGAATAAATAGTTCTATATTCTTTATTTCTTCATCATTAATATTGGAATTGGTTCTATTATGATCATGCAAAATTCTCCACACTAATTTTGGTCGATTCCAAAAAGCTAATAATCTTGGAGTACTTTCTAGTTTAATATTAATGTTCTTATCTCCACAAAATTTAATAACATTATTTCTTATTGGAACTAGATCAATAGTTTTATATTTTCCATCTAGAAAAATTGATATAAATGGATCGATATTTCTAGAATTAGGATTATCTTCATCTATCATGTGCCCTAATTTCGTTCTTTTTACACTCAAATATTCTGCATTATTATCGTTTGGACAAATTACTAATGGAACTCTCTCAATAACCTCAATTCCATACCCACCTAATCCAGCAATCTTTCTAGGATTATTTGTAAGTAATTTTAGCTTTTTAATCCCTAGATCGGTTAATATCTGTGCTCCAACTCCATAATTTCTGAGATCAGCTGGAAAACCTAATTTTTCATTAGCTTCTACTGTGTCTAATCCACCATCCTGTAAACTGTAAGCTTTTAATTTATTTATTAGACCAATACCTCTACCTTCTTGTCTCAAGTAGACAACAACTCCCTCCTCCTCCTTTTCTATTCTTGATAAAGCCGCCTCTAACTGGGGTCTGCAATCACAACGTAATGATCCAAAAGCATCGCCAGTTAAGCACTCTGAATGCATTCTTACTAGAACAGGTTCGCTTAATTTTGATGATTTTTGTTTAACTAATGCAACGTGCTCTGAACCATCAAGTTCATTAACATATCCATAAGCTTTGAAATTACCAAAAATACTTGGAAGTACCGCATCAGATTTTCTAAATACAAATCTCTCAGTTTGAAAACGATAACTAATTAAATCAGCTATAGATATTAATTTCATTCCCCACTGTTTTGCATACTCTTTAAGTTGTGGAAGTCTTGACATGGAACCATCAGGATTTTGTATTTCGCAAATCACTCCAGCGGGATAAAGACCTGACATTGCCGCAATATCTACTGCTGCTTCAGTATGACCTGCTCTTTTTAATACTCCACCTTTCTTAGCTCTTAATGGAAAAATATGTCCTGGCCTTCTCAAATCATCGGGTTTTGTATTTGGGTTTATAGCAACTTGAATAGTCTTTGCCCTGTCTTCAGCAGAAATTCCAGTAGTAACATTATTTTCAGGTCCAGCATCAATTGAAATCGTAAAAGCTGTTTGATTTTCATCTGTATTTCTATCTACCATTAATGGTAAATCTAAAGAATCAAGTTTTTCGCCTTGCATGGCTAGGCATATAAGACCACGTCCCTCAGTAGCCATAAAATTAATTTGCTGTGGAGTTGCAAACTGAGCCGCACATATTAAATCTCCTTCATTTTCTCTTCTCTCATCATCTACAACAATTATGCATTCGCCATTTCTTATGGCTGCCAACGCATCACTGATAGGATCAAATTCAATTTTAAAAGATTCATTTATATCCAAAATTGTTCCATTATTTGATTTGGGACTTGTTTCTTTCATTATTCCTATCAATATAGAAAAATAGTGTTTTAGTTACCTTAAATTCAACACTTTATAATCCTATCTCAAAGTCTGCCAATTCAAAGAAATGAATGTTGCAATAGTAGGTGCTACAGGTTACGGCGGTATTCAAGCGGTAAATCTTTTAAAGAAAAATAAAAAATACAAAATTTCATTTTTAGGAGGTAATAAAACATCTGGATCAAAGTGGAATGATAATTTCCCTTTTATTTATCTAGATAATGATCCTTATATAGAAGAAATTTCAGTTGATAATATTTCAAAAAATGCTGATGTTGCATTGCTTTGCTTACCAAATGGCTTATCTTCAACATTGGCAAGAAAGTTATTAGATAGAGGACTTAAAGTTATTGATTTATCTGCTGATTATAGATATAAGTCCTTAGATGAATGGAAAAAAGTATATTCCAAAGAAGCTGCTATTTATAAAAGGAATGATGATGATTTATGTAAAGAGGCAGTTTACGGTCTTCCTGAAATAAATAAAGAAGCCATTTCAAAAGGAAGATTAATTGCCTGTCCAGGATGCTATCCAACATCTGCTCTTATTCCATTAGCTCCTTATCTCTCTCAAGGAATTATTGAAAATGAAGGTATAGTTATTGACTCTAAAAGCGGAACCTCTGGAGGTGGTCGAGAACCAAACCAAAAGCTACTCTTATCTGAATGTGGAGAAGGTCTATCAGCATATGGATTGATAAACCATAGACATACCTCAGAGATCGAGCAAGTGGCATCTTTAATTTCTGGAAATAAAATTGAACTGCTTTTTACACCTCATTTAGTCCCAATCTCAAGAGGTATGCATTCGACTATATATGGGAGATTAAGAGATCCAGGATTAACTTCTGATGACTGTAGAATTCTTCTTGATAATTATTATAGAAATTTTAAAAATATTAAAATCTTACCTGTAGATACATTCCCATCAACAAAATGGGTTAAAAATACAAACCAAATTTTACTTTCTGTTAAGGTTGATAATCGAAATGGAAGAATAATTATATTATCTGTAATTGATAATTTGTTAAAAGGTCAGACGGGTCAAGCAATTCAAAATTTAAATATTATCAGTGGATTTTCAATGGATGAAGGTCTTGATTTAACTAATAATTTTCCATAAAATTACTTCTTATCAAAAAACCAGCAAGTGAGATTGAGTGAGGTAAGATTTTATGCTCAAGCATTTGTATTCTTTTGGAAAGTGATTCAAAATCATCATCATTTCTTATTGACAATGCTGCTTGCATTATCAATGATCCACTATCTACCTCCTCTTCAACAAAATGTACGGAACAACCAGTTATTTTTGAACCATGTAATATAGAGTCCTTTATCGCAGAACCACCTTTATATGCTGGAAGTAATGAAGGGTGAATATTTATTATCTTATTCTTAAATTTATTAATAAAAAATGGAGTAACAATTTTCATCCAGCCTGCCATAACAACAAGTTCAACATCGTAATGAATTAAAGTATTTACAACTTCTAATTCAAATGCCTCCTTATTCAGAAAGTCTTTGCCTCTTATAATTTTGTGAGGTATTTTTTTACTTACAGCTCTTTTTATACAACCTGCATCATCTTTGTTAGTTATTAGAACTTTTATATCTATGTCTAATTCTCCTTTTTCTGAGAGATTAATTAATTCCTGAAAGTTTGTTCCTTTCCCAGAAGCAAGTACACCTATTTTTAATTTTGGGGAAAATCTCCTAAATTCAGATATCTCAGGCGAAATTATGTAATTAAATGATCTATCCAAAGTTTTTAATTTTATCCAATGATAAATTCATATGAAATAAAAAAAACCCTCAATTTTAATTGTTTATATTCAAAAACATATTTATTTGAAGATAATAATTTAAACAAATTTAAATGATTCAAATCTATGTACTATTCGTATAGATATAATTGAATAATAAATAAAAGAACAAATATATAAAATGAATGGAGATTTAAACTCTTGGGATAAATTTTGTAATTATCTTTGGTTTGATAAAAAATTAAATATTTGGATAGACATAAGCAAAATTAATTTCAAAAGTAAAGAGATAAAAAATTTAGAAGATAAATTTATAGATGTTTTTTCATCAATAAAAGAATTAGAAAATGGTGCAATCTCAAATATTGATGAAAATAGACAAGTTGGACATTATTGGCTTAGAAATCCATCAATTTCACCCTCTTCAAAAATAGGAGAGGAAATTAGAGCAGATATTAATGCAATCTGCGAATTTGGAAAACAAATTTTAAATGGAGATATTAAGAATAAGAATAATCAGCAGTATACTGATGTTCTATGGATAGGAATTGGTGGAAGTGGGTTAGGACCATTACTTATTACAGAGTCACTGCAGAAGTGTTCTAGTGGCTTAAATTTTTCTTATATCGATAATGTTGATCCTTTTTTAATTAGCGAAAAGTTAGAAGAGTTATCTGAAAAATTATCAACAACATTATTTGTAGTAGTAAGCAAATCAGGTGGTACTCCTGAACCTAGAATTGCTATGGAAATTATTAAAAGTCACTGCGATAACAATTCTCTTGAATGGAATTCTAATGCTATAGCTATAACTATGAAAGATAGTAAGTTATTTAAAAAAGCCACTTCTGAAAATTGGCTAAAAATATTTAATTTGCAAGATTGGGTTGGAGGAAGAACTAGTATTACAAGCTCTGTGGGATTACTTCCATTAGCTCTTATCAATGAAAATATATCTGAATTTATTAGAGGTGCATCATTAATGGATGAAGCCACACGTATAAGTGATTTTAAAAATAATCCAGCTGCATTATTATCATCTGCATGGTATTTAACTGGGGATGGTATTGGAAAGAGAGATATGGTCGTATTACCTTATAGAGATAGGTTACAGGTATTTAGTAAATATCTCCAGCAATTAGTAATGGAATCATTAGGAAAGAAATTTAATAGGAATGGTGAAGTAGTTAATCAAGGTATTTCCGTTTTTGGTAATAAAGGATCTACAGATCAACATGCTTATGTTCAGCAACTGAGAGATGGTATTGATAATTTCTTTTGTATTTTTATTGAATTATTAGATTCTCCATCTACTAATATTTTTGATGAAAAAGAGAATCCAAAAGAATATCTTTCTGGTTTTTTGCAAGGAACCAGATCAGCACTCTCTAGTGAAAACAGGCAAAGTATCACTATTACGTTAGAAAAGTTAAATGGTTTTTCACTAGGCGCCTTAATCGCTTTATTTGAAAGGGCTGTATCCTTCTACGCTGAATTGGTAAATATAAATGCATATGATCAACCTGGAGTTGAAGCTGGAAAGAAAGCAGCCGCAAATATTATTGATTATCAACAAAAAGTAAGTAATTTATTAGATGAAGGTGGAGAATATTCTATAAATGACATAACATCATTATTTGATAATTCAGTGAGTGAATCTATATTTTTCATACTCCGTGAAATGTGTTTTGGTAATGATAATTATTTAGTAAAGGGCGATTGGTCAAATCCAAATTCATTAGTTTTTCAAAAAATAAATTCTTAAACAACAATATTCATAATTTTTCCTTTAACAATAATTATTTTTCTTATTTCCTTATCTTGAGTCCATTTTAAAATGTTAGGTCTTTTAAGAGTCAATTCTTTAATTTGATCTTCACTCATATCATTATTAATATTTACTTTGTCTCTAACTTTTCCATTCACTTGTATTACTAGTTCATATGAATCTTCCTTTAGTGCTTCGTCATTAAATGAAGGCCAGTGTTCTAAATGCACAGATTTTTTAAATCCTATAAGATGCCATATTTCTTCTGCAATATGAGGTGCAAATGGAGCCAATAAAATACAAAATGTTTTTAAAGCATCAATTTTTAAATTATTGTTTACGTCATAAATGGAATTTGATAATGAATTATAAAACTTCATTAGTTCTGAAATCGCAGTATTAAATTGGTTATTTAATATGTCATTTGAAATTTCTTTTATAGCTATATTCATTGACTTTATTAAACTTTTTTCTTTATCTGGATAGGAATTAGATTTACTATTTATATCTTTTGCACAATTTATATAAAGCTTCCAAATCCTACTTAAAAATCTAAATTGACCTTCAACATCTGTATCTCCCCATTCTAAATCTTTTTCTGGCGGTGCTTTAAATAATATAAACATTCTTGCTGTATCTGCTCCATATTTTTTAATTACTGATTCAGGGTCTATTCCATTATATTTTGACTTAGACATCTTCTCGAAAAGAACTTCGAGTTTGGTATTGTCAATTGGATCTGTAGGATTTGATAAGTCAGTAATATCGGAAGGAGAAACATATTTACCAGTTTTATTGTTTTTATAGGCTGCAGCCTGAACCATTCCTTGCGTTAATAGTTTTTTGAAAGGTTCATCAATATCAAATAGTTCATTATCTCGCAAAGCTTTAGTGAAAAATCTTGCATATAACAAATGCAATATTGCATGTTCTACTCCTCCAACATATTGATCTACAGGTAACCACTTATTAATTTCATTCTTTTCAAATGGCTTAGTTGAACATTTTGATGATGGGTATCTTAAAAAATACCAAGATGAACACATGAAAGTGTCCATAGTATCAGTTTCTTTTCTTGCCGATATTCCACATTTTGGACATGTTGTATTTATCCAATTATTATTATTACCTAAAGCATTAATCTTGTTAGCGGAGATTTCTATATCTTTTGGTAATGAAACAGGCAAATCCGATTGGTTTAAAGGAACAGCTCCACATTTCTGGCAATTAACGATGGGTATCGGACATCCCCAATATCTTTGTCTAGATATTAACCAATCTCTTAAACGATATTGAATTTTATTTTCGGCCCATCCATTATTTACTCCCTCCTCTGCAATTTTTAATTTAGCAATAGTATTTGCTATACCATTGTATTGATTTGAATTAATTAGATATCCATTTTCTACATAAGCATTATCAACCTTCTTACTTTGTTCACTTTTATCCTTTACTATTACCTGTTTAATATCTATATTGTTTTTCTTAGCAAACTCAAAATCCCTTAAATCATGAGCAGGTACACCCATAACAGCACCTGTACCGTATTCATCAAGAACATAACTAGCCACCCAAATAGGTATAGGTTCAGAATTAACTGGATTTATTGCTACTAAGCTAGTTTTTATTCCAATTTTTTCAAGTTCATTATTTTTATTATTTTTCAAATATTGTTTAAGATTTTCTATATCTTGTATGGTTTCTTGATCAGTAATTTTTTTAATTAATGAATGATTAACAGAAATTGCTAAATAAGTAACTCCAAATAAAGTATCTGGCCTTGTTGTAAATACAGTTATTTTCTTTTCTGGATTGGTATTGATATTGAAATTAATATTTGCACCAATTGACTTTCCAATCCAATTATCTTGCATTATTTTTACTCTTTCTGGCCAGTTATCTAATTTTTCTAAATCGTTCAATAACTCATCCGCATAATTAGTAATTCTTAAAAACCATTGCTTTAATAGTTTTTTTTCAACTACTGCCCCAGATCTCCAAGATTTACCCTCTGAGTCAACTTGTTCATTCGCTAAGACTGTATTATCTATAGGATCCCAATTAACTTCTGATTCCTTTTGATATACAAGACCTGCCTTGTATAACTCTAAAAATAGATATTGAGTCCAAATATAATAATTTTCATCACATGTTGCAAATTCCCTATCCCAATCAACTGATAGTCCCAAAAGCTTTAATTGTGACTTCATATGAGAAATATTTTTTTTAGTCCAGACACTTGGACTAATTCCTCTTTCAATCGCAGCATTTTCAGCAGGCAAACCAAAAGCGTCCCAACCCATTGGATGTAAGACTGATTTACCCTTAAACCTTTGGAATCGAGCTATTAAGTCTGTAATAACATAATTCCTAACATGTCCCATATGAAGGTTTCCTGAAGGGTAGGGAAACATTGATAACGCATAAAATTTATCGCTATTCTCAGTTAATTCATCGGTTTTGTATAAATAGTTTTCTGTCCATATTGACTGCCATTTTTTTTCTATTTCAGATGGATTATATAAATTGGTATCAGCCACATATTGTTTATCGGAAGAAATCACTTAATTTTTATTTGTTAAATTAATATTTTAATATCCATTGTATAAAATAGAAATAGATTGTTAAAAGCAATAATTTATAATTAAAATTTAAGATATATGAATTACAAATGAAAAATATAACTTTTGAAAAATATCAAGGTAACGGAAATGATTTCGTGATAATAGATTCTAGAGGAAATGAATTATATAAAAATTACAAGACAAATAAAATATTTGATATAAAAAAAATTTGCAACAGGCAATTTGGTGTTGGAGCAGATGGTGTGATTTTTATAGAAGAACCTAATGAAGATAATTATGCAAAAATGATAATTTTTAATTCTGATGGTTCTGAAGCACAAATGTGTGGAAATGGAATTAGGTGTTTAGTTGAGTATCTCCACGTAAATGATTCAATAAATAATAAAAATATAGAATATAAAATTGAGACTAAAGCAGGTTTAAAAATTGCAAAATATATAAATGACGAAATTACAGTAAAAATGGGAGTTCCAATTTTAGAATGTCAAAATATTCCAACAAAAATTGAAAAAAAAATAAATTCAATTCCTTCACACGAATTTATTGAGAAAGATTTTAATAATATGGGTTATGCCGTAGGCATGGGAAATCCTCATTTAATATTCTTTGTAAAAGACATAGAGTCAATTGTTCTTTACAGCCTTGGTCCTATATTTGAAAAAAATGAATTATTTCCTGAAAAAACTAATGTGCATTTTTGTCAAATTTTAAATAGAGATAATATTAAAGTAAAAGTATGGGAAAGGGGTGCAGGACCAACCTTAGCTTGTGGAACAGGTGCCTGTGCTATCCATGTGGCAGCTTATAAATTAGGCCTTTGTAATTCACAAACCATAGTAACCTTACCAGGAGGTAATCTTAAAATTGATTGGTCAAAAGACGATTGTGAAGTAATGATGACTGGTAATGCTAAAAAGGTTTTCTCAGGATCAATGTTAGTAAATTAATGGAAAATAATTTTATTTATTTAGATAATGCATCCACAACTCCATTATCTGAGAATGTTTTAAATATAATTAATTCAACTTATAGGAATTATTGGCATAACCCTTCATCTACATATGAGCTAGGGATAAAATGCTCTACATATCTTGAAAAAATTAGATCTAAAATTGCTTATATATTTGAAGCAGATCCAGAGGATATAATTTTTACATCTGGTTCTTCGGAATCGACAAATATTGTATTTAATAATATTTATGAGAACTTTAAAAATGGTAGGGTTGTTATTTCAAATGTTGAACATCAAGCAACAATTATTTGTGCTAATAAACTAAGAAAACAAAATTGGGATATTTACGAATGGACGGTAAATAATGATGGAATTTTAAATATTTCTAATATCGAAAAATTTTTAAACAATGATACTAAGCTTGTATCAATTATTTGGGGACAAAGTGAAATTGGGACAATACAACCTGTCCAATTTATTGGTTCCAAATGTGAAGAATTAAATATAATGTTTCATTTAGATGGAACTCAAATATTAAGTAATGGAATATTCAGTTGGAAGGATCTTAAATGTGATTTTTTAAGTTTATCCGCTCATAAATTTGGAGGTCCAAAAGGGATCGGTATTCTTTTAACAAAAGAAAAGTCTAGACAAATTTTAAAAAATAATGACATATCACTTACTCAGGAATTTTCAATTAGACAAGGTACACAAGCTTTGCCATTAATCGCTGGAATGTATGAATCATTAAAGAATATTGAAGGAAAAATAAAATTATATGATTACATAACTGAATTTCCTTCTAATAATATTAATAAACTCAAAAATTATTTTTTTCAAAAAATTAAAGATAATAATCATATAAAGATTACCGGTAGTATTAACCATAGACTTCCCAGTCATATTTCTTTTCTACTATTAAATAAACTATTTGCCCCTATAAGGGCCTATAAGATTGTTAATTTCATGTCAGAAAATAAAATAGCCATAAGTAGTGGAAGTGCTTGTTCAAGCTCATCTGGGAAACCTAGCTCAACACTTAAAAATATCGGTTTAAAAGATGATGAACTATATTCAAATATTCGTGTTACTTTAGGTTCAATAAACAATAAGTCAGAAATAGATAAATTTTTAGAACTTATTCAAATATGTATTGACAAATTTTAATGGCAACCAATTACATACTACCTAAAGATTTAAATGAATCTCTTAAGAATATGGAGGATGCAATTATCCCAAGTTTATTAGATTCAAATAAAAGATTTACTATAGAATTTAATTTTGAAGGATTGAAGTTTAATAGAATTGGAATAACTATCTACAAGATATTGTCTAAAAATAATAATGTATTCATAACATTTGCTGATCAAGGTGCTGTGGCTTTGGCTCAAAGAGACTATCCAGATATCAGAGATAAAATCTTTACTTTTAAATCATTTAATCAATCAAATAATATAAATAATATTGATAGTGCAATGATATCGATACTACCTCAGCCATATGATTTCGATTCATTTGAACCAATGTCTGATAATTATCAAGGTACGCATTATTCATTAAATCCAAAATTTGAAGATGCCAATATTGGCATAGGAAGTGTTATTAGAGAGCGACGTAAAAACTTTGTCAAAACATGGAAAAATATCTATTTTCTGCAGCCATTAAATAAAGCTGCTCTTATGCATATTTATCCAAATAACTGGTTGCTTTTCAAAGAAGAAAATAAAAGATATTTTTTTAAAAAAGAATTTGAAATTAAACCCGACAATGAATCTATTTTTGTAAATTTATAGATTGAATGTGATAAAAAAAATATATTCATTTTTCTTTATTGTTCTTGTATTAGTAACATCTCCTTTCTTAATAAGATATTTACTAGCAAATCATAAAATAACTGTTTTGAATAGTATTTATTTTAATTTCCCGGGAATAATTACTAAAAACAAAATATGTCCTACTTATGATGCTTTATTGAATCAAACACTTGATGATTCTTTTAGTGTATCAATTATTAATAATAAAGGGGAAATAATAAGTTCCTACAATGAGGATGTTCCAAGGCTGCCAGCATCTAACCAAAAATTATTCTCATCGGCTTATGTTTTAAGTAAATATAAATTAAATAATAATTTAAAAACTTCCTTATTTAAAAATAAAAACGATTATTATTTACACGGTCAAGGTGATCCAGATCTTAATTATGAAGATATAATCGAACTAATTTCAAATGTTAAAGAAAATAAAATTATTAACTTTAATATTTTAGAAATTGATTCAAAATTATATTGGCCTAATGGTTGGACAAATAAAGATAAACTTTACGAATATGGATCTCCAATTACATCTCTTGCAATAGAAAGTAATCACAATAAATATGACGATATTTATGCATTAAAAAATTTTATTAAAAATTATTTAAAAAATAAATTTCCAAATTCAAAAATATATATAGATTTTTTTGATTCAGAAAAAACTTTTTATTTAAAAAATATTAAAGAGATAAATAAAGTATATTCAACTCCAATTCTTTCATTATTAACTCTAATAAATTCTGAAAGCCATAATTTTACAGCTGAATCTCTTTTTAAAAATGCCTCAAATACATGGAACGATAATAACTATATAAAATTGAAAAGATGGCTTGAAAATAAAGGCCTCCCAGCAACTAATGCATACTTTGCAGATGCTAGTGGATTGTCTAGAAAAAATAAAATTACAACAAAGTTAGTTGTAATGTTTTTAGATAAAATGAGATATTTTAATGATTTTAAAGCTTATCAATCTACACTTTCAATTACGGGAGTGAGAGGAACATTAGCTAAAAGATTTGTAAATAGTGAATTGTCTGGAAAGTTTTTTGGTAAAACTGGGACTCTTTCAAATGTCTTTGCATTATCTGGCTTTTTATATAAAAATGAAAAGCCAATAATTATAAGCATTATCCAAAATTCTAATATAATTGATAAAGAAAAAGCTTTTAAATTATTACATGATCTTTATTACTTGAAATCTTGTTAACAAAAATATTATTTAAAATATTCTTTTAAATCCCTCTCAACAGAGGGGGGTACCATGTGATTAATTTCACCACCAAATTTTGCAACTTCTTTTACTAAAGAACTACTAAGAAAACTATAATTTGTATTTGTCGATAAAAATATAGTTTCAATATCATTATTAAGAGATTTATTTGTATGAGCAATCTGAAGTTCATACTCAAAATCACTCATTGCTCTTAATCCTCTAAGAATAAGATTAGCTTTTAGCTCATTTGCACAATCAACTGTTAGACCAGAATAAGAAATAACTTCAATATTAGATAAATGAGAAAGAGAATTTTTTATTTGTATTATTCTTCTTTCAAGATTAAATGTTGGTGTTTTAGAGGTATTTTCTAAAACAGCAACTACTAGATTGCCAAATATTTTTTCAGCCCTTTCTATTAAATCAAGATGCCCATTTGTTAAAGGATCAAATGTACCTGGATAAAGAATTTTCATGAATTTATTATGATCGAATAAGAAATTTAGTTAAAATAAGATTATTAGATAAATCAATTATGACATTAAATCTAGAAGCAAAAAAAATCTTATTAAGAAAAATACCTCACGGATTATTTATTTGTGGCGTTAGAGACGAGGATAAAAATGAAGTCAATGGATTTACTGCAAGTTGGGTGACTCAAGGTTCTTTCACCCCACCATTAGTTGTAATGGCTGTTAGAGCAGAGGGTTCTAGTCATGAAATAATAAAGTCAACCAATAAGTTCTCATTAAATGTGCTCAAAAGTGATCAAAAGGATCTAGCAGCTGTTTTCTTTAAACCTCAAAAAGCATTAGGAGGTAGATTTGAATCTGTTGAATTTAATTTAGGTCAGCTTGGATTGCCTATTTTAGTTGATAGTGTTGGTGGTGTTGAATGTAATGTTGTTGGAAGTGTTATGCATGGAGACCATACCGTTTTTGTAGGAGAGGTTCAATCTGCTTATCTGAATAATGATGTTGACTCACTAAATTTATCTTCAACTGGCTGGAATTATGGAGGTTAATCATTATAAATGAGTAATTCCTCTATCGAAAAAATAAATAACAAATATAATTTTAAAATTGAATATAAATTAATTAATAATAAGGAGTTATTAAAATCAAGATTATCCGAAATTCCAAAGTCATCTGGTTGTTATCTTTTTAAAGATATTGATAATAACTTACTTTATATCGGTAAATCTAAGAAACTACGCAGTAGAGTAAGTAGTTATTTCAATAATTATTCAGATTTAACTCCTCGATTAAGTTTGATGGTTCGTCAAATAACTGAAATAGAAATAATAGTCACAGATAGCGAATATGAAGCATTAAATTTAGAGTCAAATTTAATTAAAACAAACAAACCATACTTTAATATTCTTTTAAAGGATGATAAAAAATATCCATATCTTTGTATAACTTGGAGTGAAAAATATCCTCGAATATTTATTACAAGAAGAAGAAGAAATAGAAATAATTTAGATAGATATTATGGACCTTATGTTGATGTCGGATTATTAAGGAGAACATTATTTACGATAAAAAAAATATTTCCACTTAGACAAAGACCAATGCCAGTCTATAAAGATAGAACTTGTTTGAATTATTCAATAGGAAGATGTCCAGGTGTTTGCCAAGAAGTTATATCATCTGACGATTATAAAAAAATAATGAAACAAGTATCTATGATATTTCAGGGAAGAAATGATGACTTAGAAATATTTTTACAAAACAAAATGCTGCAATTTTCAAATGATTTAGATTATGAGAATGCAGCAAAAATAAGGGACCAAATTTCAGGTTTAAAATTATTAACTGAATCACAAAAAATATCAATACCAGATTCTTCAATTAATAGAGATATCTTTGGTATAGTTTCAAAAAAAAATGTAGCTAGTATACAAATTTTCCAAATGAGATCTGGTAAGCTCATTGGGAGAATTGGCTATAGTCAAAAATTAAATAATGAAGATGAAAATCTTATTTTACAAAAAATATTAGAAGAGCATTATATGAATGTTGAACCTGTAGAAATACCATCAGAAATTCTTATTCAATATAACCTTCCAAAACAAGCAACCATAGAGGATTGGTTAACGGAGCTAAGAAAAAAGAAAGTAAAAATCTTAATCCCTAAAAGAAATAAAAAACATGAAACTGTAGAAATGGTTTTAAAGAATGCGAAATTGGAATTAGATAGAATATTAAATGGGATACAAGATAATGAATCATCAATTGATGATCTTGCCCAAATACTTGAATTAAGCGAACAACCTAAAAGAATTGAAGGTTATGATATAAGTCATATTCAAGGTAGTGACCCTGTAGCATCACAAGTCGTTTTTATTGATGGGATTCCTTCTAAACAGCATTATAGGAAATATAA